>LRTP01000921.1 GCA_001550305.1 Streptomyces diastatochromogenes
CGCGAGCTCCGTCGTACGGCCGCTGCCGGGTGGGCCGACGAGTCCGAGGACGGCGGCCGGGCCGCTCTCGAAGGCCGTGAACTCCCGTACGACAGCGGCCCGTTCGACGGTGGCGGGCGCCATGCCGTCGGTGCCCGAGGAGGTCGCGGCCCCGGGGCCGTCCGAGCCCACCGAGGTCGCCGTGAGTGCGAGTACGCCTGCCGGATTGAGATCGGCCCCGTACGCGGGAACGGTGGTGGCGTTGCAGTCGAGGAGTTCGGCGAGCGGACCCGTGACGCCGGGAGTGCGCAGGGGGACCGCGAAACCCGCGGCCCGGTGCTCGGTGTGCAGCGCGGTGCCGAGCACCCCGATCACCGCTCCGGTCGAGGCGTCGAGGACCGGTCCCCCGGCCGCCCCGCCGCCCAGCCGGAGCGCGTCCGCGCCGGCCGTACCGATCGCCAACTCCAGTGCCTCGTCCAGGAGATGGAGGCGATCGGTCGCCGTGTACGTCACGGTGGTGCTGCCCAGCACCCGGGCCTCGCGCCAGCCGCCCGCGGGGATCAGGACATACGTGCCGGTCTCGACCCGCTCGCGCACGGTGACGGGAAGCGGGACGAGGCCGAGGCCCTCGGTGCGTACGAGCGCCAGATCGGTTTCGGGGAGCGGTGTCACGGAGTCGGCGGTCACCACACAACTGCGGCCGCCCGGCGCGTGGAGCACGAGGCGGGCCAGACCGTCGACGGCCTCGTGGCTGGTGATCACCGTGCCGTGGTGGTCGGCGACGAAACCCGTGCCGCGCGGACGTCCGGCCAGGTCGCAGACGCGCACCAGAGTCTCGTCCCGCGCGCGGCGGTCGTCGTCCGGTGTCTGCTCGTTCCCGGTCCGCAGGCCCCGTCCCGCCATGCTCGAACCTCCCCGCCGTGATCCTTCCTCCGACGGTAGGCGCGAAATGATCAGCGGGACAGATCACGCGAGAAACGCGCCCCCTTCCGCTCCCTCGGTTCACTCCGAGCGCCTGCCCGAAGGGGTGAATAGGGCAGGGCGGATGGATACACCCTTGGGTGGGGGAACCGAGGGGGGACCGTGGAGCGGCGGGCACGAAACCCCGTGACCGCCGCTCCACGGGCTGGCGCCCGAGCATGAACGGGCCTCAGCCTGCGCCTCAGCCGCAGCCTCGGCCTCAGCCGAACACGGCGAGGCTCTTCGCCTTGCCCTTCTCTTCCTCCACCAACGCGAGGAACCGGCCCTCGGCGTCGAACACGGCCACCGCGCCGACCCCCGCGTACTCCTCGGGGATCTCCAGGCGTACGCCGTTGAGCAGCAGCCTGGCCCGCTTGGCGTCCACGTCCCAGCGCGGGAACGCGGCCGCGGCGGCCTCGGCGATCGGCATCACGGTCAGCTCCTCCTGGAGCTGGTCGAGGGTGCGCGCGGAGTCGAGCTTGTACGGGCCGACGCGGGTGCGGCGCAGGGCGGTGAGGTGACCGCCGACGCCCAGGTCCGCGCCCAGGTCCCGGGCGAGCGCCCGGATGTACGTCCCGGACGAGCAGACCACGGAGACGACCAGGTCGAGCACCGGCGTGCCGTCCTCGGCCACGGCGTCCCTGATGTCGTACACCGCGAAGGAGGAGACCGTCACCGGGCGGGCCGGGATCTCGAAGTCCTCGCCCTCGCGTGCCCGCTTGTACGAGCGCACGCCGTCGATCTTGATGGCGCTGACCTTGGACGGCACCTGCATGATCCGGCCGGTGAGCTTGGCGACCCCGGCGTCGATGGCCTCCCGGGTCACCCGAGAGGCGTCGGTGGACGAGGTGATGTCGCCCTCGGCGTCGTCCGTCAGCGTGTCCTGGCCGAGCCGGATGGTCCCCAGGTACTCCTTCTCCGTGAGCGCGAGGTGCCCGAGGAGCTTGGTCGCCTTCTCGACGCCGAGGACGAGCACGCCCGTCGCCATGGGGTCGAGGGTGCCGGCGTGTCCGACGCGGCGGGTCCTGGCGATCCCGCGCATCTTGGCGACCACGTCGTGCGAAGTGAAGCCCGACGGCTTGTCGACGATGACAAGCCCGTCGGGCGTCTTGGTCTTCTGCGTCATTCCGCGGCGTCGCCGTCCGTCTCGTCGTCCTCGCCCGGCTTCTTGTACGGGTCCGCGTCACCGGCGAAGGTGGCACCGGCCGAGACCTCGCGCACCTTCGCGTCCGAGGCCCGCGCCTTGTCGAGCAGGTCCTCGATCGTCTTGGCGGTGTCCGGCAGGGCGTCCGCGACGAAGGTCAGCGTCGGTGTGAACTTCACGCCCGCCGCCGCGCCGACCGCCGAGCGGAGCACGCCCTTGGCGCTCTCCAGGCCCGCGGCCGCGGCCGCGCGCTCCTCGTCGTCCCCGTAGACCGTGTAGAAGACGGTCGCCTCCCGGAGGTCCCCGGTGACCCGGGTGTCCGTGATGGTGACATGGGTGCCGAGCCGCGGGTCCTTGATCCCACGCTGCAGCTTCTGGGCCACCACCTCTCGGATGAGGTCCGCCAGCCTCTTGGCACGCGCGTTGTCGGCCACTGGTCCGTCTCCTTCTTCGCCTTGCTTGTTCCGTCAGTCTTCGTCTGTATGAAGTCTGCGCCGTACCGACAGCAGCTCCACCTCCGGTCGCGCCGCGACGAACCGCTCGCACCGGTCCAGTACGTCGGTGAGGTGCTCGGTGTCTCCGGAGACCACCGCCAGGCCGATCTCGGCCCTGCGATGAAGGTCCTGGTTGCCCGTCTCCGCCACGCTCACCGGGTACTTCCGCTGGAGTTCAGCGACGATCGGCCGGACGAGAGAGCGTTTCTCCTTGAGCGAGTGCACATCGCCGAGGAGCAGATCGAAGGACAGCGTCCCCACATACATGTGTAACCGGATGTCCCGCCGGTACGGGATAGATGGCCTGCCAATGCGCTTGGCAGGGACATCAGAACCGTACAACGAACCCCTGGCTCGCTCGACGGAGTTTCGCCCCCGCACCGGCGAGGGCCGTTCACACAGTTCCCCGCGTCCCTGAAAGGGGCGCGGGGAACTGCGCGATCTTCCAAACGGCAAGCTGGCCGACGGTGACTTCTCACCGTCGGCCAGCTCGAGCCACTGCTTACGCCCGCGGCTTCTCGCGCATCTCGTACGTCGCGATGACGTCGTCGACCTTGATGTCGTTGAAGTTTCCGAGGTTGATACCACCCTCGAAGCCTTCGCGGATCTCGGTGACGTCGTCCTTGAAGCGACGCAGCCCGGAGATGTTGAGGTTCTCCGCGATGACCTTGCCGTCGCGGACGAGTCGCGCCTTGGTGTTGCGCTTGACCTCGCCCGAGCGGACCAGGACACCGGCGATGTTGCCCAGCTTGGACGACTTGAAGACCTCGCGGATCTCCGCCGTGCCGAGCTCGACCTCCTCGTACTCCGGCTTGAGCATGCCCTTGAGGGCCGCCTCGATCTCCTCGATGGCCTGGTAGATCACCGAGTAGTACCGGACGTCGACGCCCTCGCGCTCCGCCATCTGCGCCGCGCGGCCCGCAGCGCGGACGTTGAAGCCGATGACGATGGCGTCGGAGCCCGTCGCCAGGTTGATGTCGGACTCGGTGACCGCACCCACACCGCGGTGCAGGACACGGATGTCGACCTCGTCGCCGACGTCGAGCTGGAGCAGCGAGGACTCGAGAGCCTCCACCGAACCGGACGCGTCGCCCTTGATGATGAGGTTGAGTTCCTGCACCAGACCGGCCTTGAGGGCCTCGTCCAGGTTCTCCAGGGAGAACCGGACACCCCGGCGGGCGAAGTTGGCGTTGCGCTCACGCGCCGCGCGCTTCTCGGCGATCTGACGCGCCGTGCGGTCCTCGTCGACAACCAGGAAGTTGTCGCCGGCGCCCGGGACGTTGGTGAGACCCAGGACCAGGACGGGGGTCGACGGACCCGCTTCCTCGACGTTGTTGCCGTTGTCGTCGAGCATCGCCCGGACACGGCCGTACGCGTCGCCGACCACCATCGTGTCGCCGATGCGCAGCGTGCCGCGCTGGACCAGGACCGTCGAGACGGCACCACGGCCGCGGTCGAGGTGGGACTCGATCGCGATGCCCTGCGCGTCCTGCTCCGGGTTGGCCCGCAGGTCGAGCGAGGCGTCCGCGGTCAGGACCACGGCCTCCAGCAGCTGGTCGATGTTCAGACCCTGCTTGGCGGAGATGTCGACGAACATCGTGTCGCCGCCGTACTCCTCGGCCACCAGACCGAACTCGGTGAGCTGACCGCGCACCTTGACCGGGTCCGCGCCCTCGACGTCGATCTTGTTGACCGCGACCACGATCGGCACGTCGGCCGCCTTGGCGTGGTTCAGCGCCTCGATCGTCTGGGGCATCACACCGTCGTTGGCCGCCACCACGAGGATCGCGATGTCGGTCGACTTGGCACCACGGGCACGCATGGCGGTGAACGCCTCGTGACCCGGGGTGTCGATGAAGGTGATGCGACGCTCTTCTTCGTTGACCTCGGTCGTGACCTGGTACGCACCGATGTGCTGGGTGATACCGCCGGCCTCGCCCGCGACGACGTTCGTCTTGCGGATGGTGTCGAGAAGGCGGGTCTTACCGTGGTCGACGTGACCCATGACGGTCACGACCGGCGGACGCGCGACGAGGAACTCCTCGCCACCCTCGTCCTCGCCGAACTCGATGTCGAAGGACTCGAGCAGCTCGCGGTCCTCCTCCTCGGGGCTGACGATCTCGAGGACGAAGTTCATCTCGTCCGCGAGGAGCTTCAGCGTCTCGTCGGAGACGGACTGCGTGGCAGTGACCATCTCGCCGAGGTTCATCATCACGCCGACGAGCGACGCCGGGTTGGCACCGATCTTCTCCGCGAAGTCGGTGAGGGACGCACCGCGCGACAGGCGGACGGACTGTCCGTTGCCGCGAGGCAGCATCACGCCGCCGACCGACGGGGCCTGCATGGCCTCGTACTCCTGGCGCCTCTGCCGCTTCGACTTGCGACCACGACGCGCCGGACCGCCGGGACGGCCGAACGCACCCTGCGTGCCACCACGGCCACCGGGACCACCCGGACGACCGCCGAAGCCGGGACGGCCACCGCCGCCACCGCCGGGACCACCGGGACGACCGGCGAAACCGCCGCCGCCACCGCCGGGACCGGCCGGACGACCGGCGAGACCGCCA
>LRTP01000922.1 GCA_001550305.1 Streptomyces diastatochromogenes
CGCGGGGCGGCCGGACGGGCAGCCTGCGCCGGAGAGGGGGCACCCGGCTTCGCCGGGGCAGCCTTACGTGCGGGGGCGGGCTTGCCGCCACCGCTGCCCTGCTGCAGGGCGTCAGTCAGTTTGCGTACAACGGGCGCCTCGATCGTCGAGGACGCCGAACGGACGAATTCACCGAGCTCCTGGAGCTTGGCCATGACGACCTTGCTCTCAACCCCGAACTCCTTGGCGAGTTCGTATACCCGGACCTTAGCCACTTCGCTCCTTTTAGGTCCGGGTTAGTCCGGACCGTCGCTACTTCATGGGCGTACTCATCGCGTGCTCATCGAGTGCTCATCGCAATCTCGACCTACTTCCAACTCGCGGGGTACCAGGGCCGCACGGGGGTTCCGTACGACGCTCCTTACGGTGTTGCCTGCTCGACGTAGAGGCGCAACGCCACTGTGTCGAGCGGTCCCGGGGCACGCAGCGCCCTTGGGAACGCCCGGCGGCGTACCGCCAGGTCGAAACAGACCAGGGCGGGGTGCACATAAGCGCCCCGGCCGGGCAGCGTACCGCGATGATCGGGGACGCATTCACCCTCGACCGCCACGGTCCGCAGCAGATCAGTCTTGGCCGCTCGCTCCCGGCACCCCACACAGGTGCGTTCAGGGCATGCGCGGGCTCGCGTCCGGCCAGACACTGTTAAGTCTACCTCCCCGCACCGACCTCACCCCTTTGGGGCAAGAATCGAACAGTTGCCGCGCATATAACTGACGTGATCTAAGCCACCTACGGCTCAGAACTATTCCCGGTGCTGGTCCGCGCCGCGCCGAGCGGTCTCGTCGGACGGCTGCTCGGTGTCCGGGCGGATGTCGATGCGCCAGCCGGTGAGGCGGGCCGCGAGGCGGGCGTTCTGGCCCTCCTTGCCGATCGCCAGCGACAGCTGGTAGTCCGGGACGGTCACGCGCGCGGAGCGGGCCGCGAGGTCCACGACCTCGACCTTGGAGACACGGGCCGGGGAGAGCGCGTTCGCCACCATCTCGGCCGGGTCGTCCGACCAGTCGACGATGTCGATCTTCTCGCCGTTCAGCTCGGCCATCACGTTGCGCACCCGGCCGCCCATGGGGCCGATGCAGGCGCCCTTGGCGTTCAGACCCGAACGGGTGGACCGGACGGCGATCTTCGTACGGTGACCGGCCTCGCGTGCGATCGCGGAGATCTCGACGGACCCGTCGGCGATCTCCGGAACCTCCAGCGCGAAGAGCTTCTTCACCAGATTGGGATGCGTACGCGACAGGGTGACGGACGGACCGCGTACGCCCTTCGCCACCCGAACGACGTACGAGCGCAGCCGCACCCCGTGCTGATACGCCTCTCCCGGGACCTGCTCCTGCACCGGCAGGATGGCCTCCAGCTTGCCGATGTCGACGAGCACGTTCTTGGGGTCGCGCCCCTGCTGCACGACACCCGTGACGATGTCGCCCTCACGCCCGGCGTACTCACCGAGCGTCGCGTCGTCCTCGGCGTCCCGCAGGCGCTGCAGGATGACCTGCTTGGCGGTGGTCGCGGCGATCCGGCCGAACCCCGACGGGGTGTCGTCGAACTCGCGCGCCTCCTGCCCCTCCTCCAGGTCCTCGGGGTCCTCCTTCGCCCACACGGTCACATGGCCGGTCTCCCGGTCGAGCTTGACGCGCGCGTGGCGGCGGCTTCCCTCGGTGCGGTGGTAGGCGATGAGGAGGGCCGACTCGATCGCCTCGACCAGCAGGTCGAAGGAGATCTCCTTCTCCCGCACCAAGCCCCGCAGGGCACTCATGTCGATGTCCACGGCTACGCCTCCTCTGCGTTCTCTTCGTTCTTGTTCTTACGGTTGAACTCGACCTGGACGCGGGCCTTGGCGATGTCCTGGAAGACGAGCCGCCTGGCGGTGGGCTTGCGCCCCTTCACGCCCGGCACCTCGACATCGACTCCCTCTTCGTCCACGTCGAGGATTCTCGCGACCAACTCGCCGCCGTCCCCCAGCTGGAACTTCACCAGGCGGTCCATGGCGCGTACGTAGTGACGGTGCTCCTTGAGCTCGCGCTCGGCACCGGGGGTTCCGACCTCGAGGGTGTACTCGCCCTCACCCATCGCGTCCGTCTCGTCGAGCTTCGCCGAGAGCGCGCGGCTCACATCGGCGATCGCGTCGAGGTCGGCGCCTTCGTCCGAATCGACGACTACACGCAGCACACGCTTGCGTCCGACCGAGTCCACTTCGACCTCTTCGAGGTCGAGTCCCTGAGAGCTGACGAGCGGTTCCAGCAGTACTCGCAGCCTCTCGCTCTGGGTGGTGCTCATCCGGGTGACTCCTCGGCCGCGTGTGCTGTTGTGGGTTGGTCGTGTGTCTGCTCAAAGGGTATCCGGTCGCGGAGGGTGTTGCCGTCCACCGTCCCCCGCTCCCGACGGGGCTCTCCCAAGGGGCGCGGGGAATGGCGCACCCGAC
Organism: Streptomyces diastatochromogenes; assembly: GCA_001550305.1. Lineage (GTDB taxonomy): Bacteria > Actinomycetota > Actinomycetes > Streptomycetales > Streptomycetaceae > Streptomyces > Streptomyces mirabilis_D. The sequence continues at coordinate 2,459 of LRTP01000922.1, forward strand.
GAGTCCGGGGCCGAACGGCGGTGGCGAGCCCATGGGGGTCGATCGCGTGGGGCACGGGTACCGTGATCACGGGCGTGCCGCCCTCCCTTTCGTACGAGCCTTCCGAGGACGTCTGCCGTGCCGTTCACCCTGCCGCCGCGCACCCCCTCGGGGCCGCGCCGAAGGAGCCTGCTCGCCTCCGCCGCGGGCGCCTTCGTGCTCGTGGGCTGTTCCGCCCCCGAGCCGTCCACCGTCACCACGGTCCGGAGCCCCTCGGCCGCCGACCTGACACGCGCGCGTGCGGCCCGCGACAGCGAGTCGCTCGCGGCGCGCTACGCCGCCGTGATCACCGCCCATCCCCCCTTGGCGGCCCGGCTGAAGCCACTGCGGGCGGAGGTCGTACGGCACGCGCAGGCGTTCGGGGGCAGCGGAACCGCCGGCAGTCGGCCCTCCGGCTCGCCCTCGGCCTCCGCCTCGACGCACCCCAGCCCCTCCCCCACCGTGCCCACCCAGGAGAAGGACGCCCTCGCCGACCTCGCGACGGCCGAGCGCACCTTGGCCGACCAGCGGACGAAGGCCCTGCTGACGGTCCCGGGCGAGCTGGCCAGGCTGCTCGCCTCGGTGGCCGCGGCCGGAGCCGCACACGCGTTCCTGCTGACGGAAGGTGCCAAGTGAGCACGACCGAGGACACGAAGAGCGCCAAGGCCGCCGAGCTCGGCGCGTTGCAGGCCGCGCTCGCCGCCGAGCACGCCGCCGTCTACGGGTACGGCGTCGTCGGCGGCAGGATCGACGAGGCTCGCCGGCGGGAGGCCCGGTCGGCGTACGACGCCCATCGGGCGCGGCGCGACGAACTCGCGCGCGCCGTACGGGACCTGGGCGGCAGGCCGGAGGTCTCGGCGGCGGCGTACGCGCTGCCGTTCGCCGTGAAGGACTCCGCCGCGGCCGTACAACTCGCGGCCGACCTGGAGGAACGCGTGGCCGGGGTGTACTCCGACCTCGTCCAGCGCGGCCTGACCGGACTGGAGACACGCGAGGACGCCC
>LRTP01000923.1 GCA_001550305.1 Streptomyces diastatochromogenes
TGCGGGAGGCGGCGGTGCGGGCGGTGCGCTGGCGCGGCGAGAGCGTAGCCTTCCCTGGTCTCGCCGAGCGGGCGGCCCCCTCGGCCACCCCTGCCGCGGCGACGCCGCCGCCCTCGTGACGCGCCCCTGACGACCTGGACGAGACGACCCGGACGACTTGGACGACCTGGACCAGCTGGAAAGGAACACCTCGCGCAATGGACTCGCGCATGGCCTTCGAACCGCCGCGGCGCCTGGTACGGGCACTCGGCGAGACGCAGCGGAGCGGGTCCAACGGCTCCGGCGGGTCCAACGGGACGGGCGAGTGGCTGGACAAGCTGCCCGTGCTGGCGCAACAGGCGGTCGATCTACGCGAGTTGACGGTGGAGCGGGTGCAGGCACCCGGCGGTCGCAGCAGCCTCGTCCTGCTCGTCCGGCAGGCCGACGGGACGCCCGCCGTGCTGAAGCTGGCGCCGCCGCGGGCCCGTCCGGAGAGCGAGCGGGCCGCGCTCGCCCACTGGGACGGACGGGGCGCCGTACAGCTCCTCAACCCCGCCGACGCGCAGGGCGACACCCACGGCGTACTGCTGCTGGAGCGCTTGCGTCCCGATCTGTCCGTGCGTTCGCTGCCGGAGGCGAAGGCCCTGCTGGAGGCCGCCGGGACGCTGCGGCGGCTGTGGGTCGAACCGCCCGCCACCCATGTCTTCGAGACCGTCGCCGAGCGGACCGGGCGGCAGGCCGAGGCGATGCGGGCGGCGGCGAGTGCCGACACCGAGGTCGCGCCACTGGTCGACGCGGCGCTCGCGGCCCGCGAGGAACTCCTCGCCGGACCGCCCGAGGAGCGGCTGCTGCACGGCACCTTCCGGCAGAGCAAGGTGCTCGCCGGTGAGCGCATGCCCTGGCTGGCCGTGGGCCCGGACCCGGTGGTCGGCGAGTGCGCCTTCGACCTGGCCCGGCTGGTCCGGGACCGGGTGGAGGACCTGATCGCATCCCCTTCGGGGTCGTCGATCACACGGCGAAGGGTGAAGCGGCTCGCCGAGTCCCTGGAGGTGGACCAGGAGCGGCTGCGGGGCTGGACGTTGTTCCGGGCGGTCGAGTCCGGCGTACGGGCGGGGCGGGTCGGGCGTCCGCAGGACGCGGAGCTGTTGCTGGAGTTCGCGGGCTGGCTCTGACCGCCCCGACCCCTAACTTCCCTGTGCGGTGGCGAGTTTGAGGGCCCGTACCGGGCAGTCGGCGGCGGCTCTGCGGGCGCGTTTCAGGGTGGTGGGCGGAAGGGGGGCCTCGCCCAGGAGCGGGTAGCCCCACTCGTCGAGCGTGATGTGTTCGGGGAGGAGTTCCGCGCACAGGCCGTGGCCCTGGCAGGCGGTCCAGTCGACCTCCAGGCGGTGCGTGCGATCCAAACGGTCGGTGCGGTGGGCGTGGCGGACCATGTCAGTTCCTGTTCGCGGGGACGGGCAGCAGCGGGGAGTGGTCGGTCGCCGTGCAGTGGCCCGCGGCGTGCACGTCGAGTTCGGCGGCGAAGGTCCTGAGTGCGCTGCGTACCAGGCGGACCGTGCCGTCGGGGTGGTGGCAGGCGCCACGGCCCTCGACGAATCCGGCCCAACGCGCGATGTCCTCGCGGGTGCCGCAGCGGCATGCCGAAGGGGGCTTCGAGGACCCGTGTCCCGCGGCCGGGCACATGCACCGTGCACAGGGCGGTGCCCGGTTCGGCCGGGGTGCCTACCGAGCGGAACCAGTCGGCGCCGTAGCGGGCGATCAGGGCGAGATGGGCGAGCGTCTCGCCCCCGAGGTGGAGTCGGCGGAGCCGCTGCCGCTGGAGGAGGTGGGGTTGTCGGAGGGGGCCTGAAGGGTCGAGTCCGTACTGCCGCTCGCATCGCTGTCGCTGCCCGTGGTCGACGACCCCGAACCGGACGACTCCGTACTCGTCGCACTCGACGCACTCGTCGTGCCGCTCGCAGCCGTGTCCGCGTCCGCGTCCGTCTGCATCGTGCCGACCAGGGCGAAGACCCCGGCCGCCGCCAGCGTGACCGCCGCCGCGGCCGCCGCCGTACGCCGTGCTCCTCTGCGGACCGCCGCGGCGGCCCCCCGCTCGCTGCCTGTCATGGCTGCTCCCCTCCGAATGACGCTCTGTCACGTCCTACGGTCGGGGAGCAGCCTGAGAGAGTCCGTGAGGCGGCCATACGCCTCGGAAGAAGTCTCTGAGAGACGTCTTTGATTACAGACTTCAAGCAGTTTGGCTACTCGGCCGGTACTGCTACTCGGCCGCCAGGCGGGCGATCGCCTCGTCCACGGTCAGTTCCTCGCGCTCGCCGGTGCGGCGGTCCTTCAGCTCGAGGACGCCCTCGGCCGAGCGGCGCCCGGCCACCAGGATCTTCGGTACGCCGATGAGCTCGGCGTCCGTGAACTTCACGCCCGGGGAGACCCCGGCGCGGTCGTCCACGAGGACGCGTACGCCCGCCGCGCCGAGCTTCTCCGACACGTCGAGGGCCAGCTCGGTCTGCAGGGCCTTGCCGGCGGCGACGACGTGGACGTCGGCGGGAGCGATCTCCTTGGGCCAGCACAGCCCCTGCTCGTCGGCCGACTGCTCGGCGAGCGCCGCGACCGCGCGGGAGACACCGATGCCGTACGAGCCCATGGTCACGCGGACCGGCTTGCCCTGCTGGCCGAGGACGTCGAGCTGGAAGGTGTCGGCGTACTTGCGGCCGAGCTGGAAGATGTGGCCGATCTCGATGGCGCGGTCCAGCTTGAGGCCGGTGCCGCACTTGGGGCACGGGTCGCCCTCTTCCACCACGACGACGTCCAGGTAGTCGTCGACCTCGAAGTCGCGGCCGGCGACAACGTTCTTCGCGTGCGTGTTGACCTTGTTGGCGCCGGTGATCCAGGCGGTGCCGGGGGCCACCCGCGGGTCGGCGATGTAGCGGACCTTCTCCAGGCCCTGCGGGCCGACGTAGCCGCGGACGAGGTCGCCGCGGCCCTCGAAGTCCTCGGCGGTGACGAGTTCGACGGCGGCGGGGGCGAGGTGCTCGCCCAGCTTGCCGAGGTCGACCTCGCGGTTGCCGGGGACGCCTACGGCCACGATCTCGCCGTCGACCTTGACCAGGAGGTTCTTGAGGGTGGCGGAGGCGGGTACACCGAGGTGCTCGGCGAGCGTCTCGATGGTGGGGGTGTCGGGGGTGTCCAGCTCCTCGACCGGGCCGACGCCGGAACCGTCCACCGGCTTCAGGGCGAAGGTGACGGCCTCCGTGTTGGCCGCGTAGTCGCAGGACGGGCAGTCCACGAAGGTGTCCTCACCGGCCGCGGCGGGGGCGAGGAACTCCTCCGACGCCGAGCCGCCCATGGCGCCCGAGACGGCCGACACGATGCGGTAGTCCAGGCCCAGGCGGGCGAAGATCTTCTGGTAGGCGGCGCGGTGCAGCGCGTACGACTCCGCGAGGCCCTCGTCCGTCGTGTCGAAGGAGTACGAGTCCTTCATCTGGAACTCGCGGCCGCGCAGCACGCCGGAGCGCGGGCGGGCCTCGTCGCGGTACTTCGTCTGGATCTGGTACAGCATGACCGGCAGGTCCTTGTAGGACGCGACCTGGTCCTTCACGACGAGCGTGAAGATCTCCTCGTGGGTCGGGCCGAGCAGGTACTCGCCGCCCTTGCGGTCCTTCAGGCGGAAGAGGAGGTCGCCGTACTCCTCCCAGCGGGCCGAGGCCTCGTAGGGCTCCTTGGGCAGCAGGGCCGGCAGGAGGACCTCCTGCGCCCCGATGGCGTCCATCTCCTCGCGTACGACGCGGGAGATGTTGTCGAGGACCTTCTTGCCGAGCGGCAGCCAGGTCCAGATGCCGGCGGAGTTGCGGCGCACGTAGCCGGCGCGGACGAGCAGCTTGTGGCTGAGCGTCTCGGCGTCCGCCGGGTCGTCACGCAGTGTCTTGACCATCAAACGGGACATGCGCTGGACCTGGGCCATGGTTCTCGACTCCTGCTGCGTAAGGGTGATGGCTAGGAGGTTAGCCGGGCGGCCCATCCCGGTGGAAATCGGTTAGCGCCTACGGAGGGGCAGGGGGGCGCCCATGACGGCGTACGGCTTGGGTGCGCTGGGGAAGAGAACCTGCCGCGCGAGGTCCTCGTACCCGAGCGAGCGGTAGAGGCCGCGGGCCGGGCTGTCGGTGTCGATGGCGGAGAGGATCGAACGGGGTTCGGTGGCGCTGTCCGTGATGCCGGTGATCAGGGACCGGCCCACGCCGTGGTTCTGGTAGTGCGGGTGGACGTGGAGTTCGGTGATCACGAAGGAGTGGTCGAGCCAGGCGTCGCGTCCCTGGGCGCGCAGATACGGTTCCACGACGGTGGACCACCAGTGGGTGCGGTCGTTGGGCATGCCGTAGACGAAGCCGACGAGCCGTCCGTCGACCGTCGTCGCGCCGAGTGCGCGTGCTCCCGGGTAGGTGAGGTGACGCAGCACGATCTGCCGGCGTACGGCGACCTCGTCGGCGCCGAGCCCGAAGGCGAGGGCCTGCACGGCGAGCGCCTCGTCGACGCGCGCCGCGAGATCCAGCGGGCCGACGACCACGTCGTCGGGGTTGCGGGGGCCCTGACCGGGAAAGCGCAGCATGCCGGGGAGACTACCGGGGCGGTTCGCCGGATTGCGCCGGGACTACGGGAGGTTGTGTCGGGTGCGGCCGGGCCGGGGGCCGATCGGGAGTCGGCCTGGGGCCGGCCCGAGGTCGGTCGGGGGCCTTTCCGAGGTCGGTCGGGGGCCTTTCCGAGGTCGGTCGGGGAGTTCCCCGGGCCTCTGCGAGCGCTAGAACAGCACGCTCATGAACGCGCCGACCTCCTGGAAGCCGACACGGTGGTACGTCGCCCGGGCCGGGGTGTTGAAGTCGTTGACGTAGAGGCTGACGAGCGGGGCGATGTCGGCGAGGGCGTAGCGCATGACGGCCGCCATGCCCGGGGCCGCCAGCCCCTGTCCCCGGTACTCGGGGTCGACCCACACCCCCTGGACCTGGCAGGCCTGCCGGGTGGCGGCGCCGATCTCGGCCTTGAAGACGACCTTGCCGTTCTGGTCGATACGGGCGAACGAACGGCCGGTGCCGACGAGTTCGGCCACCCGCGCCTGGTAGAGCAGGCCCCCGTCACCGGCGAGCGGTGAGACGCCCACTTCCTCGGTGAACATCGCCACGCACGCGGGCATGATCGTTTCCATCTCGTCCTTGCGGATGCGGCGGACGTACGGATCCGGGGCGATGTCGGCGGGGAGGCGGTCGGTGACCATCAGGGGCTGATGGGCGCGGACCTCGCGGGCCGGGCCCCAGCTGGGTTCGAGCAGCCGCCACAGCTGGGCGGTGGCCTCGACGGGGCCGACGATCGAGGAGCAGCGGCGGCCGGCCCTTCGCGCCCGGTCCGCGAAGCCGCGGACGGCACGGGGGGTGGCGCAGATCGGGACCAGGTTGGCGCCCGCGTAGCAGAGGGACCGCAGCATGCCGTCCTCGTACCAGCCCCACATCTCGCCGCCGAGCCGCCAGGGGTCGAGGCCCGCGACCTGTACCCGGGACGCGACGAATGCGTTCGCGACCGGGTCGCGGTCGAGGACGGCGAGCGCGGCGTCCAGGTCACTCGGTTCGAGGACCCTGGTGGTGGTCTGGGTCAACACGTGCGGGGGCCTCACCATACGGTCTGCTGATCTCCGCACTGTACCTGGCGAGGTTGTGGCTCGCCGCCCCTTGTACCGGCCCGGGCTTCTTGTACCGGCCCGGGCTTCGGCCGCGGGCCGGCGTGAACGTGCGCGCAGTTTCCCGCGCCCCCTGGACCGGGGCTCCGCCCCGGATACCCGTTCGTCCGGGGTCGTTTGTCCGCGGCTGGGTGGGGGCTGGGCGCGCAGTTCCCCGCGCCCCTCGGGCCGGGGCTGCGCCCCGGATACGACGACGGCCCGGGATCGCATGTCTGCGGGTGCGTGGGGGCTGGGCGCGCAGTTCCCCGCGCCCCTGAAAGCCCCGGGTCGCCCGGCGTTCGAGAGCGAGGGCCGCCCGCCGTCCACCCCGGCCCGCGCCTTTCAGCCCGTCCGG
>LRTP01000924.1 GCA_001550305.1 Streptomyces diastatochromogenes
GATGCCCCACCCGCCCCCGGTCCGCCCGCCCACCCGGGCCCGCATCACTCAGCCCGTCCGGCGTTTGAGGACGAGGCCGTTCAGGCCGTGCGGGGGTCCAGGGGGCGCAGCGCCCCTGGCGGGGTGGAAGGGGCAGAGCCCCTGGGGATGGGACGGGTAGGGGGTGGGACGCGGTGGTTCCGCCCGTGGATCAGCCTGCCACCGACACCGAAGGCTCGCCGGAGGCGATGCCGGCGGCCTCCATCTGCTCGGCGAGCTTCATCGCTTCCTCGATGAGCGTCTCGACGATCTTCGACTCGGGGACGGTCTTGATGACCTCGCCCTTGACGAAGATCTGCCCCTTGCCGTTGCCGGAGGCGACGCCGAGGTCGGCCTCGCGGGCCTCGCCCGGACCGTTCACGACGCAGCCCATGACGGCGACGCGGAGGGGGACCTCCATGCCGGTGAGACCGGCGGTGACCTCTTCCGCCAGCTTGTACACGTCGACCTGGGCACGCCCGCAGGACGGGCAGGAGACGATCTCCAGGCCCCGCTGCTTGAGGTTCAGCGACTCCAGGATCTGGAGACCGACCTTGACCTCCTCGGCGGGCGGCGCCGACAGGGACACCCGGATCGTGTCGCCGATGCCCTCGGAGAGCAGCGCTCCGAACGCCACCGCCGACTTGATCGTGCCCTGGAAGGCGGGGCCCGCCTCCGTCACACCGAGGTGCAGGGGGTAGTCGCACGCCGCCGCCAGCTGGCGGTACGCGTTGACCATGACCACCGGGTCGTTGTGCTTGACCGAGATCTTGATGTCCCGGAAGTCGTGCTCCTCGAAGAGGGACGCCTCCCAGAGGGCGGACTCGACGAGCGCCTCGGGGGTCGCCTTGCCGTACTTCTGGAGGAGCCGCTTGTCGAGCGAGCCCGCGTTGACGCCGATCCGGATCGGGGTGCCGGTGTCCTTCGCGGCCCGCGCGATCTCCTTGACCTGGTCGTCGAACTGCTTGATGTTGCCGGGGTTCACACGGACGGCCGCGCAGCCCGCGTCGATCGCCGCGAAGACGTACTTCGGCTGGAAGTGGATGTCCGCGATGACCGGGATCTGGGACTTGCGGGCGATCGTGGCGAGCGCGTCGGCGTCGTCCTGGGTCGGGCAGGCCACCCGCACGATCTGGCAACCGGAGGCCGTCAGCTCGGCGATCTGCTGCAGCGTGGCGCCGATGTCCGACGTACGCGTGGTCGTCATCGACTGCACCGAGACGGGTGCGTCTCCACCCACGGCCACGGTTCCGACCTGGATCTGCCGGCTCTTCCGACGCTCGGCGAGCTTGGTCGGAACGGACGGCATGCCGAGAGAAATCGCAGTCATCTGCTGTGCAACCCCAAGTTGTGGATCAAGGTCCCGGAATCGTGGGCTCCAGGCTCCGAGATTACGGCACCGGCGCACGCCCGAGCACATCACGCCCCTAAACCCACCCAACGGATGGCGGCCGGGCACCCT
>LRTP01000925.1 GCA_001550305.1 Streptomyces diastatochromogenes
GCACCCAGGGTGCCCGGCCGCCACGAACGGTGTCCTGCCAAGAGACCGTCTAGGAGATTTTCACCGGGTTAACAACGTCCGCGATCAGGACGAGGATCGTGAAGCAGACGAAGATTCCGGCCACCACATAGGCCACCGGCATCAGCTTGGCCACGTCGAACGGGCCCGGGTCCGGCCGCCTCAGCACCTTCGCCGCGTTCCGCCGCAGCGACTCCCACAGCGCGCCCGCGATGTGACCGCCGTCGAGCGGGAGCAGCGGGAGCATGTTGAACAGGAACAGGGAGAGGTTGAAGCCCGCGACCAGCAGCAGCATCATCGCGACCTGCTGCGATGCCGGGATGTCGAGGGTGAAGACATCACCGCCGATACGGGCCGCGCCGACCACGCCCATCGGGGAGTCCGCCTTGCGCGGTCCGTCGCCGAAGGCCGCGTTCCACAGGTCGGGGATCTTGCCGGGCAGCGAGACCAGCGACTCGACGCCGTTCTGCATCATGTCGCCCATACGGTTCACGGACTGGCCGAACGACTGCTGGACGATGCCGGAGGCGGGCGTGAAGCCGAGGAAGCCGGCGTACACGTACTTGCCCTCGACATAGCCGCCGTTGCCGTCGGTCTTGCTGACCTGGTTCTTGATCAGGTGAGCGGTCAGGTCGACCTTCTGGCCCCCCCGCTCAACGGTGAGCGTGACGTCCTTGCCGGGGTTGGAGCGGATGTCGGACTGCAGCGCCGCCCAGTCGCCGATCACCTTGCCGTTGAACGCGACGATCTTGTCGCCGCCCTTGAGCCCGGCGGCCTTGGCCGGCGCGGCCTGGTCGCTCGCCGCACACTTCGACCGGTTCTCGCTCTGTTGGATGACACAGTCCGAGACCTTGCCGACCGTGGTGGTCTGGGTCTGCACCCCGAACGTCATCATCACGCCGAGGAAGATCGCGACGGCCAGGACGAGGTTCATGAACGGGCCCGCGAACATCACGATCACGCGCTTCCACGGCTTGCGCGTGTAGAAGAGGCGGGTCTCGTCGCCGGGCTGGAGCTCCTCGAAGGCGGCCGACCTGGCGTCCTCGATCATGCCCCGGAAGGGGGAGGTGGAGCGCGCCTCGATACGGCCGTCCGGGCCGGGCGGGAACATCCCGATCATGCGGATGTAGCCGCCGAGCGGAACCGCCTTCACCCCGTACTCGGTGTCGCCCTTCTTCCGTGACCAGATGGTCGGCCCGAAGCCGACCATGTACTGCGGCACCCGGATGCCGAAGAGCTTGGCCGTCGACAGATGTCCCAGCTCGTGCCAGGCGATCGAGATGAGCAGGCCGACCGCGAAGACGACTATGCCGAGGATCATCATCAGGGTCGTCATGCACGAGCCTCCGCGGTTGTCGTCTGTGCCATTGGCGCTGTCGGTGCCGTCTGTGCGGTCAGTTCACGGGCCCGGGCGCGCGCCCAGGTCTCCGCTTCGAGGACGTCCGCCACGGTCAGGGAAGTTCCCGTTCCGGGTGTGCCGTGTTCCTCGACCACCCGGGTGACGGTCTCCATGATCCCGTTGAACGGCAGGGCGCCGCTCAGGAACGCGTCCACGCACTCCTCGTTGGCGGCATTGAACACCGCCGGGGCCGTACCCGCGAGCTGCCCCACGTGCCGGGCGAGCCCGACGGAGGGGAACGCGTCGTTGTCGAGCGGGAAGAACTCCCAGCTCGACGCCTTGGTCCAGTCGAAGGCGGGCGCCGCGTCCGGGACGCGTTCGGGCCAGCCGAGACCGATGGCGATCGGTCCCCGCATGTCGGGGGGCGTCGCCTGGGCCAGTGTCGATCCGTCTGTGTACTCAACCATCGAGTGGACATACGACTGCGGGTGCACGACCACCTCAATGCGATCGAAGGGAATGTCGTAGAGGAGGTGCGCCTCGATGACTTCCAGCCCCTTGTTGACCAAGGTCGCGGAGTTGATGGTGATCACCGGGCCCATGGCCCAGGTGGGGTGCGCGAGCGCCTCGGCGGGAGTGACGTTCGCCAGCTCCGCCTTCGTACGCCCCCGGAAGGGTCCGCCGGAGGCGGTCACGACCAGCTTGCGCACATCGGCGCGCGTCCCGGCCGCCAGTGCCTGGAAGAGCGCCGCGTGCTCGGAGTCGACCGGGATGATCTGGCCGGGCTTGGCCAGCGCCTTCACCAGCGGGCCGCCGACGATGAGCGATTCCTTGTTGGCGAGCGCGAGGGTGCGGCCCGCTTCCAGGGCGGCGAGGGTGGGGGCGAGGCCGATGGAGCCGGTGATGCCGTTGAGGACGGTGTGGCAGTCGGACGCGGCGAGCTGGGTGGCGGCGTCCGCGCCGGCCAGGATCTCGGGAAGGGTCTCGCCGGATGCGTACTCGGCCGTGAGCGCCTCCCGCAGTGCCGGTACGACGTCCTCGCGCGCGACCGCGACCGTGCGTACGCGCAGCCGGTGGGCCTGCTCCGCGAGCAGTGCGACCCTGCCGCCGGCGGCGGAGAGCGCGGTGACCCGGAACCGGTCGGGGTTGCGCAGCACGAGGTCGATGGCCTGGGTGCCGATCGAGCCGGTGGAGCCGAGGATCACGACGTCCCGGACTCCGTCCACGGGGTCGAAGACGAGATGCGGATCAGCGAGGGGGGCTGGACTGTCGCTCATCCCCCCATTGTGGCCGCTGCGCGACCCGCGCAGGACAGGGCTCCCCACTTCTCCTCCCTTCTCCTCTCTTCTGGCCCCATTAGCACCCCGACGTACCGGAGGAAGCGAAATCACCCTTTGTGAAACCAGCGTGAAGATCGTGTGATAGCACTTCATGCACGTCGTCACTCTCACTGGCCGGTGGACGACCGGCCGGGGGGCGACACCCTGGGGGGTTCTCATGCGGATACGCGCTGCCCTGCCCGCGCTCGCGGGCGCCGTGGCACTGACGGGCACGTTCCTTCTCAGCACTCCGGCACAGGCGGCCGGCGGTGTGACCATCTACCACGTCTGGTTCGACAGCCCCGGTTCGGACAACCGCTCCAACGCGAGCCTCAACGCCGAGTGGGTGCAGATCAAGAACACCAGTTCGACAGCGATCTCGCTCAAGGGCTGGATCCTGAAGGACGTCTCGAACCACAGGTACACCTTCCCGAACGTGAAGATCGGGGCGCACAAGACCATGAAGGTGCACACGGGCAGCGGCCGGGACACCGCGGGGGACAAGTACCAGAACCGCCGCGCGTACGTCTGGAACAACACCAGCGACACCGCCACGCTCACCAAGGCGAACGGCGGCAAGGTCGACGCGTGCTCGTGGACGACGCGGGACCCCAGCGACAAGTACTGCTAACCCCAGCCGTCGCCGTCGGCCCCGGCGCCCTCACCGCTTGCGGCGGCGCCGCGCCTTGGACCTGCCGGGGCGCG
>LRTP01000926.1 GCA_001550305.1 Streptomyces diastatochromogenes
GAGGCGGTCGCGGGCGCGTCGGCGTCCGCCGGGGCGAAGCCGCCCTCGACCACGCCCTCCGCCGTGTCCATGGTGGGGGCCGTGAAGTGCAGGTCCTCGACCCGGTCGCGGCGTTCGAGGGCCCCGGGCCCGCCGGAGGCGTCCAGGTTGAAGACGTAGCCGACGGACTCCTCCTTGATGGCGTCGGTCATCGCGCCGTACATGTCGAAGCCCTCACGCTCGTACTCGACGATGGGTTCCCGGCCGAGCGTCCAGCGCAGACCGATGCCGTCGCGGAGGTAGTCCATCTCGTAGAGGTGTTCGCGCCATTTGCGGTCGAGGACGTTGAGGACGACCAGGCGCTCGAGGTCGCGCAGGGCCTCGGCGCCGAGTTCGGCCTCGCGGTCCTCGTAGCGGTCGTGGATGTCCCGGGTCACGGCCTCGACCAGGTCCTCGGCGGTGAGGTTCGCGCGGTCGCCGGCCGCCTCCTCCAGGCCCTCGATCGTGACCCGCACCGGATAGAGCTGTGCGAAGGCGCCCCAGAGCCGCTCCAGGTCCCATTCCTCGGGGAAGCCCTCGCCGGTCTCCTGTCCGATGTACGCCCGCACGGTGTCGTCCATGAAGTGCAGGAGCTGTTCGCGCAGGTCCTCCCCCGCCAGGACGCGGCGGCGCTCGGCGTAGATGAGGGTGCGCTGCCGGTTGAGCACCTCGTCGAACTTCAGGACGTCCTTGCGGGACTCGAAGTGCTGCTGCTCGACCTGGGCCTGGGCGGAGGCGATGGCGCGGGTGACCATCTTGTTCTCGATGGGGATGTCGTCGGGGACGTTCGCCATGGCCATCACGCGGTCCACGACCTGGGCGCGGAACAGGCGCATCAGGTCGTCCTCCAGGGAGAGGTAGAAGCGGGAGGCTCCGTTGTCGCCCTGGCGCCCCGAGCGGCCGCGCAGCTGGTTGTCGATACGGCGGGACTCGTGGCGCTCGGTGCCCAGCACATAGAGCCCGCCGAGCTCCTTGACCTCCTCGTACGCCGCCCCGACCGCGGCGGTGACGCGCTCACGCACCTCGCGGCAGGCGTCGGGGTGCTCCTCCTCGGTGAGTTCGCTCTTCTCCAGCTCGGCGGCTATGAGGGACTCGGGATTGCCGCCGAGCATGATGTCGGTGCCGCGGCCCGCCATGTTGGTGGCCACGGTGACGGCGCCCTTGCGGCCCGCCTGGGCCACGATCTGGGCCTCGCGCTGGTGGTTCTTGGCGTTGAGCACCTCGTGCCGGATACCGCGTTTCCTGAGCAGCGCGGAGAGCAGTTCGGACTTCTCCACCGACGTGGTGCCGACGAGGATCGGCTGCCCGTGGGCGTGCCGCTCGGCGATGTCCTCCACGATCGCCGCGTACTTGGCGTCCGCGGTGCGGTAGATCTGGTCGGGGTCGTCGGAGCGCCTCGGGGGCCGGTTGGTCGGGATCGGCACGACCTGGAGCTGGTAGATCTGGTGGAACTCGGCCGCCTCCGTCATCGCCGTGCCGGTCATGCCGGCGAGCTTCTCGTAGAGGCGGAAGAAGTTCTGCAGGGTGATCGTGGCGAGGGTCTGGTTCTCGTCCTTGATCGTCACCCCTTCCTTGGCCTCGATCGCCTGGTGCAGCCCCTCGTTGTAGCGGCGCCCCGCGAGGATGCGGCCGGTGTGCTCGTCGACGATCAGCACCTCGCCGTCCACGACCACGTAGTCCTTGTCCTTCTTGAAGTGCTCCTTGGCCTTCAGGGCGTTGTTGAGGTGTCCGATGAGGGAGGTGTGGTCGGACTCGTACAGGCTCTCGATGCCGAGCTGGTCCTGGAGGTACTCGACGCCCCGGTCCAGGATCGCGACGGTGCGCTTCTTGGGGTCGTACTCGTAGTCGTACGTGGCCCGCAGCGCCGTCAGTTCCTCCTTCTCGGCCGGGCGGGTGAAGAGCTCCTCCTGGACGCGGACGCCCTTCATCCGTCGTACGAGCCCCGCGAACGCCTCGTACCACTGGGTGGGCTGGTCGGCGGGACCGGAGATGATCAGCGGGGTGCGGGCCTCGTCGATGAGGATGGAGTCGGCCTCGTCGACGATCGCGAAGTGGTGGCCGCGCTGCACGAGTTCGTCCCTCGACCAGGCCATGTTGTCGCGCAGGTAGTCGAAGCCGAACTCGGTGTTGGTGCCGTAGGTGATGTCGCAGGCGTACTGGGCGCGGCGTACGGCGGGCGTCGACTCGGACTTGATGACACCGACGGTCAGGCCCAGGAAGCGGTAGGCGCGGCCCATCCACTCGGCGTCGCGCTCGGCGAGGTAGTCGTTGACCGTGACGAGGTGGACTCCCTTGCCTGCCAGCGCGTTCAGATAGACGGGGAGGGTGGCGACGAGGGTCTTGCCCTCCCCCGTCTGCATCTCCGCGATGTTGCCGAGGTGCAGCGCCGCGCCGCCCATCACCTGGACGTCGAAGTGACGCATGCCCAGGGTCCGCCGGGCCGCCTCGCGCATCGTGGCGAAGGCCTCCGGCAGCAGGTCGTCCAGGCTCTCGCCGTCGGCGTGGCGCTGTTGGAACTCCGGGGTGAGGGACTGGAGTTCCTCGTCGGACAGGGCCCTGAACTCCTCGTCCAGGGAGTTGACCTGATCGACGACGCGCTGGAGCCTGCGCAGCACCCGGCCCTCGCCGGCCCGCATGATCCTGCCGGTGATGACGTCCAGACCTTTGCCCGGCATAGGAATTCCCCCAGAACTAAACGGCGTCCGCGAGCAGCCGAATCCAGTGATTGGCTCGTTGCAGAATGTGGACGCCCTGCTGATTCGCTTTGATCACCTCGCGCAGGACGGGATCGTCGACCACGTCGAGCGCGCTCTTGAAGAGTTGTTGGATGACGGGCCGTTCCCCCGGCCGTCCGGCGTCCAGCAGACCGTCGACGTCACGGAGGTCGATGCGCCGGATCCGTACGGCGTCGAAGGAGGGCACCGGCGGGCGCGGCTCCGTGTCGACCAGGGCGAGCGCGCAGTCGTTGAGGAGAACCGCGAGGGCGTCGCGGTGCGCCTCGAAGGTCTCGGGCGCGACCTCGCGCAGCTTCTGCGCCAGCGGCCGCACCTCTTTGCGGACGGTCCGCAGGGCCCGTACGAGATCCGGTTCGTCGAGCTGGAGCCGGGCCTCGGCGCGGGCGCGCGTCAGCTGCGCGGAAAGGCCGTGACCGTGTTCTTCCCCGATTCCTTGGCGCATCTGCCGTCCCCGTTCGCCATTCTCCTCATTGTTGACGCACATATTCGGTGCGGCAAGCGGCGGAATGACGAACCGGGACGGCAGTGAATTCCTGGGGAAAAGGTCAGCGAATGGGGCGGTGGACGTTTTCCTTCCGGCTCGGGCCGGGCGTCGCGTCGGCGATCCAGGGGCCATCCCCGGACGGGTCGATCACGCCCTGCTCCAGCCATTCGTACGTGCCCGCCAGTACGCCCTTGACGACCTTGCGGTCGAGGTCGTCGGTGTTGCTCCACAGGCGGCCGAAGAGTTCGTCGACGCGGATGCGGGACTGGCGGCAGAAGGCGTCGGCGAGCTGGTAGGCCTCGCGGCCGTGCTGCCCGGTGAGACGCAGGTGCTCGGCGCGCACACAGGCCGCGCTCATCGCGAAGAGCTCGGCGCCGATGTCGACGATCCGGCCCAGGAAGCCCTGCTTGGTCTCCATCCGGCCCTGCCAGCGGGACATGGCGTAGAAGGTGGAGCGGGCGAGCTTGCGGGCGTTGCGCTCGACGTAGCGCAGGTGCGGGGAGAGATCCACGTGCCGGTTGAACTCGCCGTACGAGCGCGGCAGCTGCCCCGGGCCCGCGACCAGTTTCGGCAGCCACTTGGCGTAGAAGACACCCGCGTTCGCGCCTGCCTTCGCCTTGTCCGAGAGGGACTTGTCGGGGTCGATGAGGTCACCGGCCACGGAGAGGTGGGCGTCCACGGCCTCACGGGCGATCAGCAGGTGCATGATCTCCGTCGAGCCCTCGAAGATGCGGTTGATACGCAGGTCGCGCAGGATCTGCTCGGCGGGCACCGCCCGCTCGCCGCGGGCGGCGAGCGACGCGGCGGTCTCGAAGCCGCGGCCACCGCGGATCTGGACGAGCTCGTCGGCCATCAGACAGCCCATCTCGGAGCCGTACAGCTTGGCGAGGGCGGCCTCGATGCGGATGTCATTGCGGTTCTCGTCGGCCATCTGCGACGACAGGTCGACGACGGCCTCCAGCGCGAACGTCGTCGCCGCGATGAAGGAGATCTTCGCGCCGACGGCCTCGTGCAGGGCGACCGGCTTGCCCCACTGCTCGCGGGCCGCCGACCATTCGCGGGCGATCTTCAGACACCACTTGCCCGCGCCGACGCACATGGCGGGCAGCGAGAGGCGGCCGGTGTTGAGGGTGGTGAGGGCGATCTTCAGGCCCGCGCCCTCCGGACCGATCCGGTTCGCCGCGGGGACCCGGACCTGGTGGAAGCGGGTGACGCCGTTCTCCAGGCCGCGCAGCCCCATGAAGGCGTTGCGGTTCTCGACGGTGATGCCCTCGGAGCCGGCCTCCACCACGAACGCCGTGATGCCGCCCTTGTGGCCCTCGGACTTCGGGACACGCGCCATGACGACGAGCAGATCGGCGACGACTCCGTTGGTCGTCCAGAGCTTCACCCCGTCGAGGACGTAGTCGTCGCCGTCCGGGACGGCGCTCGTGGCGAGCCGCGCCGGGTCGGATCCCACGTCCGGCTCGGTGAGGAGGAAGGCCGAGATGTCGGTGCGGGCGCAGCGCGGCAGGAAGACGTCCTTCTGCTCCTGGGTGCCGAAGAGCTTCAGCGGCTGCGGTACGCCGATCGACTGGTGCGCGGACAGCAGGGCGCCGATCGCCGGGTTCGCGGAGCCGACGAGGGCGAGCGCCTTGTTGTAGTACACCTGGGTGAGGCCGAGGCCTCCGTACTTGGTGTCGATCTTCATGCCGAGGGCGCCGATGTCCTTGAGGCCGTCGATGACCTCGTCGGGAATCTGTGCCTCGCGCTCGATCCGGGCCGAGTCGATCTTCGTCTCGCAGAAGTCGCGCAGCTTGGCGAGGAACTCCTCGCCGCGCTGCACGTCGTCCTCGGCGGGCATGGGGTGCGGGTGGATCAGGTCGAGGCGGAAGCGGCCGAGGAACAGTTCCTTGGCGAAGCTGGGCTTGCGCCAGTCCTGTTCGCGGGCCGCCTCCGCGACCTGTCGTGCCTCACGTTCAGTGACGGTGGGCTGGTGGGGTGTTGCGGACATGAGGCTCACCTCGCCGCGCATAGGGATCTTGGGGACCTTCGTTACCGATCGGTGCTACTCGATCGTATTTACCCGAATACGGGTGACCCCACCAGTCCTCGCGCGCGTTCGCGTGAACGTGTACCCCATAGGTTTGAGCCGATGCCGGCCGGTGCCGGCCGGTCTCAGCCGATGTCGACGGAGTACGCCTTGGTGTCCAGCCGTCCCGAACCCCGGAAGACCTCGCTGCCCGCCTCGATGCCGGAGAGGTACTTGTCGTTGCCGAGCAGCTTGCGGCGGACCAGGGCCTGGGTGAAGTCGTCGAGGTCGAGGGAGGCCTTGGTGGTGTTGGCGCGGCGGACGAAGGAGTACACCTTCCAGCCGATGTCGCCCTGGTAGATGTCCCACATGGCGCCGTCGAGGCTCACACTGCCGTACTTGGTGCCGAGGGGGCCCGCGCCGCCCTGCCGGTCGAGCCAGACCATGACTTCGTCGGTGGGCCGGTCCTGCCAGTCCGCGTTGTTCTTGGCGTGCAGCCACAGGTCGTACGCGACGTTCATGGTGCCGGGGTCGGAACCGACCGAGAACTCCCAGCTGGTTCTGACCGGCTTGCGGTCGCCGACCCGGACCGGCAGTTCGGTGGCCGCCTTGTCGGTCTTCCAGCCCCAGTGCCAGCCGAGCACGGTACTGGCGTACGACTTGACGCTGTTCTCTTTGCCGGCCTTGCTGGTCCAGGTGTAGTTCGTGCCCCAGCCGACGGTGTCGCCGGAGCGCGAGGTGTCCCAGACGCACTGGGTGCCCGTGCCGTCGTCCTGCCCCCAGAGGTTGTTGTTGACGTAGTACTTGCCCATCGTGACGGTGTCGAAGGCGCCGCACTTCTTGTCGGCCTCGCCCGCCTGGGCGACGGTGACGCCCGCGGCGGCCGCGAGCGCCACCGTTCCCGCGAGCATCGTCTTCGCCTTCTTGGACAGGCGCGGTCGGCGGTGTTGCATCGGGGGTCCTTCCGGAAAACGGTCTGCGTACGCCTTCTCAGTGATCACCGGTCCTCAAAAGGTTGCCGCCGCGTGCAAAAGGTTGCCGCCGCGTGGCGAAGTCCGGCGCGGGAAACGCGTCGACGCACGACACTGGAAACACGCCTGAGCACGGCACCGCGTACATGCCGCCGCGCGGCACGACAACGACTCCCGACCCGCACCGCAAGAATCCTGTCGAAGCGCTTCGACAACCTATGGACACCCACCACCCGTCGGGCTACTGTCGAGCCACCCTCACACGCCCTTATCCGCAATGCGCACTGTCGAAGCGCTTCACACAATGCTTGGAGAGCTGGATGGTCACCCTCGCCGAGGTCGCCCAGCACGCCGGAGTCTCGGCGAGCACGGTGAGCTATGTCCTCAGCGGCAAGCGGTCCATCTCCGCGGGCACCCGGCAGCGGGTCGAGCGGAGCATCCAGGAGCTCGGATACCACCCGAACGCGGGCGCCCGGGCCCTGGCGAGCAGCCGGTCCAACATCATCGCGCTGATGGTTCCGCTCCGTACCGACATGTACGTACCCGTGATGATGGAGATCGCCATCGCGGTGGCCACCCACGCCCGCACGCACGGCTACGACGTGCTCCTGCTCACCGGCGAGGAGGGTCCCGACGCCGTGCGCCGCGTCACCGGCAGCGGGCTCGCCGACGCGATGATCCTGATGGACGTGGAGCTCGACGACGAACGGCTCCCGCTGCTGCGCCAGACGGACCAGCCCTCCGTACTGATCGGCCTGCCCGCCGACACCTCCGGCCTGACCTGCGTCGATCTCGACTTCGGCGCGACGGGCGCGCTGTGCGCCGAGCACCTCGCGCTGCTGGGCCACCGTGACATCGCTGTCATCGGCGAGGCCCCCGCGGTCTACGAGCGGCACACCGGCTTCGCCGAGCGCACCCTCGACGGACTCCGTTCCCGTTCACGGGAGTTGGGCCTGCGTGTGCTGCACCGCCCCTGCGAGGGCGGGTACGACGCGATGGCCCTGACTCTCGCCCGCATCCTCGACGAGCGCCCCGGCACCACGGGCTTCGTCGTGCAGAACGAGTCCGCGGTCGAGCCGCTGCTCGCGCTGTTGCGTCAGCAGGGCCGGGCCGTCCCCGAGGACGTGTCGGTGATCGCGATCTGCCCGGACCAGGTCGCGACACAGGCCTCGGTGCGGCTGACCTCGGTGGCCATCCCGGCGCAGGAGATGGGCCGACTCGCCGTGGAGCATCTGATCGCCAAGTTGGAAGGGCACGGCAAGGACGAAGTCGTGCTCATCGCACCCGAGTTGACGGTACGGGCGAGTACGGGCCCGGCGCCGACCGCCGCCTGACCGGGGCCCGGCCACACCCTTCCCCTGCCCGACCTTCACCGCACCGCATCACACCGCACCGCAGTTCACCGCACTGCCCCAGCCTCAGCCCCCGGCCCCAGCGTTGTGCCCTCCTCGCCGGGCACCCCCATGTCTGCATGCCTGCATTCCTCATGTCTGCATTCCTTCAGGAGCGCCCCCGTGAATAAGCCTGCCGAAAACCAGACCCAGTCAGGCGCGGTCAGCCTCGCGCAGTCCTCCCCGACCGTCGGCACGTTCCGTGAGCGGGACGGCGCGCTGGAGTGGAGCGGCCGTCAGGAGACCGTCCGTATCGAGCCCTGGGGCCCTGACGCGGTCCGGGTCCGCGCGCGCCTGGGCGGCCCGGTCCTCGAAGGCCTCCCCGGCGCGCTCCTCGACGAGCCGCAGGTGACCGAGAGCACCCTCAAGATCCAGGACGGCGAGGGCCGGTTGACGGTCGGCGCGCTGACCGTCGAGGTCGACGCCGAGGGCCAGGTCCGCTTCCTCCGCACGGCCGACGGCACCGAACTCCTCGCCGAGGAGCGCGCCCACTTCTGGTGGCCGGGCCCGCGCCTGTACACCCCGACGGGCAACGGCCACCACCGCCTGGAGCAGCGCTTCGCCGCGTACGAGGGCGAGAAGCTGTACGGCCTCGGCCAGCACCAGCACGGGCTGTTCGACCAGAAGGGCGCGGTCCTGGACCTGGTCCAGCGCAACGCCGAGGTCACCGTCCCGGTGCTCACCTCCAGCCGCGGCTACACCTTCCTGTGGAACTCCCCCGCGATCGGCCGGGTCGAGCTCGCGGGCAACGGCACCCGCTGGGTCGCCGACTCGGCCCGCCAGCTCGACTACTGGATCACCGCGGGCACCCCGGCCGACGCCCAGCGCCGCTACAGCGCCGCCACCGGCCGTACGCCGATGCTGCCCGAGTGGGCGGCCGGCTTCTGGCAGTGCAAGCTGCGCTACCGCACGCAGGACGAACTCCTCGACGTGGCACGGGAGTACAAGCGCCGGGGTCTGTCCCTGTCCGCCATCGTCTGCGACTTCTTCCACTGGACCCACCTGGGCGACTGGAAGTTCGACCCGGCCGAGTGGCCGGACCCGGCGGCGATGCAGCGCGAACTCGCCGAACTCGGCGTCAAGCTGGTCGTGTCCGTGTGGCCGTCGGTCTCCCCGCTGTCCGAGAACCACCCGCTCATGGAGCAGCGCGGCTACTTCATCGGCACCCAGTACGGCCCGATGGCCCACGCCGACTGGCCCGACAAGGAGGTCGCCTCCACCGTCCAGGTGGCGTTCTACGACGCGACGAACCCCGAGGCCCGTGACTTCCTGTGGTCGCGCGTGAAGGACAACTACCTGGACCCGTACGGCATTTCGGCCTTCTGGCTGGACGCCTGCGAGCCGGAGCTGAAGCCGGGCTTCCAGGAGAACCTGCGCTACCACGCGGGTCCGGGTCTGGAGGTCGGCAACCTCTACCCCCGCGAGAACGCCCGCACCTTCTACGAAGGCATGCTCGCGGCGGGCGAGACCGAGGTCGTCACCCTCAACCGCTCGGCGTGGGCGGGCAGTCAGCGCTACGGCGCCGCCCTGTGGTCCGGCGACATCGGCACCGACTTCGCGACCCTGCGCCGCCAGATCGCCGCGGGCCTCAACACCGCGCTCTCCGGCATCCCCTGGTGGAACACCGACATCGGCGGCTTCCACGGCGGTGACCCCGACGACCCGGCGTACCGCGAGGTGATGGTCCGCTGGTTCCAGTTCGGCGCGCTCTCCCCGCTGATGCGCCTGCACGGCTTCCGCGATCCCGGTATGCCGCTGGGTCCCGACATGACCGGTGGCCCCAACGAGGTCTGGTCGTACGGCGAGGAGGCCGGCGCGATCCTGGAGAAGTACCTGCGGCTGCGCGAGCGGCTGAAGCCCTATGTGCTGGACGTCATGCGGGAGGCCCACGAGGAGGGGCTGCCGGTGATGCGCCCGCTGTTCCTGGAGTTCCCCGAGGACCACGCGACGTGGTCGGTCGACGACTCCTATCTCTTCGGCTCCGACCTCCTGGTCGCGCCGGTGCTCACGGCGGGCGCGACGGTGCGTACGGCGTACCTTCCGGCGGGCGCCCGGTGGACCGACGCGTGGACCGGTGAGACGTACGAGGGCGGCGCGGCCGTCACCGTCGACGCCCCGCTGGACCGCATCCCGCTGTTCCTGCGGGACGGGGCCCGACTGCCGGTGGCGGAGTAGCCACGCGCGTGTGGGGGAGGCCGGCCCGGCCTCCCCCACACGCCCTGTGACCGCGCTGCTGCCGGAACTGTGGGCTCCATCACAGCCGAGGCGACCTTGGGCTGCTGAAGTCACCGGATGGTGTACCTGCTCCTGCTACTCGTCCCCGGGGGACTGGTCGCGGCCTTCGCCTTCGTCGGGTACTGCTTCGGCACCCTCGGCCGGATCGGCCCGCGGCAGGCCGACCGCGTGGTGTGGCTGCGCGTCGTCGCCGCCCTCTTGGGGGCCGCCACGGCCCTCCTGTACGTGTGGGGCCTGGTCCACCTGGTCGGCGCGGTCATGGACGCGGCGGAGAACGGCGCCGACTCGGCACCGCTGCGGCCCTGTCGCGCACCGGGTTGGGAGCAGCGGGCGCAGGACCCCGGCAGCGTGGACTACACGCTGCGCTACCTGCCCGTCCGGTTCGTCTGCGAGACGGGGGACGGCGACGGCCATGTCACCGACGCCGTCCCCGACTACCTGAACCCCGGCGTGCTGGGCTTCGCGCTGGCCGGCGCCGGGTGCGCCGGTGCCGCGCGGCTCGCATCGCGACGGCCCGGCCCCCGCGCGACGCGGGAACCGAGCCGCTGATGCCCCTGGGGCGTCGGTCAACTACTGCCGACCGACAGGCTGTTGGTCACGAAGTCCAGGCCGCCGGACGAGGACGTGATCTCGAAGCCGAACTGGAGGTCGCCGATGGTCACGTTGCCGAACCAGCCCTTGGTGTCCTTGATCCACTTGAGGATCGG
This sequence comes from Streptomyces diastatochromogenes, assembly GCA_001550305.1. Classification (GTDB taxonomy): domain Bacteria; phylum Actinomycetota; class Actinomycetes; order Streptomycetales; family Streptomycetaceae; genus Streptomyces; species Streptomyces mirabilis_D. Next base: position 10,553 of record LRTP01000926.1, read on the forward strand.
CAGGACGTCGACGGTGCCGGAGCTGGAGTTCGAGGTGCGCACGAAGGAGAACACGTCGTTGGCTCCGTTGTTGCCCTTGTAGACGGTCCAGGTGTGGCCGCCGAGGGTGAGGGTGCCCTGCGAGGTGCCGAGCGGGCCGACGGCTCCGGTCTTGTTCACCCAGAGCATGACCTCGTACTTGTAGCCGGTGTCCCAGATGTCGTACGACGTGTTGTACGCGCCGGACGACGGGACCGTGACGTTGTAGCCGCTGGTGAGCGAGCCGAGCGAGGTGATCGACTTGTTGATCACCTTCTTGGCGTTGGGGTACGACTTGATGCCGCCGGTGTTGGGGTGGTTGGCCCACACTCCCCAGTTGGTGCCGGAGTTGGCCCAGATGCACTGGCTGCCCGCGCCGGAGCCCCAGATGTTGTTGTAGAGCGTGTACCCGTTGAGGCTGGTGTTCCCGTACTGCTCGCAGGAGTTCCAGACGGCCGCCTGGGCGGGGGCGGAGGCGAGGCCGACGGTGGCGCCGAGCGCGAGCGCGGGGGCCAGCAGGGCCTTGGCGGCCCTGCCGAGTGTCCGTGGTGCCATGGTGTCCCTTCCATGGGTGGGGGGAACTGCGGGTGCTACTGCGGCCCCAGGGTGAGGACGCAGTCTTCTCCGGCGCTCAGGGAGAGCGGTCGCGCGCCGGCGGAAGTCCTGAGATCGATCCGCGTGCTACGGGTGGGGCGGATGACGGCCGTGCGCTCCTGCGGGCTCCAGGTCAGGTCGACCTCGGCGCCGAACCGGGTGCGGATGCCGTGGAGCCGGCCGCTCGGGTACGCCGTGGGGAGCGCGGGAAAGAGGACCAGCCGGTCGGGCGTGGAGTGGACGAGCATCTCGATGAGCACGGCGGGCAGCGTGTGGGCGGCGTCCGCGTTGTAGACGTGCCGGTTCGGGTAGTGGCCGCTCATCAGGGAGACATGGAAGAAGTCTCCGGCGAGGACGTTGTCGAGGGCGCCCGCCACCCGCGCCGCGTCCCGTAGCCGGGCCGCCACCAGGGCGTGGTGGAGGTGGCCGTGCGCGGAGTCGTTCTCGGCGCCGCGCAGAACGAGGGCGCGGTGGGCCGCCTCGGCGAGCTCGGGGGTGTCGTACGGGTTGATCTCGTCGAGCGGCCAGACGCCGTAGAGGTGGCTGAGGTGCCGGTGGTCGTAGGTGTCGTCGAGGCCGGGCCAGGCCCACTCGGCGAGTGCCCCGTCGGCGTTGACGCGGTGCGGCGGCAGCCGGTCATCGAGGGCGCGCCAGCGCTCGGCGTCGGGTCCGGGGTGGTGGTCGGCGGCCGTGCGCAGGGCGTGGCGCGCCGCGGAGAGGTCCATGGCGGCGTTGACGGTGATCCAGCGCGCGGTGGCGGGTCGGTTCTCCGGCGAGTACGACGGCACGATCACGACGTGGCCGTTCTCGTCGGTCCGGGTGAGGAAGTCCTCGTAGAACCGGGCCACTTCGGCGAGCGCGGCGGCCAGGCGCGGGTCGCGTGCGCCGCGCGTCTCGTCGTGGTCCACGAGGGGTTTCAGCAGCCAGTCGGCGCCCGCGGTCCACACGTGCAGCGGGTACTCGCGGCTGAGGTGGTAGATGTGCCCGGAATCGCCGTCGGTGTGCGCGGGGGCGACGACGCCCCGGGTACCGAAGATCGCCCGGGCGTTGTCGCGCCAGTGCGGCAACTGGCCGTGGATCAGGGCCGCATGGGCCTCGGACACCTCCGGCAGCGCCGCCGCGGCGGCCGACGCCGTCTGGAGATTGACGTTGGCGTCGGTGGTGAAGGCCCCCGACCAGGCGGTGTCCCAGTCGCCGGTCCACAGCCCGGTCAGCCGTGGCGGCAGCATTCCGGCGGCGGACAGCAGGTGGTAGCGACCGGCCGCGAAGAGCCGCTCCAGCAGGGCGCGGCTCTTCGGACGGCGGACCAACTCCGATCCCGGGAGCGCCCGTTCGGCCGGGTCCGCGCCCAGCTCCAGGCCCGCCCGCAGGTAGGCGGCGCGGTGTAGGGCGGTGTGCCGGGCGAGGAGACGGTCGTACGCGTCCTCGTCGCCCTCGGGCAGCAGGGCGCGCAGCTCACGGGCCTCGGCGAGCGTGTCCCACTCCCCCTCGTGCCGCCGTACCCGCGTGAGCAGCAGCACCGAACGCGCGCCCTCGACCCGTATCCCGGGCGGCGCGGTGAGCGTCCGGCCCCCGGTGACCACGGCGAGCGTCACGCCGGTGTACGCCCGCTCGCTGCCCGGATAGCGGGCCCGCAGGGTGAGGAGAGCGCCTTCGGGCGTGCGCACGCAACCGTGGCCCACCCCCAAGTCGACGGGTACGCCCGGCAGTCGGTGGTCGAGCGTCACGTCGACGGTGAGGTCGGCCTCCGTCACGTACTGGACGATGACGTCGTCCGCGCGCGACACGAAGACCTCGCCGCGCCGGCCCCCGCACTCGGCGCGGACGACGCCGGTGGTGAAGTCGACCTCGCGCCGGTACGCGCGCGGCTCCCGTGGCGCCCGGCGCAGCCGCACCTGGAAGGCCGGGTGGAAGGGCTGTACCCACAGCAGGGGTCGCCCGTCGGTGAAGTCCTCCCCGGCGTCGACGTCACCGGCCAGCAACCGGTCCTGGACGCTCCTCAGCCGTTCGGCCAGCTCGGGCGGCCTGGCGTGTTCGCTGCCGTTCGGGCGGACCAGGGAGTGGTGGTTGACGATGACCCGGTCGTCGTTCGGATCACCGAACACCATGACGCCGTGTCGGCCGTTCCCGCTCAGGAAGGCGTCCTCCCAGCGGGCGGCGGGGGCGGGCTCCCAGGTGCCGTGGACGGGGGCGTCCGTGGAGCCGTGGACGGGAGCGTCCGTGGGGCCGTCGGCGGGATCGTCGGTGGGACCGCCCGCGGGTTCGCTCATGGCGCTGCCTCCAGTACGACGACGCCGTACCGCCCCAGCTCCACGGCATCGACGACGTCCTCGCCGGTCAGCAGGTCGCGGTGGCGTCCCGGCACCGGCACGGTCACCGTGTCCCGCCCGTGGTGGAGCAGGAACAGCAGTTCGCCCCGGCGTACCGCCTCCACGTCCGCCGGGAGGTGGTCGAGCGGCGGCCGTACGCCCGCGTCCTCGGCGATCCCGGCGAGCAGCGGCCACAGCGCCTCGGGCTCGGGGAGGGTGGACAGGTACCAGGCGCGGCCCTTGCGCAGTACGGCCGGAAGACCGTCCAGCTCACCGCCCTTGTACCGGACGACCGCGTAGGTGTCGTCCGCGGCCTCGATCTCCTCGGACCACAGCGTGCCGCGGAAGCCCTCGGCCTCGACCTTCTCGTCGGCGTCGAGCGGCCACCACTCGTGCAGGGTGCGGATGCCGAAGAGCGCGCGCAGCCGCTCGTCCATGCCGCCGGGCCGCACCCGGTCGTCCTGGTCGGCGACGCCGGTCAGGAAGCCGGAGACGAGGGTGCCACCGCCGCGTACGTACCCGACGAGGTTGTCGATCGCCCTGTCCGTCAGCAGGTACAGCTGCGGGACGACGACCAGCTTGTACGCGGACAGGTCGTGCTCGGGGTGGGCGAAGGAGGTGGTGGTGTTCGCCTCCCACAGGGCGCGGTGCCAGGCGCGTACGACGCTCTGGTGGTCGACCTCGCAGGACAGCCGTCCGTCCTGCTGACTCGCCCACCAGGCGTTCCAGTCCAGCAGTACGGCGACGTCGGCGCCGACGACCCGGGTGCCCGTCACCTTGTCGCTCAGCAGGGCGAGTTCGGCCCCGATCCGCTTGACCTCCTGGAAGGTGCGGCCCCGCTCCCCCGCGTGGCTGACCATCCCGGAGTGGAACTTCTCGGCGCCCTGCCGGGACTGCCGCCACTGGAAGTAGCAGACGGCGTCCGCGCCGCGCGCGACGGCCTGGAGGGACCAGAGCCGGTTGAGCCCGCGGGGCTTCGGGTGGTTCACACCACGCCAGTTCACGGGCCCCGCCGCCTGCTCCATGACCATCCAGGGCCCGTCGTGGGCCTGTGAGCGGGTCATGTCATGGATGAGCGCGCCGTACTGGGCGCCGAGCGGGTCGCGCGGGTCCGGATAGATGTCGACGGAGACCACGTCTTCCCGCTCGGCCCACGCCCAGGCGTCCTGGCCCTGCCAGAACGGCATGAAGTTGGTGGTCACGGGGATGTGCGGGGTGTGCCGGGCGACGATGTCGCGTTCGGCGAGATAGCACTCCAGGAGGGCGTCGGAGGTGAAGCGCTTGAAGTCGAGGACCTGGGTGGGGTTGTTCATGTAGTGGGCGTGGCGCGGCGGCAGAACGCCTTCCCAGTCGTCGTAGCCCTGACTCCAGAAGGCCGTGCCCCAGGCGGTGTTGAGGGCGTCGAGCGTGCCGTACGTGTCCTGGAGCCAGCGGCGGAAGGCGGCGGCCGCCTCGTCGCCCCAGTCGTAGGTGCAGTACTCGTTGTTGATGTGCCACATCGTCAGGGCGGGATGGCCGCCGTAGCGGGCGGCGAGGTCCTCGGTGATGGCGGCGGCGTGGCGCCGGTAGGTGGCGCTGGAGTGGGCGAAGTGCTGGCGGCCGCCCCACCACTCGACACGGCCGTCCGCGTCGCGGGGCAGGGTCTCCGGGTGGAGCCGGCCCATCCAGGGCGGGGGCGAGGAGGTGGGGGTGGCGAGGACGACTCCGACGCCGTTCTCGTGCAGCAGGTCCATGAGCCGGTCGAGCCAGCCGAACTCCCGTGCCCCGGGCGTCGGTTCGAGCTTGGCCCAGGAGAAGACGCCGACGGTGACGGAGTTGACGCCGGCCTCCTTCATGAGCCGTACGTCCTCCCGCCAGAGCTCCTCCGGCCACTGCTCGGGGTTGTAGTCGCCGCCGAAGAGGATGCGGCCACGCGTGGCGTCTGCGAGCGTCGGCATCAGACCGGCTCCCCGTACTGGATGCCACGCCCGTTCGTACCGAGGTACACCCGGCCGTACACGCGCGGGTCTCCGGTGATGACCTCGCCGATCCAGCCCCACTGGTGGGCGTCGTCGTTGATCCGCACCCAGGTCCCGGCCGCGTCGTCGGAGCGGTAGACGGCGGTGATCGTCTCCGTGGAGCCGACCTGATAGACGGCCGGATAGTCGGCGCCGTCGGCCGCCTTGCCGAAGCCGAGGGTGTACGAGGCCCAGCAGCTGGCGACCTTGGCGAAGGTGACTCCACCGTCGGTGGACCGGTAGAGCCCGTTCCACTTCACGCTCAGCCACAGGTCACCGCTGCGCCCGGGTGCGGCGGCCAGCTGGAACTGGTCGTCCCCGGAGGGCAGTCCACCGGCACGGGCGGTGAAAGAACGGCCACTGTCAGTGCTGGCGTGCAGCGTTCCTGTGTCGGTGTCGTACGCGTAGAAGAGCGTCGGGTCGGCCGGGTCGGCGACCGGCGTGGCGCCCTTCGGGAAGGAGGAGACCTCGGACCAGGTCGCGCCGTTGTCCGTCGAGCGGTGAGCCGCGTACTTCGTGCCGTCCCAGTGCACGAAGGACCACAGCAGCGTACCGCCGTCGGCGCTGGTGGCGATCGGCCCCGGCGCGTTCTTGGCGATGTCGGGCTGGGCCGTGAAGGGCGCCCAGGTGCGCCCGCCGTCGTGGGAGTACGCGCCGTTGCCGTGGTCGCCCCAGCCCGCCCGGACGACGTACGCCGGCTTGGCCGCGGCCTGCGCGAGTCCCGTCGCCGACCCGAACACGGGGTTCGTCGCCATGCCGCGTGACGGAGACGCCGTGAGCCGCTCGTGGTACATCACGCCGATGTCCCCGAGTCCGCTGATCAGATGCGCCTCCCCGGCCGGGGGCGAGATCAGCCGGCGCACGGCCGTCTCCTCCAGACCACGGATCCGTGGCGCCCAGCGTCTGAGGTCGCGGGTGCCGTAGAGGGTCGCGCCGGTCCCGTACACGAGGTGCTTCGAGTCGTACGGGTCGAGGGCGAGCGCCTGGATCCACCAGCCGAACTTCGGCCGGTCTTCACCCCAGTCGAGGAAAGGAGTCTCGGACACGTCGAAGACCGCCACGTCCTTGAGGGACGCCCAGGTACGGCCACCGTCGGTGGACCGGAACACGGTGTCGCCTTCGGCCCACCGGTTGTTGGTGGAGACGACGACGGTGCCCGCGCGACGGGCGTCGACGTCGACCCCGCCGTAGCCGAAGGTGTCGCTGGCGCCGGGCTGGACGGGGGTGACGTCAGTCCATCGGTCGGTGGCGGTGGCGAGCTTGTGCACGCTGCCGGCCGACTGGCCGTTGGGCCCGGGGGCGTCGGCATACGTCACGTACAACTCGCGGGTGTGGCGGTCGTGGGCGGCGCGGATCGGGACCTTGGCGGAGGTGCCGATGGGCTGCCCGGGGACGGGCTCCCAGGTGGTGCCGTCCGTGGTGCGGTAGAGGTTGACGGCGGTCGCGGTCCCGTCGCCGTCACCCCACCCGGCATAGACGGCACGGCCGACGGCGGCGAGGAAGGTGACACCCTGCCCGGAGGCGCTCGCGGTGGCCGGGAAGCCGCTCACGACTGCCCAAGTGGCTCCCCGGTCGGACGACTTGAGCAGCCCGTCGTGCCGGGTGCCGAGCCAGAGGGTGCCACTGTCACGCGGGTCGACGAGCAGCCGTTCCCCCGCCCCGCGTCCGTCTTCGTTGCCGCCCAGCTTCACGGTGAGATCGGTGCGGGTCCAGGTGGCACCGCGGTCCTCGGAGCGCAGGACCGCGCCGTTGCCCGCCCATGCCTGGGCGTAGGTGCCGAGGGCGAGATAGAGCCGGTCCGGGTGCGCGGGGTCAACGGCGAGCGACTCGACACCGAGCAGGTTCCAGTCGTCCCAGCCGAGGTGGTCGGTGAGCGGGGTCCAGCGGGCGGCTCGCTCGTCCCAGCGGTAGGCGCCGCCGATGTCGGTCCGGGCGTAGGCGAGCCCCCGTACGGCCGGATGGAACAGCACGCCGGTGATGAATCCGGTGCCGCCGATGACGGCGTTGCGCCAGCGGTAGGAGGGGGTGGCGGCGGTGACCCCGGCGGCGTGCGCGCGGCCCTGGAGGGGCGGCACGGTGGTGAGCGCGGCGGCGGCCGCAGTCCCGGCGAGAACGGCCCGGCGGCTCAGTCGGGACGCGTGCATGACATACCTCGTTCTACGGAGAGACGGTCAGGGAAGTTACCTGAGGGGCGCGGGGCTGTATCGACATGCGGCTCCGCCGCGTGGGCGCGGCCGGCCATGAACAACCCGCGGTCGCCGAACAACCGCAAAGCCCTCTTCAACAGGCGCCGGTCAGCCCTTCACCGCGCCCGTCAACATGCCCTTCTTGAAATGCCGCTGCACGAACGGCGACAACACGGCCACCGGCAGCAACGCCATCACCATGACCGCCATCTGCACCGCCAGGCCGGACAGTTGGCCGGTCTTGATGGCCTGGCCGAGGCCCACCGGGGCCTCCTGCTTCTGCACGAGCTGGATCATGACGTTCTGCAGCGGCATCATGTCCTGGTCGCTGAGGTAGAGCGAGGCGTTGAACCAGGCGCTCCAGTACCCGACGGCGTAGAACAGGGTGATCACCGCGAGCACCGCGCGGGAGAGCGGCATGACGATCTGCCACAGAATGCGGACGTCACCGGCGCCGTCGATGCGGGCACTGTCGATGAGTTCCTGCGAGATGCCCATGAAGAAGCCGCGCAGCACCAGGATGTTGAAGACGCTGATCGCGCTCGGGAGGATCAGTGCGAGATAGCTGTCGGTCAGGCCCAGCGACTGCACCAGCAGATAGGTCGGGATGAGGCCGGCGCTGAAGAACATGGTCGCCAGCAGCGCCAGCAGAATCCAGCGGTGGCCGAGCGAGCCGATGCGCGAGAGGCCGTAGGCGCACAGGACGGACACCGCCATGGAGAACAGCGTGCCGACGAGGGTGATCAGGATGCTGATGACCGAGGCGCGGGTGACCTGGCCGCCGCTGAGGAGTTCCTTGTAGGCGACGAAGGTGATGCCCTTGGGCACCATCACCAGGCCGCCGGCCTCGTCGATGGTCTTCCGTGAGGAGAGGCTGGTGACGATGACGATCCACAGCGGGAAGAAGATCCCCAGGCAGGCGAGGGTCAGCACGAGTCCCTTGCCCGCGAGGCCGGCCTTGCTGGGCTCCTCCTCCCACGTCGGTCGGGGCGGCGCCGCCCAACGGCTGGGGCCGCGCACGGGTTTGTCGATGACGGCGGTCACTTCTTGTACACCCCCTGCTCGCCCATGAGATGGGCCACCTTGTTCGCGGCGAGGACCAGGCCGAGGCTGACCACGCCCTTGATCAGTCCGGCGGCCGCCGCGTAGCCGAAGTCCTGGTTGCGGACGCCGTTCCACCAGACGAAGGTGTCGAGGACCTCCGCCGCTCCTGGTCCGACGGCGTCGCGCTGGAGCAGGATCTGTTCGAAGCCGACGGTGAGGGCGTCACCGACGCGGAGCACCAACAGCAGGGCGATCACCGGGCGCAGCGCAGGCAGCGTGATGTGCCACATGCGGCGCCAGCGACCCGCGCCGTCCATCGCGGCGGCCTCGTACAGGTCCGGGCTGACCGAGGACAGCGCGGCGAGGAAGACGATGATCCCCCAGCCGGCGTCCTTCCACACGCTCTGCGCGGTGATCAGGAACTTGAAGGTGTTGGGGTCGGTCATGATGTCGAGACCGTCGTACCCGTGCTGCCGCAGCAGCTGCGAGAGGATTCCGGCGCCGCCGAAGAGTTGCTGGAAGACGGCGATGACCAGCACCCAGGAGAAGAAGTGCGGCAGGTAGAGGATCGCCTGTGAGAGCGCCCGGACCCTGGGCCTGACCACGCTGTTGATGAGCAGCGCGAGCGCGATCGGGATCGGGAAGTACAGGACGAGCTGGAGGAAGAACAGCACGAGGGTGTTCTGCACGGCATCCCAGAACGCCGAGTCCTCGAAGACCCGTTGGAAGTTCCCGATGCCCACCCAGGGGCTGTGCAGCATGGAGACGATGCCGTTGTCGCTGATGTACGGGTCGTAGTCCTGGAAGGCGACGATGTTGCCGAGGATCGGCACGTAGTTGAAGAGCAGGACCAGCAGGACCGCCGGCAGCGTCATCAGGAGCAGGACGCGGTCGCGTCTGAACCTGAGCCGCAGGCTCACCTTTCCGGAGGGGCGTTTCTCCCGGGAGCCGGTGGCGCCGCCGGATGCCACCGGGGTCTTCTCTGTCGTGTCGGCCTCGGTCCCGCTCCGAGGCACCGTGCTGTGGGACACGGCCGTTCTCCTTGCCTCGGTACCCGGTCAGCTCGCCGCCGGGCCGTTCTCGTCGAGCAGCTTCTTGTACCAGTCGCGCAGTTGGTCGCCGCCCTTGCTCTTCCAGTCGGAGACGGCCTGCTGCATGTCGCTGATCTTCTTGCGGCCGCGGACGATGTCGTCCTCCAGCTGCTCGAAGTCGTTGGAGAGGTTGGTGTAGCGGCTGGGTTCGGTGATCTGCATGCCGTAGAAGGAGGACTTCTTGGTGAAGGCGCCCATCCGCTGCTGCCACTCGACCTGTGCCTTGGCGACCTCGGGGAAGTCGGGGTGGGCGATGGTCGCGGTGGGGCTCGCGACCATGACGTAGGCGTTGATGACCTCGTTGTTGCCCTGGTCGGTCTTGGTGGGAACGCCGTTCTTGACGGTGTAGTGGGTGCCCTCGACGCCGTAGTTGGTGAGCATGTACTCCTTGGTGCCGTACGGCGCGGCGGTGACGTTGGCGACGGCCAGCACGTCACGGATGACGGACTCCGAGGCCTTCTTGCTGACGAAGGCGAAGATGCCTGCCGGCTGTTCGGCCCAGAGGGTCGGTTTGCCGCCGTCGTGGCCGAAGATGTCCATGCCCCAGATCTTGTAGTTCGGGTTCTGGGTGGCCTGTTCGGCGGTGCGGCTCCACCACTGCGAGATGTTCTGGGCGTAGATGAGGAATTCGCCGGCCGCGAACTTGGGGCCCGGGTCGGTGGCCGCGCTCTTGCCCAGCTTGGCGTCCGGGTGGACGTATCCGGCGGCGAAGAGCTTGCGGGTCCACTCCAGCGCTTCGAGGTACTCGGGGGTCTCGATGCGGTAGACCAGCTTGCCGTCGACGAGGTTCCAGCCGAGCGGCTTCTCACTGCCCGAGAGCACACCGAAGGACTGGAAAGCGGTCCACTTCATGTCGAGGCAGGCCCACCGCTTGGCCTTGGCGCTGGTGATCTCCTTGCACAGCGCCATGAACTCGTCGGCCGAGGTGGGGACTTGGTACCCCTCCTTGTCGAAGATGTCCTTGCGGTACAGGGGCACGATGCCGGTGACGTACGGGGACGGCTGCGGCAGACCGCGCAACTTGCCGCCGAAGAGGGAGCGCTGCCAGGCGTCCGTCGGGATCGCCGCGAGGTTCGGGTACTGCTTGATCGCGTCCCCGGAGAGGTACGGGCCGAGGTCCGCGAACTTGCCGATGATGGCGCTGGGGATCTTGCCGCCCATGTTCCAGCCGGGGATGACCACGACGTCCGGGATGTCGCTGGAGGCCAGGACCGCGCCGAGCTTCTGGTCGTAGGTGTTGCCGTCCTGGTTCTGCCACTCGACGTCGACACCGATCAGGTCGTTCATCGCCTTGTAGTAGGCGTTGTCCGACTTCGGCGGGGACCCCCAGAACGGGGACATGATGCTGACCTTGCCGCCCTTGCCGAGCTTCTTCGGCACCGAGGTCTTCAGGGAAGCGATGTCGAGCTTACTGGTGAAGCCGACCGCGGAGCCGTTCTTGGCGGCGATGTCAGGGGTCACCACGTTGGTCGCGACGTAGGCCGGCAGCAGCTTCTTGGCGCTCTTGCCCGCCGACGTACCCCCGCCCGAGCCGCTGTCCGAGCCGCCGCAGGCGGCGAGCAGCGGCATCCCTCCCGCGACCGCCGCGGCGGCGACCGCCGTGGAGGCGAGGAAGCTTCTCCGACTGGGAGCGGAGGTGGCGGTGTTCGGCGTCATTGCGTCAACCCTTCGTGGCGCACAGCAGGACACCCGGCGGTGGAGCCGTCGGCTGCGGTGTCTCGAGTGGAACTGGCTGAGCTGAAGCGGTCCTCGGAGGACTGCGTGGAAGACTGCGTGCCCCGAGGGAGCCGCTCCACTAGTCGAAGCGCTTCGATGTTGCTGCGAGGTTAAGTGAACACCTGGGGGTGCACAAGAGCCGATTCCAAGATTCCTCGGAGGTGTGGAGGACTGGACCGGCCGCGCCGGGCGCTTGAAATGCCAATGAGGAAACGGAGTTGTTGCGTCGAGGTGTCTTGACACCCGCCCCTCGGGCGATCGAGCATCGAAGCGCTTCGAAAGCACCCCGTCGCTCCACCGCAAAGGGATCACCACGTGACCGCACAAACGCCGCCTACGCCGCCTTTTCGCGATCCGCAGCTGCCGTTCGCGAAGCGCATCGACGATCTGCTGGCGCGGCTCACGCTCGACGAGCGCATCGCGTTCCTGCACCAGTTCGCGCCCGCCGTGGAGCGGCTCGGGGTGGCCGCGTTCCGCACCGGCCAGGAGGCGCTGCACGGTGTGGCCTGGATGGGCCCGGCGACGGTCTTCCCCCAGGCCGTCGGCCTCGGCGCGACCTGGAACGACGAACTCGTACGCCGCGTCGGCGAGGCGGTCTCGGCCGAGGTCCGCGCGATGCGCGCCCGCGACGACCGGGTGGGACTCAACGTCTGGTCCCCCACGGTCAATCTGCTGCGTCACCCGCTGTGGGGCCGCAACGAAGAGGGCTACTCGGAGGACCCGAAGCTCACCTCCGCGATCGCCACGGCGTACACCCGGGGCCTGCGCGGCGACCACCCCGACTACTGGCGCACGGCCCCCGTCCTCAAGCACTGGCTCGCCCACAACAACGAGACGGACCGGGACACCACCTCCTCCTCGGTCCGCCCGCGCGTGCTGCACGAGTACGACCTGCGGGCCTTCCGCGCGACCGTCGAGGCGGGCGCGGTGGCGGGTGTGATGCCGGCGTACAACCTGGTCAACGGCCGCCCCAACCACGTCTCCCCGTACCTCGGGGAACACCTGCGCACCTGGACGGACCAGGACCTCCTGGTCTGCTCCGACGCGGGCGCCCCCTCCAACCTGGTCGACTCCGAGCACTACTTCGACACCCACGAGGAAGCGACCGCCGCCGCGATCCTCGCCGGGGTCGACAGCTTCACGGACCACGGCACGGACGGTTCGAAAATCGTGGACCGGGTCCGAGGGGCCTTGGAGAAGGGCCTGTTGAGCGAGGCGGACATCGACACGGCGGTCCGCCGCCAGCTCGCGATCCGCTTCCGGCTCGGCGAGTTCGACCCGCACACGGACCCCCACGGCGGCACCTCGGACTTCGACACCCCGGCCCACCGCGCGCTCGCCCGGGAGGCGGCCGAGCAGGCGATCGTCCTCCTCAAGAACGACGGCCTGCTGCCACTGGGTCCGGGTGTGCGCGTCGCCGTCGTGGGCCTCCTCGCCGACGAGTGCAAGCTCGACTGGTACAGCGGCACACTCATCCACCGCTCCACACCGCTGGAGGGCCTGTACGAGCGCTTCGGCGCCGAGCGCGTCGACTTCGCCGAGGGCGTGGACCGGGTACGCCTGAGGACCTCCTCCGGTACGTATCTGTCGGTGCCCCTCGCCGGGGACGCGGACGACGAGGTGCGCGGCGCCGAGGGCGCGCTGGACCCGGCCCTGCTCGCGGGCCGCACGGACCTGCCGCCCCTCACCACCGACGCCACCGGCACCGACCTCGCGCTGATCGACTGGGGCGAGGGGCTGTTGACCCTGCGGGCCCCCGACGGGCGCTACCTCTCGGTCGCCGAGGACGGTTACCTCCGCGCGTCCGCCGACCAGCCGGGCGGCTGGGTCGTCCAGGAGACGTTCCGCCTCGAACCGGCGGATTCCCGCTCCGGATCCCATGGGAGCGGTCACCTCCTGAGGCACGTCGGGACGGGTGGGCATCTCTCTGTCGCCGCCGACGGCGTCAGGGTTGCCGACGACGCCCCGGAGATTTTCGAGCTGGAGTTCGCCGAGCGCGGCGAGGACGCCGTGGCCCGGGTGGCGGAGGCGGCCGACGTCGTCGTGGTGGTGGCGGGCAACGACCCGCACATCAACGGCCGCGAGACGGAGGACCGCACCACCCTCCGCCTCCCCGCCCATCAGGAGCGCCTGCTGCGCGCCGCCCGCGCCGCGAACCCGGACACCGTCCTCGCCCTGGTCTCGGCGTATCCCTACGCGGTGGACCCCACCGACCTCCCCGCCGTCCTGTGGACCGCGCACGGCGGCCAGGCGGCGGGCACCGCCCTCGCCCGCGTCCTGGCCGGCGACGTCTCCCCCGCCGGCCGTCTCCCCCAGACCTGGTACGCCTGCGACGCGGACCTGCCCGACCTGCTCGACTACGACGTGATCGGCGGCCGCCAGACGTATCTGTACTTCGAGGGCAGCCCGCTGTTCCCGTTCGGCCACGGCCTCGCGTACACGATGTTCGCGTACGAGGATCTGGAGGTCACCGAGGCGCGGGCCGCGCTGAAGGTCTCCTTCACGGTCACCAACACGGGCGCGGCGCCGGCGGACGAGGTGGCCCAGCTCTACGCGCGCGCCGTGGACCCGTCGGTGCCGCGCCCCCGCCGCGAACTGCTGGCCCACCGGCGCCTCCACCTCACTGCCGGTTCCTCGGAGCGCCTGACCTTCGAACTCCCCCTCTCCGCACTGGAGTTCTGGGACGTGGCGGTCGGCAGGACCCGTCTGGAGCCGGGCGCGTACGAACTCCTCGCGGGCGCGTCGAGCGAGGACATCCGGCTGCGCACCACGATCACCCTCACCGGCGAGCCCGCCACTCCCCGTCCGGTGCGCGAAACGGGCCTGAACGCGGCCGACTTCGACGAACAGCGGGACACCGAGATCGTCGACCGTACGAAGATGTCGGGTGACGCGGTGTCGCCGAGGGCCGACGCGACGGGCGAACTCGTCCACCGCGGCTGTGATTTCGGAACCGGTGTCACGCGGGTCGAGGTCGAGGCGTCGGGCGAGGGAGTCGTCGAGGTGTCGCTGGACGGGGGCCCCTCACTCGCGGCGGTGGCCTTCGACGGGACGAAGAGCCCGTACGACTACACCACCATCGGCGCCGAGTTCGCGGCCCACGGTGTGCACGACCTGCGTCTCAGGCTGCGCGGCCCACTGCGGCTCGCGCGGGTGGGCTTCTCCGGCTGAGGGTCCGGACAGGCCGACCACCAGGGGCCCGGCACCGGAAGGCATCGGTGCCGGGCCCCTGCGGGAGACTATCTGATAATGATTGTCGTTAGCCAGAGGGTGACGCGGAACGCGCCACGCCTTTAGAGCGCGAGGCCCGTCAGGACGAGGACCCGCTCGTAGGTGTAGTCGTCCATCGCGAACTTGACGCCCTCGCGGCCGACACCGGACTGCTTCACACCGCCGTACGGCATCTGGTCGGCACGGTAGGACGGCACGTCGCCGACGACCACGCCACCGACCTCCAGCGCGCGGTGGGCGCGGAAGGCGACCTGCAGGTCGTGCGTGAACACGCCCGCCTGGAGGCCGTACTTGGAGTCGTTGACGGCGGCGAAGGCCTCCGCCTCACCGTCCACCTTGCGCACGGTGAGGACCGGTCCGAAGACCTCCTCGCAGGAGATCGTCGCCTCGGCCGGTACGTCGGTGAGCACGGTCGGCGCGTAGGAGGCACCGTCGCGCTTGCCGCCGGTGAGGAGGGTGGCGCCGGACCGGACGGCCTCGTCGACCCAGGACTCCACGCGCTGGGCGGCGTCCTCGCTGACCAGCGGGCCGACGTCCGTCTTGTCGTCGGACGGGTCGCCGGTGACCTGGGCCTCGACGGCGGCGACGATGCGCGGCAGCAGCCGGTCGTACACCGACGCGTCCGCGATCACGCGCTGCACGGAGATGCAGGACTGGCCGCCCTGGTAGTTGGAGAAGGTCGCGATCCGCGTCGCGGCCCAGTCCAGGTCCTCGTCGCTCGCCCAGTCGGCGAGGACGACGGCCGCGCCGTTGCCGCCGAGCTCCAGGGTGCAGTGCTTGCGCGGCACCGAGTCCATGATCGCGTAGCCGACCTTCTCGGACCCGGTGAAGGAGATGACCGGGAGCCGCTCGTCCTGGACGAGGGCGGGCATCCGGTCGTTGGAGACCGGGAGGATCGACCAGGAGCCGGCCGGCAGCTCCGTCTCGGCGAGCAGGTCACCGATGATCAGGCCGGAGAGCGGGGTCGCGGGCGCCGGCTTCAGGATGATCGGCGCGCCGGCGGCGATGGCCGGGGCGATCTTGTGGGCGCACAGGTTGAGCGGGAAGTTGAAGGGCGCGATGCCGAGGACGACGCCCTTCGGGAAGCGGCGGGTGAGGGCCAGGCGGCCCTGGCCGCCGAGGTCGGTGTCGAGGCGCTGGGCCTCGCCGCCGTTGAAGCGGCGGGCCTCCTCGGCGGCGAACCGGAAGACGGACACCGCGCGGCCGACCTCGCCGCGGGCCCACTTGATCGGCTTGCCGTTCTCGGCGGAGATGAGCTGCGCGATCTCCTCGGTGCGCTCGACGAGGCGCTTGCTCACGTGGTCGAGGGCGGCGGCGCGGACGTGGGCGGGGGTGGCGGCGAACTCGTCGCGCACGGCGTACGCGGCGGCGACGGCCTCCTCGACCTGTGCCTCGGTCGGGACGCTGACCTGTCCGACGACCCGGCCGTCCCACGGCGAGGTGACATCGAAGGTGGTCTCACCGGTGGCCTGGCGGCCGGCGAGCCAGAAGGCGTGGGTGGAAGTCATGTCGAGTCCCGGCCCTTCCGAGGTTGAGGTGTCCTTGGCGTTCGTGGTCCACGGTAGGGCCGGGGCGGCGGGAGGTCGTTTGTCCGGGACGTAGCAGTGGCGGGGCGGGGCACTCCGCTTTGGCACGATCGAGGTGACCGCCACGTTTCCCTCGCCCCCGCCGCCCCTACCCGTCCCACCCCCGGGGGGCTACGCCCCCGGACCCCCAAAAGACCGCGCAGTTCCCCGCGCCCCTGATCCCGGGGCGGGCGGGGGATGCGGGGCGCAGCCCCGCCCCAGCCAGCCCCCCCCCACCCGCAGCCGAACAAACGAGACCGAGCGGGAACTCCGGGGCGCAGCCCCGGCCCAAGGGGCGCGAGGAACTGCGCGACCAGCCACAGACACCCCGCAGCCGAACGAATCCGAGCCGGTGAGGCACTCGGGGCGCAGCCCCGGCCCGAGGGGCGCGGGGAACTGCGCGACCAGCGACAGACGGCCCGCAGCCGAAGAACCCACCCGGAGGGCCGGGGGCGGAGCCCCCGGGGCGGCGGCAGCGCGCACCGGCCCGCGTGGGACCCACCCGGGGTTCCTACTCCCCCGCCGCCGCCGTCGCCTTCAGCGCCAGCCACAGCTCCATGCGGACGTCGGGATCGTCGAGGGAGCGTCCGAGGATCTCCTCGACGCGCCGCATCCGATAACGCAGGGTGTGCCGGTGCACACCCAGGTCGGCGGCGGCGGCGTCCCACTGACCGTGCCGGGACAGCCACGCCCGCAGCGAGGCGACCAGATCCCCCCGCCCGGTGGCGTCGTGCTCGTTCAGCGGGCGCAGCAACCCGTCCGCGAACGCCCGCACCGCGTCATCGGCGAGCAACGGCAGCACGGACCCCGCGGCCAGCTCCTCGTGCTCGACCAGCGACCGCCCCCGCCGCCGGGCCACGGACAGCGCCTGCTCGGCCTGCTTGTAGGCGGCGGCCGCGGCGATCGGCCCGGCGGGGGCCGACAGTCCGACGACCAGTTCGTCCTCCTCGCCCACGGGCTGCTCCCGGGTGGCGATCCGCGCGGCGTCCAGCGCGGCCGCGTACTCCCCGCACGCCGTCACCGCCGCGCCTCCGTCCACGGCGAGCACGACCAGTCGCTCCCCGTCGGGCACGACGAGCACGGACTCACCGGAGCGGGCGGCGGCGGAC
>LRTP01000927.1 GCA_001550305.1 Streptomyces diastatochromogenes
GCCGCAGCACGGTGTCGGCGAAGGCGGCCAGGCGCGTGGCGTCCCACTTCGCCGTGGTCCACGCGCGCCGCACCCGGGCGCAGTCCACGTCGTTCATCCGGCCGCCGAGCACTTCGGCGGTGAGCAGGTCCGCCGCCTCGTGCTGTCCGGCGTCACGGAGTTCGGGCCACTGGGCGGCGGGCAGGTCCGGCGCGAACTTCGCGGTGCCGGCCTCCTGTGCCTCGTTGCGCGCGGCTCGGGCGGCGAGCCACGCCCTGGCGTATCCGCGCCAGGCGCCGATCCGGGCGAACGGCCACAGGACGAGCAGGGTGATCAGCGTGTAGAGCCCGTCGGTGATCAGCTGCGACTGGAACAGGTCGTAGCCGCCGGAGACCAGGGCGACGAGGGAGAACAGCGGGGCGACGACCGGCAGGGCGTCCCAGCCGACTCCGGGGAAGGCGTCCGGGAAGACGAACGTCAGGGCGATCAGTGCGCCGAGCGCGGCGAGGGCGGCGCGCAGGGGCTGGGGCCGGGCGGTGATGTAGTGGCGGACGACCTCGGGCCAGCTCCCCAGCCGGCCCATGGTGTACACCAGCACGCCGAAGAAGAGCCCGTTGTAGACCTCGATGGCCTCCACCCCCTGCCACACCTTGGGCGAGGTGGTGCCGCTCCACCACCAGCCGTCCGGTGTGAACACCTTCAGCACGACCCACATGTAGGGGACGCTGCCGTGGCGCCACAGCGACCAGACGACGAGTGCCACCACGAGCGGGACGGCGAGTCCGACGATCGTGACCGGCGAGAGTCGCTCCCGCCCCTTCGACGGGCGCCGCACCCGGTATCCGTACCGCCAGATCCCGGGTCCGGCGGCGGGTCGCGGCCTGTCGAGCCAGTCGGCGACGGTGGGCCGGGGGGCCGGGGACTGCTCCGGCACGGACGGCAGACCCGCGGGTCGGGGCGGTGTCCCCCTCGGCACCGGGGGTACTCCGGGTGGCGGAGACGCGGGTGCCCTGCCGGGTGGCGGCGGCACGGCGGGTCCCGGCACGGCACCGGTATGCCCGCCCCGTGCGTCCTGCGTCCCGTCGCTGTCCATCGCCCTGCCCCCTGACCAGCCGCTCCGCGCTTCGTCCGCGAGTCAATCTAGTGCCCCTGCGGGGGGAGTTCACCGTTTACGCGGCCGGGTCCGCGCCTTGCCCGGGCGGAGCGGCGGCGGACCGGCGACGGACCGGGACCATCGGTCCGTCGCCCCTCTATGTCCACCGCGGACAACGGAATCCTCCGACAACGCCCACATGGAGCATGCCGACCCCCCGGTCCCGGCCCTAGCCTGCGAAGAAAGAAGTCAAGAGTCCGAAAACACCCCGCCCGGCACACCCCGTCCGCCGCGGGGACCGTCCGGTTCGCAAGATCATCAGGGAGCCCCTCATGACCGCACTTCCGCAGGAGCGCCGCGTCGTCACCGCCATCCCCGGCCCGAAGTCGCAGGAACTGCAGGCCCGACGCATCGCCGCGGTGGCGGCCGGCGTGGGTTCGGTGCTCCCCGTCTTCACCACGCGCGCCGGCGGCGGCATCATCGAGGACGTCGACGGCAACCGTCTGATCGACTTCGGCTCCGGCATCGCCGTGACCTCCGTCGGCGCGAGCGCCGAGGCCGTCGTACGCCGCGCCTCCGCGCAGCTCCAGGACTTCACCCACACCTGTTTCATGGTCACGCCGTACGAGGGCTACGTCGCCGTCGCCGAGGCGCTGGCCGAGCTGACCCCGGGTGACCACGCCAAGAAGTCGGCCCTGTTCAACTCTGGCGCCGAGGCCGTCGAGAACGCCGTCAAGATCGCCCGTGCGTACACCAAGCGCCAGGCCGTCGTCGTCTTCGACCACGGCTACCACGGCCGTACGAACCTCACGATGGCGCTGACCGCCAAGAACATGCCGTACAAGCACGGCTTCGGCCCGTTCGCGCCCGAGGTCTACCGCGTGCCGGTGGCGTACGGCTACCGCTGGCTGACCGGCCCGGAGAACGCCGGCGCCGAGGCCTCCGCCCAGGCGATCGACATGATCAACAAGCAGATCGGCGCCGACAACGTCGCCGCGATCATCATCGAGCCGGTGCTCGGCGAGGGCGGCTTCATCGAGCCCGCGAAGGGCTTCCTCCCCGCGATCAGCAAGTTCGCCAAGGACAACGGCATCGTCTTCGTCGCGGACGAGATCCAGTCCGGCTTCTGCCGCACCGGCCAGTGGTTCGCGTGCGAGGACGAGGGCATCGTCCCGGACCTGATCACCACCGCCAAGGGCATCGCGGGCGGTCTGCCGCTCGCCGCCGTGACCGGCCGCGCCGAGATCATGGACGCCGCGCACGCGGGCGGCCTGGGCGGCACCTACGGCGGCAACCCGGTGGCCTGCGCGGGCGCGCTCGGCGCGATCGAGACGATGAAGGAGCTCGACCTCAACGCCAAGGCGAAGAACATCGAGGCCGTCATGAAGGCCCGCCTCGGCGCGATGGCCGAGAAGTTCGACGTCATCGGCGACGTCCGTGGCCGTGGCGCCATGATCGCCATCGAGCTGGTCAAGGACCGCGCCACCAAGGAGCCGAACCCCGAGGCGACCGCCGCGCTGGCCAAGGCCTGCCACCAGGAGGGCCTGCTGGTCCTGACCTGTGGCACTTACGGCAACGTCCTCCGCTTCCTGCCGCCGCTGGTCATCGGTGAGGACCTGCTGAACGAGGGCCTCGACATCATCGAGCAGGCCTTCGCCCGTATCTGACGCCCCACCCGCCCCAGCCCCGGACCCAGGACGGCCGCCCCGAGCGGATTCCGCTTGGTTCCGGGGCCGCGGCGACCGGGGTCAGAGCGTGTGAAGAACGTGTGCGAGGTGCATGACGGGACGCGATTGCGTCTGTCGGAGCCGGATCCCCTGCCGTAGGTTCTACCCAGATGAGAGATACACCCCGCCCACAGGGGACTGTGGGTGACACCGGGTCGAGGCCTCCCCAGCTTCGCCCTGGTCGTGCCCTCGCGCACACACCCGGAGCTTCCGGCTCCGGATCTCCTCACCGATCGGACAGTCGCTCGCCCCAAACCCCCCGGGGCGCGCGACGACCCGATCTGGACGGCCGCCTCGGAACTACCCCCCCTGTTCCGGGGCGGCCGACCTTCCTCCGCGGACGTCTCGGCCTCTTCGGACCTCTCGGCTTCTTCGGCCTTCCGGCCCTCCTCTTCGCGCTGATCACCTGGCAGGTCGCGGCCCACGGCCCCCTCGCCCGCGCGGACGAACACCTCAGCGACCGTCTCGTCCACCCCGACCGCGTCTCCGGACTCCTGGCCGACCTGGGCAATGTCACCGTCGCGGTGCCGGTCCTGGCCGTCGTGCTCGCGTACGTGGCTTGGCGGGCCCGCGCGGCCGGGCGGGAGCGCTGGTGGCTGCCGTCCCTCGCGACGGCGGCCTTGATGGCGGTCGTACCGGCATTGATCGTGCCTCTGAAAGAACTGGTCGCCCGGCCGGGCCCACCGGTCATGGGCCCGGGCACGGGCTTCTATCCCTCGGGCCACACCGCCACCGCCGTCATCGCGTACGGCGGTGCGGCCCTGGTGCTGATTCCGTGGCTGCGGGGCGCCGGGGCCCGCCGCGCCCTGCTCGTCGGCTGCCTCGCCCTCAACCTCGGTGTCGCCTTCGGCCTGGTCCGGCGGGGCTACCACTGGCCGCTGGACGTGGCGGCCAGTTGGTGCCTCTGCGCGGTGCTGCTGCTCTCGCTCCGGCTCCTCCTCGGCCGGAACGGCCGTCAGCGGACGTAGTGATCAGCCGAGATGGCCGTCAGCGGACGTAGGCGTCAGCCGAAATAGCCGTCGAAGGTCCGCTGGAACTCCCAGCTCCCGTAGCGGTCCCAGTTGATCGACCACGTCATCAGGCCGCGCAGTCCCGGCCAGGTGCCGTGGGTCGTGTACGAGCCACAGTTGGCCTTCCTGGTCAGGCAGTCCAGGGTCTTGGTGACCTCGGACGGCGCCACGTAACCGTTGCCCGCGTTCGTCGACGCCGGCATACCGATCGCCACCTGGTCGGGGCGCAGCGGCGGGAAGACGTTGTTCGCGTCGCCCGCGACGGGGAAGCCGGTCAGCAGCATGTCGGTCATCGCGATGTGGAAGTCCGCGCCGCCCATGGAGTGGTACTGGTTGTCGAGGCCCATGATCGAGCCGGAGTTGTAGTCCTGGACGTGCAGCAGGGTCAGGTCGTCGCGCAGGGCGTAGATGACGGGGAGATAGGCGCCGGCCCGCGGGTCCTGGCCGCCCCACTTGCCCGTGCCGTAGTACTGGTAGCCGAGTTGGACGAAGAAGGTCTCCGGGGCCATCGTCAGGACGAACGTGGATCCGTACTTGGCCTTCAGGGTCTTCAGGGCCGAGATCAGGTTCACGATCACCGGCGTGGTCGGGCTCTTGAAGTTCGTGTCGGCGGCGTCGAGCGAGAGCGAGTGGCCCTCGAAGTCGATGTCCAGGCCGTCCAGGCCGTAGGTGTCGATGATCTTCGAGACGGAGGACACGAAGGTGTCGCGGGCGGCCGTCGTCGTCAGCTGCACCTGGCCGTTCTGGCCGCCGATCGAGATCAGCACCTTCTTGCCCGCGGCCTGCTTGGCCTTGATCGCGGCCTTGAAGTCGGCGTCGCTCTCGACCGTCGGGCACTCGGTGACGGGGCAGCGGGTGAAGCGGATGTCGCCGGAGGTGGTGGAGGTCGGCTCGCCGAAGGCCAGGTCGATGATGTCCCAGCTGTCGGGGACGTCGGACATGCGGGTGTAGCCGGAGCCGTTGGCGAAGCTCGCGTGGAGGTATCCGACGAGGGCGTGCCCGGTGGAGCCTCCCGAGCCCGTGGACGTCGTCGCCGTGACCGTCGCCGACTTCGCCGACTCCCCCGCGTCGTTCACCGCCGCGACCTGGAAGGCGTACGCCGTGGAGGGCGCGAGGCCGCTCACGGTGGTCGAGGTGCCGGTGGCCGTCTGCACTTTCACCCCGTCGCGGTAGACGGCGTAGCCCGTCGCACCGGTGACCGGTGACCAGGACAGGGCGACGGTGGAGGACGTGACGGTGCCGGCGGCCAGGCCGGTGGGCGCGGCCGGGGGCTGTCCCGGGTCGGCGCCGGGGCCCACGAGGGAGACGTCGTCGGCGTAGTACGCGCCGGTGCCGTACCAGCCGTGGGTGTAGAGGGTGACCTTGGTGGTGGACGGGCCGGTGCGGAAGGTGGTGGTGAGCTGCTGCCAGTCGGGGGCGGACTGGGTCCAGGTGGAGACGTCAGTGGTGCCGGTGCCGCTCGCGCCGAGGTAGACGTAACTGCCTCGGACGTATCCGGCGAGGGTGTACTGGGAGTCGGGTTTGACGGTCACCGTCTGGGAGCACTGCGCGTTGTCGCTGCCGGCCGGGGTCGCCTGCAACGCCGAACTTCCACTGCGTACCGGCGAGTTGACGACGGCGCCCGCCGTACAGGTCCAGCCGTCGAGGCCCGCCTCGAAGCCGCCGTTCCTGACCAGGTCCGCGTCGGCCGCACGGGCGGCCGACGAGAGTGCGGCGAGGCCGGGTACGGCCAGAACGGTGGCCGTGCACACGGCGAGCAGCCTTTGACGCGTGGACGGTCTGGTGCGTTCGGTGCGATCCACAACTGCCTCCGGGCATGGGGGGATTCAGGAGGGTGGAGCGCGCCCAACTTGGTCCAGACCAATTCTGTTGTCAAGACCTTTGACCGTCAACGGGGGCCGTGACCGGGGGCCGTGACCCGGGTCCGTCACCGGAGTCCGCCCCGTGGTGGCTGTCGCCCCTCGTTCCCGGCGATGCCCGCCGCCGCCTCGTGCATGGCCAGTTCCAGCAGCGCCGGATCGGTGAGCGTGCCGGTGCCGTCCGGCGGGACCAGCCAGCGGACCCCGCCGTTGGTCCGTCCCGGGTACGGCACCACGATCCACGTACCGCGCCCCGCCGTGCGCACCCCCGGTGCCGAGCCAGCGCGCAGCGGTGCCGGGCGGCACGAAGAAACCCATCCGGGCGTCGCCGAAGTCGACGAGCACCGGGCCGAGTCGGTCTATCACCCGGGTCAGCACGTCGAGCGTGGGATAGCCGAGCTCACCCGGCAGGATCAGTACGTCCCAGAGCCTGCCGGCCGGCAGCAGCGCGACCCTCAGCGGATTGGTCTCCCATTCCTGGCTGCAGGCCTCGGGATCCGGCGCCACGGATGCCAGCCACTCGACCGCCGTCTTGGCCCCTGTCATGGCGGAACCGCCCTCTCTCCTCGTGTCGACGCTGGTCGCGTCACAGAGGGGAGGGAGCTTCGGCCCGGGCATTACGCGGGTTCCGCCATTTTTTGGTGGTGCGCCGGATCACAGTGGATGAGCTGGGCGTACGCCTGTGGATCAGCCGCTGCGGCGCACGCCCCGCCGGCGCGGCTCAGCTGTCGAAGCCCAGTCCCAGCTTGTCCATCGTCCTCAGCCAGAGATTGCGCCGTCCGCCGTGCGCGTCAGCCCGCGCCAGCGACCACTTGGTGAGCGCGATGCCGGTCCAGGCGAAGGGCTCGGGCGGGAACGGCAGGGGCTTCTTGCGGACCATCTCCAGTTCCGTGCGCTCGGTGCGCTCCCCCGCCAGCAGGTCGAGCATCACGTCCGCGCCGAACCGGGTCGCGCCCACGCCCAGGCCCGTGTAGCCGGCCGCGTACGCGACCTTTCCGTGGTGCGCCGTGCCGAAGAAGGCCGAGAAGCGCGAGCAGGTGTCGATCGCACCGCCCCAGGCGTGGGTGAAGCGGACGCCCTCCAACTGCGGGAAGCAGGTGAAGAAGTGCCCGGCGAGCTTCGCGTACGTCTCCGGGCGGTCGTCGTACTCGGCGCGCACCCGGCCGCCGTACGGGTAGATCGCGTCGTAACCGCCCCACAGGACGCGGTTGTCGGCGGAGAGCCGGAAGTAGTGGAACTGGTTCGCCGAGTCCCCGAGGCCCTGCCGGTTCTTCCAGCCGACGGACGCCAGCTGGTCGGCGGTCAGGGGTTCGGTCATCAGCGCGTAGTCGTAGACCGGGACGGTGTACGCGCGCACCCGCTTGACCAGGTTCGGGAAGATGTTGGTGGCGAGCGCCACCTTGCGGGCACGGACGGAACCGTACGGAGTGCGTACGGCCATGCCGGCGCCGTACGCCTTCAGGGCGAGCGCGGGCGTGTGCTCGTACACCCGCACCCCGAGCCGCAGGCAGGCCCGCTTGAGACCCCAGACGAGTTTGGCGGGGTGGAGCATGGCGACGCCGCGGCGGTCGTGCAGGCCCGCGAGGAAGGTCGGCGAGTCGACCTGTTCGCGGACCGCGTCGGCGTCCAGGAACTCGATGCCGTCCGCCAGGCCCCGCTCCCGCAGTTCCTCGTGCCACTCGCGGAGTTCGGCCGCCTGGTGCGGCTCGGTGGCGACGTCGATCTCGCCGGAGCGTTCGAAGTCGCAGTCGAGGGAGTAGCGGGCGACGGCCGCCTCGATCTCGTCGAGGTTGCGGGCGCCCAGCTCCTCCAGCTTCCTGATCTCGTCCGGCCAGCGGGTGAGTCCGTTGGCCAGGCCGTGGGTCAGGGACGCGGCACAGAAGCCGCCGTTGCGGCCCGAGGCGGCCCAGCCCACCTCGCGGCCCTCCAGGAGCACCACCTCACGCTGCGGGTCGCGCTCCTTGGCGATCAGCGCGGTCCACAGTCCGCTGTAGCCACCGCCGACGACGAGCAGGTCGCAGGTCTCGGCGCCGGTGAGGGCGGGCTCGGGGTGGGGCTTGCCCGGGTCGTCCAGCCAGTACGGAACCGGCTGGGCTTCGGAAAGAGACGTGGTCCAACGGGTCATGGCGCTCGGGGCCATGATTTCAACTCCCTACAGCTGAATTGCCCACCGAAGTTTCTCTGTGGGTGATGCCGTCCGCGATGTCTTTTGCTATGCCTTTTGCTTGCTGCGACGGTTGCTGACGACCATTCCGGCCAGGACGAACAGTACGGCGACGATGAACATGGCCGTACCGATGACATTGATCTGAACGGGTGTTCCGCGCTGCGCCGAACCCCACACGAACATGGGGAAGGTGACGGTCGAACCCGCGTTGAAGTTGGTGATGATGAAGTCGTCGAAGGAGAGCGCGAAGGCGAGCAGCGCGCCCGCCGCGATGCCGGGGGCCGCGATGGGCAGGGTGACACGCAGGAACGTCTGCACCGGGCCGGCGTAGAGGTCCTGAGCCGCCTGCTCCAGGCGCGGGTCCATCGACATCACACGCGCCTTGACGGCCGTCACGACGAAGCTGAGACAGAACATGATGTGGGCGATCAGGATCGTCCAGAAACCCAACTGAGCACCCAGGTTGAGGAACAGGGTGAGCAGCGAGGCGGCCATGACGACCTCGGGCATCGCCATCGGCAGGAAGATCAGCGAGTTCACCGCGCCGCGCGCCCGGAAGCGGTAGCGGACGAGGGCGAAGGCGATCATCGTGCCGAGGATCGTGGCCCCGATGGTCGCCCAGACGGCGATCTGGAGGCTGATCGAGAGCGAGCCGCACATGTCGGCGACCCCGCACGGATCGCGCCAGGCGTCGAGGGAGAACTGCTGCCACTCGTAGTTGAAGCGCCCCTTCGGTTTGTTGAAGGAGAACACCGTGACGATGACATTGGGCAGCAGCAGATATCCCAGCGTCAGCAGACCACCGATGACGACGAGATTCCGCTTGAACCAGCGTACGAAGGCCATTTAGACCAGATCCTCCGTCCCGGACTTGCGGATGTAGAGGGTGACCATGATGAGGATCGCGGCCATGAGGATGAAGGAGAGCGCGGCGGCCGTCGGATAGTCGAGGATCCGCAGGAACTGCGTCTGGATGACGTTGCCGACCATCCGGGTGTCCGTGGAGCCGAGCAGGTCGGCGTTCACGTAGTCACCGCTGGCCGGGATGAAGGTCAGCAGCGTGCCGGAGACCACGCCGGGCATCGACAGCGGGAAGGTGACCTTGCGGAAGGTCGTGAACGGCTTCGCGTACAGATCGCCCGCCGCCTCGTGGAGGCGTCCGTCGATCCGCTCCAGCGAGGTGTAGAGCGGCAGGATCATGAAGGGCAGGAAGTTGTACGTGAGGCCGCAGACCACCGCCAGTGGTGTGGCCAGGACGCGGTCGCCGGAGGTGAAGCCGAGCCAGTTGGTGACGTCCAGGACGTGCAGCGCGTTGAGGGCGCCGACGACCGGGCCGCCGTCCGCGAGGATCGTCTTCCAGGCCAGCGTGCGGATCAGGAAGCTGGTGAAGAACGGCGCGATGACCAGGATCAGCACGACGTTGCGCCAGCGGCCCGCGCGGAAGGCGATCAGATACGCCAGCGGGTAGCCGAGCACCAGGCACAGGATCGTCGCGGCGCCCGCGTACAGCACCGAGCGCAGGAACTGGGGCCAGTAGTCGGCCAGCGCGTTCCAGTACGTCTGGAAGTGCCAGGTGACCTTGAAGCCCTCCTCCAGGGAGCCCGTCTGCACGGACGTGGAGGCCTGGTAGACCATCGGCAGCGCGAAGAAGATCAGCAGCCAGAGGATGCCGGGCAGGAGCAGCCAGTACGGGACGAGACGGCCGCGCTTGCGGGGCGGCTTCTTGTCGGGCTGCGGCGCGAGGAGTGGCGCCTCGGTGACGCTGGCCATCAGGCGGCCACCCCCTCTTCTGGCTCCACCGTTTCCACGCCGGCGTCGATGTCCTGCGCCGCGTCGAGGCCGAAGGTGTGCGCAGGGCTCCAGTGCAGGACCACCTCGGCGCCGGGGGTGAGCCGGGCGTCGCGGTCGATGTTCTGGGAGTAGACCTCGAACTCGGGGCAGACGGCGCTGTCGACGACGTACTGAGTGGAGACGCCGATGAAGCTGGAGTCGGCGATCCTGCCGGTGATCCGGTTGCGGCCGGCCGGTATCTCGCCCGCGTCGTCGACGTGTGTGAGCGATATCTTCTCGGGGCGGACTCCGACCAGGACCTTGCCGCCGGTCGTCGTGGGCGCCGAACATCGCGCCTGCGGCAGGACCAGCTTGCCGCCGCCCGCCGCCAGGACGATGTCGTCGCCGTCCTTGCTGTCGACGGCGGCCTCGATGAGGTTCGAGGTGCCGAGGAAGTTGGCGACGAACGTGGTCTGCGGGTTCTCGTAGAGGTCGGCGGGGGCGCCGAGTTGCTCGACGCGGCCCGCGTTCATCACGGCGACCGTGTCGGCCATCGTCATGGCCTCCTCCTGGTCGTGCGTGACGTGTACGAAGGTGATGCCGACCTCGGTCTGGATGCGCTTGAGCTCCAGCTGCATCTGGCGGCGCAGCTTGAGGTCGAGGGCGCCGAGCGGTTCGTCGAGGAGCAGCACCTTGGGGTGGTTGATCAGGGCGCGGGCCACGGCGACGCGCTGCTGCTGGCCGCCGGAGAGCTGGTGCGGTTTCTTGCGGGCCTGCTCGCCGAGCTGGACGAGCTCCAGCATGTCCTCGACCTGCTTCTTCACCGACTTGATGCCGCGCCGGCGCAGACCGAAGGCGACGTTCTCGAAGATGTCGAGGTGCGGGAAGAGGGCGTAGGACTGGAAGACGGTGTTCACCGGCCGCTTGTACGGGGGCAGGTGGGTCACTTCCTGGTCGCCGAGGAAGACGGTGCCGGAGGAAGGTTCCTCCAGACCCGCGATCATCCGCAGGGTGGTGGTCTTGCCGCAGCCCGACGCCCCGAGAAGGGCGAAGAAGGAGCCTTCGGGGACGGTCAGGTCGAGGGGGTGGACGGCCGTGAAGGAGCCGTACGTCTTGCTGATCCCGGAGAGGCGGACGTCGCCGCCGTTGTCTGTCGTCATGGTGTGGTCCCTGGATGTCGGGGTCGTAGGGGTGTCCGGGGCGGACTGCGGTCGCTGCGCCGGTCGGGGCCGCGCGGCGGAGCCGGCGCAGGTCTCCTCGGACCCCGGGCAACCGCCCGGGCGGCCCGGCCGGACCACCGCCACCGCTCAGCCGCCGGAGGCGTCACGCCCCGGTGAGCTTGGCGAACTTCTCTTCGTAGGCCGTTTCTTCCTTCTGCGTCAGGGAGCGGAAGGCGTGGGACTTCGCGGCCATGGCCTTGTCGGGGAGGATCAGCGGGTTGTCCGCCGCCGACTTGTCGATCTTCGCAAGCTCGTCCTTGACCCCGTCGACGGGACAGACGTAGTTGATGTACGCGGCGAGCTGTGCGGCCGGACCGGGCTCGTAGTAGAAGTCCATGAGCCGTTCGGCGTTCGTCTTGTGACGGGCCTTGTTGGGGATCAGCATGTTGTCCGTCGACGTCAGATAGCCGCTGTCCGGGATGATGAAGTCCACGTCCGGGCTGTCCGCCTTGAGTTGGACGATGTCGCCCGCCCAGGCGACACAGGCCGCGAGGTCGCCCTTGGTGAGGTCGGACGTGTAGTCGTTGCCGGTGAAGCGGCGTATCTGGCCCTTGTCGACGGCCTTCTGGAGGCGGGCGATCGCCGCGTCGAAGTCGTCGTCGGTGAACTTCTCCGGGTCCTTGCCCATGTCGAGCAGCGTCATGCCCATGCTGTCGCGCATCTCCGAGAGGAAGCCGACGCGCCCCTTGAGCTTGGGGTTGTCGAGGAGGTCGGAGACCGACTTCACCTCGATGCCGTTCAACGCCTTCTTGTTGAAGGCGACGACGGTCGAGATGCCCTGCCAGGGGTAGGAGTAGGCGCGTCCCGGGTCCCAGTCGGGGCTGCGGAACTGGGCGGACAGGTTGGCGTACGCGTGCGGCAGGTTGGAGGCGTTCAGCTTCTGCACCCAGCCGAAGCGGATCAGCCGGGCGGCCAGCCAGTCGGTGACCACGATCAGGTCGCGCCCGGTGTCCTGGCCCGCGGCGAGCTGCGGCTTGATCTTGCCGAAGAACTCGACGTTGTCGTTGATGTCCTCGGTGTACTTGACCGAGATGCCGGAGCGCTTGGTGAACGCGTCGAGCGTCGGGTGGTGCTTCCCGCTGTCGTCGACGTCCATGTACTCGGTCCAGTTGGAGAAGTTGATCGTCTTCTCCTTGGCCGAGTGGTCCTCGGCGGAGACGCCGCCCTGGGTCTGGCCCGCGGCCGGGATCCCGCAGCCGCTCAGCGCGCCGAGCCCGCCGACGGCGAGC
>LRTP01000928.1 GCA_001550305.1 Streptomyces diastatochromogenes
TGGGACGGGGCGGCGGCCGCGGTCGGGCGGACCGTCGGGACCGGGCTCGCCCCACTGGCGAAGGCGGGCACCGTGCTCGCCAGCACGGCGGTACACGCGAGTGCCATGGTGCTGAGGACAGTTCGGCGCATGAATCGCTCTCTTTCGTCGGTCCGCCCGCCCGGTGACCCGGCGGGCTGAGTTACGGATCGTGCGAAGAGACGAGGCAGCGGGAGACCGGGTTGTAAAGAGATGGCAAAGCCGTCAGAGTCCCGCGATCGCGTTCCAGCGCTTGGCGAACTCCGAGCGTTCCGTGGACGTGATGTCGCGCGCGATGGCCAGCCGCTTGCGCATGGTGGCGTCGGGGAAGATCAGCGGGTTCTCGGCGAGGGCGGCGGTGTCCTCGTCCTTGGAGGAGGCGAGGACGTGCTGGGCGGCCGGGACCGGGCAGACGTAGTTGACCCAGGACGCCAGTTCGGCGGCGACCTCGGGCTCGTAGTAGTAGTCGACGAGCTTCTCGGCGTTGGCCTTGTGACGGGCCAGGTTGGGGATCATCAGCGAGTCGGACCACAGCTCGGCGCCCTCCTCGGGGACGACGAAGCGGATGTCCGGGTTGTCCGCCTGAAGCTGGATCACGTCGCCCGAGTAGGCCTGACAGGCCAGTACGTCACCGCTGACCAGGTCCTTGGTGTAGTCGTTGCCCGTGAAGCGGCGGATCTGGCCGCTGTGCACGTACTTCTCGACCTGGTCGCAGATCTTGTGGAAGTCGTCGGCCTTCCACCGGGTGATGTCGACGCCGTTGCCCTGCATGAGCAGCGCGAACGCCTCGTCGAGGCCGGAGAGCAGGGTGACCCTGCCCTTGAGGTCGGGGGCCCACAGGTCCGAGACGTGGTTGATCTCGCGGCCGAGCTTGCGGCGGTTGTACGCGATGCCGGTGATACCGGACTGCCACGGCACGGTGGACCTGCGGCCCGGGTCGAACGCGGGCCGACTCAGCAGCGGGTCGAGGTACTTGGCGACGTTCGGCTGCTCGGCGCGCTCCATCTCCTGCACCCAGCCGAGCCGGACGAAGCGCGCGCACATCCAGTCGCTGATGACGATCAGGTCGCGGCCGGTCTGCTGGTGGTTCATCAGGGACGGGCTGATCTTGCCGAAGAACTCGTCGTTGTCGTTGATCTCCTCGATGTAGTCGACGGAGATCCCGGTGCGCTTGCGGAACGCGTCCAGCGTGGGCCGCTTCGTGTGGTCCTTGTCGTCGGTGTCTATGTAGAGCGGCCAGTTCGCCCAGGTCAGCTTCTTGTCACGGGCCGAGAGGTCGGCTCCGGCGCGGTCGCCGGGTGACACGTACGCGGCGGGCACCCCGCAGCCCGCGAGGGCCCCGAGCGCCGCACCCCCGCCCAAGGAGCGCAGCAGGGACCGGCGGGACAGCGGCGAGGTCTTCCGAATCTCTGGCACCCCGGCAGCATGCCTGCTGCGACTCGGCGCGAACAATGGACGCTGCGTCGAGCGGTCGCGCGCCGACCCGACACCCTGTCGATCGCCTCATTTCCGGGCGGTTACCTCGGGCAGGCCCCGCAGCTCATGGAGCGTCCGGTGGCCGACCTCGTCGACAACGCCGTACGCCACAACCAGCGGGACGGAGCGGGGACTTCGGGCCCTGGCACGTCCCGGCACATCGAGCCCGGTACCCCCGGTGAACCGGGCCTTTCGTCACTCACGACCAGCGGCATCAGGCACGCCCGACCACCACGAGGGGGGAACACCGCGGCCCCGGACGGGATCAACTCCCGTCCGGGGCCGCGCGGTTCACACCGTACGCACTACGCGTCCAGCGACGTCATCACGTGCTTGATCCGCGTGTAGTCGTCGAAGCCGTACGCGGAGAGGTCCTTGCCGTAGCCGGACTTCTTGAAGCCGCCGTGCGGCATCTCGGCGACCAGCGGGATGTGGGTGTTGATCCACACGCAGCCGAAGTCGAGGGACTTCGACAGACGCATCGCGCGGCCGTGGTCCTTCGTCCAGACCGAGGAGGCCAGGGCGTAGTCGACGCCGTTGGCCCACTCGATGGCCTGGGCCTCGTCCGTGAAGGACTGGACGGTGATGACCGGCCCGAAGACCTCGTTCTGGATGATCTCGTCGTCCTGCTTGAGGCCGGAGACGACGGTCGCGGCGTAGAAGTAGCCCTTGTCGCCGACCTGCTGGCCGCCCGCCTCGACCTTGGCGTGCGCGGGCAGGCGCTCGATGAACCCGGCGACCTGCTTGAGCTGGTTCGGGTTGTTCAGCGGGCCGTAGAGCACGTCCTCGTCGTCCGGCTGACCGGTCTTCGTCTCGGCGGCGGCCTTGGCGAGCGCGGCGACGAACTCGTCGTGGATGGACTCCTGGACGAGGACGCGGGTGGCGGCCGTACAGTCCTGGCCCGCGTTGAAGAAGCCCGCGACCGAGATGTCCTCGACGGCCTTGGCGATGTCGGTGTCCTCGAAGACGACGACCGGGGCCTTGCCGCCCAGCTCCAGGTGGACCCGCTTGAGGTCCTTGGACGCCGACTCGGCGACGGACATGCCCGCGCGGACGGAGCCGGTGATGGAGGCCATCGCCGGGGTCGGGTGCTCGACCATCGCGCGGCCGGTCTCCCGGTCGCCGCAGATGACGTTGAAGACGCCCTTGGGCAGGATGCCGCCGATGATGTCGGCGATCAGGACGGTGGAGGCGGGGGTCGTGTCCGAGGGCTTCAGGACGACCGTGTTGCCGGCCGCGAGCGCCGGGGCGAACTTCCACACCGCCATCATCATCGGGTAGTTCCACGGCGCGACCTGCGCGCAGACGCCGATCGGCTCACGGCGGATGATGGAGGTCATCCCCTCCATGTACTCGCCGGCCGAGCGGCCCTCGAGCATCCGCGCCGCGCCCGCGAAGAAGCGGATCTGGTCGACCATGGGCGGGATTTCCTCGGACCGGGTCAGTCCGATCGGCTTGCCGGTGTTCTCGACCTCGGCGGCGATCAGTTCCTCGGCCCGCTCCTCGAACGCGTCCGCGATCTTCAGGAGGGCCTTCTGGCGCTCGGCGGGGGTCTGGTCGCGCCAGGCCGGGAAGGCCGCGGCGGCGGCCGCCATGGCGGCGTCCACGTCGGCCTGACCGGACAGCGGCGCGGTCGCGTACGCCTCGCCGGTCGCGGGATTGACGACCTCGGTGGTCCGCCCGTCGGCGGCGTCCCGGAACTCACCGTCGATGTAATTGCGCAGACGACGCAGCTCGGTGCTCACTGCCGGCCCTCCAAGTTCAGGTGTCCAATCGCTGAGACACCCACCCTAATCCGTGGGCCCACGTTTTCAACACCCCCAGTCACCCCTTGACTGCGAAATCCGCAAGCTGCGTCCTCGTAAACAACGAATTTCATCGCTACAGCCTTGCGGAACCGTCGAGACCTCGTGCACAGTGAGCTCGTGGCCAGTCGAAGCGCAGACCCCAGGGACTCCACCCGCGAGTCCAGGAACGGCAGTCCCCAGCTGGACTCCGTATCCCTCGCCATCATCGAGCAGCTCCAGCAGGACGGACGCCGTCCGTACGCCGCGATCGGCAAGGCCGTAGGCCTGTCGGAGGCGGCCGTGCGCCAGCGCGTCCAGAAGCTGCTCGACCAGGGCGTGATGCAGATCGTCGCCGTCACGGACCCGCTCACCGTGGGCTTCCGCCGGCAGGCGATGGTCGGCGTCAATGTCGAGGGCGACCTCGATCCGGTGGCCGACGCGCTGACCGCCATGTCGGAAGTCGAGTACGTGGTGATGACCGCGGGCTCGTTCGACATCCTCGCCGAGATCGTCTGCGAGGACGACGACCATCTGCTGGACGTCATCAACAAAC
The DNA here is from genome assembly GCA_001550305.1 of Streptomyces diastatochromogenes. Lineage (GTDB taxonomy): Bacteria > Actinomycetota > Actinomycetes > Streptomycetales > Streptomycetaceae > Streptomyces > Streptomyces mirabilis_D. The sequence goes on from LRTP01000928.1 coordinate 3,835, forward strand.
GCATCCGGGCCCTGCCCGGGGTGCGCTCCACCGAGAGCTTCGTCTATCTGAAGCTCAAGAAGCAGACCTACATGTGGGGAACCCGATAGCCGTGAGCACACAGGACCTGAGCAAGACCGCGTACGACCACTTGTGGATGCACTTCACCCGCATGTCCTCGTACGAGAACGCGCCCGTTCCCACCATCGTCCGTGGTGAGGGCACCTACATCTACGACGACAAGGGCAAGCGCTACCTCGACGGTCTTGCGGGCCTGTTCGTGGTCCAGGCGGGCCACGGCCGCGTGGAGCTGGCCGAGACCGCCTTCAAGCAGGCGCAGGAACTGGCCTTCTTCCCGATCTGGTCCTACGCCCACCCGAAGGCCGTCGAACTCGCCGAGCGCCTCGCGCACTACGCTCCGGGCGACCTGAACAAGGTGTTCTTCTCCACGGGCGGCGGCGAGGCCGTCGAGACCGCGTGGAAGCTGGCGAAGCAGTACCACAAGCTCACCGGCAACCACACGAAGTACAAGGTCATCTCGCGTGCGGTCGCCTACCACGGCACCCCGCAGGGCGCCCTGTCCATCACCGGCCTGCCGGCCCTGAAGGCACCCTTCGAGCCGCTCGTCCCGGGTGCGCACAAGGTGCCGAACACCAACATCTACCGCGCCCCGATCCACGGCGACGACCCGGAGGCCTTCGGCCGCTGGGCCGCCGACCAGATCGAGCAGGAGATCCTCTTCGAGGGCCCCGAGACCGTCGCCGCGGTATTCCTGGAGCCGGTGCAGAACGCCGGTGGCTGCTTCCCGCCGCCGCCCGGCTACTTCCAGCGCGTGCGCGAGATCTGCGACCAGTACAACGTGCTGCTCGTCTCGGACGAGGTCATCTGCGCCTTCGGCCGCCTCGGCACGATGTTCGCCTGTGACAAGTTCGACTACATCCCGGACATCATCACCTGCGCCAAGGGCATGACCTCGGGCTACTCCCCGATCGGTGCCACCATCGTCTCGGACCGGATCGCCGAGCCGTTCTACAAGGGCGACAACACCTTCCTGCACGGCTACACCTTCGGTGGTCACCCGGTCTCCGCGGCCGTGGCGCTCACCAACCTCGACATCTTCGAGCGCGAGGGTCTCAACCAGCACGTGCTGGACAACGAGGCCAACTTCCTGCAGACCCTGCAGAAGCTGCACGACCTGCCGATCGTCGGCGACGTCCGCGGCAACGGCTTCTTCTACGGCATCGAGCTCGTGAAGGACAAGGCCACCAAGGAGACCTTCACGGACGAGGAGTCGGAGCGCGTGCTCTACGGCTTCGTCTCCAAGAAGCTCTTCGAGTACGGCCTCTACTGCCGCGCCGACGACCGCGGTGACCCGGTCATCCAGCTGTCGCCGCCGCTGATCGCCGACCAGTCGACCTTCGACGAGATCGAGGGGATCATCCGTCAGGTACTGACGGAGGCGTGGACGAAGCTCTGATCTTCCTCCGGGATGATCAACAACGGCCCCGGTGGCGCCCGTTCGAGTGAGAATGGGCGCCCCGGGGCCGCGTGCTGTCCGGCCTCCCGGCCCCGACTCCCTAGCGTGCCCAGTGACCGATCGGCCCTGCCTTCGTTCCCTCGTCCGGAGGATCGGCAGTGCAAATCAGATCTGAACCGAGGTGTACGCGATGGTGGCCCCGCCGGACAACGACGTGCTCTGGGCACGCGCCCTGCACGTCAAGCACAACGGCTCGCCCGCGCTCAGCGGTGTCTCGCTCGGCATCCGCGACGGCGAGATCCTCGCCGTCGGCGGCCCGCGCGGCAGCGGCAAGACGACCCTGCTCCGGTGTCTGTCGGGGCAGCTGCTGCCCCAGCAGGGCGAGGTCTGGTTCAACAGCACACCGGTGCACACCATGGACCCCGTCACCCGCGAACGGCTGCGGCGCGACCGCTTCGGCTGGATCGACCCCACGCCGGTCCTCGTACCGGAACTGAACGCCTGGGAGAACGCGGCGCTGCCCCTGATGCTGCGCGGCTGTGGCCGCCGGGCCGCCAAGACCGCCGCCCTCGAATGGCTGGAACGCCTCGACATCCGCGACTGTGCCCGCAAACGCCCGCACGCCCTGCTCCAGACCGAGCGGCAGCGCGTCGCCATCGCCCGGGCGCTCGCCCTCTCCCCCAAGGTGCTCTTCGCCGACGAACCGTCCGCCCCGCTGCACCGCGCCGACGGCGCCCACGTCCTGCGCACCCTCACCTCGGCGGCCCGCTCCCACGGCATCACGGTCGTCCTCGCCACGCACTACGCGGACACCGCGGCCCTCGCCGACCGCACCATCTCGCTGCTCGACGGACGGCGCGTAAACACCCTCCACCTGCCCCCGGTCGTCGAGGCGGAAGGCCGGGCCGCGTGCTCGCTCTCCGTCTAGCCCGCGGGGCCCACTCCCTCGTCCAGCTGCGCAGACTCCTGGTCGCCGCCGCCTCGGCGGGCACCGGCTTCCTGCTGCTGTGCACGCTGGGGTACGCGCTGGCGCACCCGGACCCCTCGGCCGGCGCGCTGCTCCGGCTCCTGTGGTGCCTCGCGCCCGT
>LRTP01000093.1 GCA_001550305.1 Streptomyces diastatochromogenes
GACTCCGGACGGCTCCGCGAGCCCGGTGCGCTCGCTCGCCGACCGCGGCCCCGCCGCCGCGCCCATGGCCACCCCGATCAACCCCGTGACTCCCCCAACTCCGGTACGGCACGCGGGTCCCCCGACGACCGGTCCCGAGTACCTCGACGTGTCGCAGCTCTCCGAGATCCCGCCGCAGGGCGCGGTGCCGTGGGGAGCGCCGCCGGTGGGTCCCGAGGAGGCGGCCGCAGAAACGGTCGTCCCGTCGGCCGTCCAGGGCCCCGAGACCGGAGCGGTCGCCGAGGAGCTGACGGCGCCGGAGGCGGAGGTCGCCGAGCCCGCGGAATTCGCCCCGGCTCCTCAGGCCGCGGAGGCGGTCGAGGGGGCCGAGGCCCAGGGATTCGCGCAGGCGCCCCAGGCTCCGGAGGCGGCCCACATGCCCGAGGCGTCGGAGGGTCACTTCGTCCAGCAGGCGGTGGAGGTTGCACCGAGCCCCGAGACCGGGCCGGGCCTCGAGGCCGAGCAGGGCTTCGAGGTGGCGCCCGGCCCTGAGGCCGAGCAGAGCTTCGAGGTGGCGCCGGGCCCTGAGACCGTGCCCGCGACGGACGGCTTCCCGGCCCCCGAGGACCCGGCGGCCACCGCGGCTTCGACACACTTCCCGGTCGCCCAGGACCTTCCGCACCTGGCCCCGACCGCGGACGACACCGCCGGGCACCTGGCCGACACCCCGGCACAGGTTTCCGAGGCGGGGGAGCCGTTGGCGACCGAGCAGGTGCTCCAGCCCGCGCAGGACCCGCAGTCGACGCCCGCGGCCGAGCCGCAGGCCACCGAACAGGCCCCCCGACTCGCGGACCAGGCCACCCACCTCGCCGAGCCCGTCGCCCACGCGGTGGACCAGGCGTCACAGTTCCCGGCCCAGGACGCCCGGTTCCCGGAGGCCGGTGTCCACACCCCGGAACCCGAGTTCCAGTCGGCGGACACCGGCGTGGAGCCCGCGTCCCTCGCGGAGGCCGCGCAGCCCGAGTTCGCCCCGGAGCCCCTCGTGGTGTCCGCCGCCCACGCCGCCGCCGAGGCCCAGGCGCGGGTGGCGCACGCCGCGCACGACTCGTACGGACAGGCACACCCCGGAGTCGAGGCCTTCCCGGTCCAGGCCGCGCAGTTAGCGCACCCCGCCGAGGCCCACG
>LRTP01000929.1 GCA_001550305.1 Streptomyces diastatochromogenes
CCACGGTGCTGCGAGGCGCCGCGCTGCTCCGCGCGGGCGCGCTGCTCGCCGCGTTCGGCCCGCTGACCTGGGTGGTCGCGGAACTGGCGGCGGCGCCGCTGGTGCGCTGAACACGCGTACCTGCTTCCTCCTTGCTTCCTCCGTGCTTACTTCCCGCTTCCTTCAGCTTCCTTCAGCTTCCTTCCCGTTTCTTTCCCGCCGGGCGATGAGTTCCGCGCGCAGTGGCGGTCTACCTCTGCGAACGGCACCACATCACTTCGCCCTCACCGGGAGAGACCCCTCATGTACCAGCAGATGATCTTCGTGAACCTCGCCGTGAACGACGTCGACACCTCGAAGAAGTTCTTCACCGAGCTCGGCTACACGATCAACCCGCAGTTCACGACGGACGACTGCGCCTGTGTCGTCATCAGCGACACGATCATCGCGATGTTGCTGAGCAAGCAGCGCTACGCGGACTTCACGAAGAAGGAGATCGCGGACGCGACGAAGACCAGCGAGGTGCTGCTGTGTCTGAGCGCCGAGAGCCGCGAGAAGGTCGACGAGCTCTGCGACAAGGCCCTCGCGGCGGGCGGCTCGGGGACTCGGGAGGCCCAGGACCACGGCTTCATGTACGGCCGCACCTTCGACGACCTGGACGGCCACACGTGGGAGGTCATGTGGATGGACCCGGCCGCGGTCCAGAGCTGAGCACCCCCCCGGGGGGCACCTACGCGCGTGTCCCCCTCAAAGACATCTCAGGGGGCCAAGAAGTCAAGCCGCCTGCTCGGCCGAGGGTGGTAGGAGTGGTGCGAAGGCGTGCTGCTCGTCGAAGAGCTGCCGATTTTTGAGGCAGTGATGGAGCTGGCCAAGGAAGCGGTTCAGCAGGTGACGTTGGGCGGCGGCGTGCCAGTCTCCGTGTTCGCGTCGGCGTCGGTAGTGCGCGTTGGCTCCGGGAGAAGCGGTGAGGGCAGCGAAGGCCCAGAGGAAGCCGGCGTTGATGAGACGGTTGTTCTTGACGAAGCGACGGCCGACGAAGCGCTTCTTGCCGGAGGCCCGGGTGATAGGCGCGGATCCGGCGTAAGACTTCAGGGCTCTGGCGTCGGCGAACCGGGCCCGGTCATCGCCCAGCTCCGCGAACACGCGGGCTCCGAGCATGGGCCCCAGGCCGGGAAAGCTGAGCAGGATCTCGCTGTCGGCGTGCTGGTGAAAGGCGGCTGTGGCAGCCTCCGCGAGGTCGTCCGCAGCCTGGCAAGTGGCGTCCAGCTGCTTGAGCAGGGCCAGGAGTTGGTGGCCGAAGGCCTCCTCGACGACGGGAAGCTGGTGGGCGTACTCGGCGCGGAAGACATCGCGTAGTCGCTCGGCCTCCGTGTCGCAGCCGCGGAGGCGGCCGCTGCGTTTGAGAGCGGCCCGCAGCTGGGCGAGGGTGAGCTTCGCGGCCTTGGCCGGGGTCGGGGCCAGAGTGAGGACGACGCGGGCATCGGCCCTGGTCAGACCACCTTGTTTGCCCTGAAAGGCCAGCAGAGCAGCAGGGTAGTACTCGCGCAGGAGCGAGCGGACCTGATTGGCGACCTGCTGCCGGCTCCAGACGGCGTCCTGCTGGGCTCGGGCCAAGACCGTGATGGCCTGGGCGAGTTCGGAGTCGGCCGACAGGGGCCGGTGGGCGTGGATGTCGGTGCGCAGGATGTTCGCCAGGACCAGGGCGTCGCCAGGGTCGGACTTCTTGCGGCTGACGCCGTGGCGGTCGCGGTAGCGGGCGGCGGCCAGCGGGTTGATCGCGAAGACCGGGCGTCTGCCGGTGCGCAGGGTGGAGACCAGGAGGCCGTGGCTGGTCTCGATGGCCACCGGTATCGGATCTTCGGGGCTGTCACCGTGCTCGGCGAGGAGGGCCAGGAGCTTGCTGTAGCCGGCCGCATCGTCGCTGATGCGAGCCTTGGCCAGCAGGGTGCCGGTTTCGTCGACGAGGGCGACGTCGTGGTGGCGCTCCGCCCAGTCGATGCCGCAGAACACGGTCAAGCTGTCCTCCCAAATTCATCTGTCTGCGCAGGTCACGAGCACATGCGGGTCACGCGGCGCCCTAATCCAAGGACTCGTTGGTCCGCCATCTCAGTAGCCGTTCGCGACACCAGCGCACCGCAGGGGCTCGATCTTTCTGCAGAGCTCACGGGCTCGCGGATGAACAAGAGTCGACCCTGGAGCGGGCTCGCGCCGTGACAATCAACGTCCGAGCAGTCGCCGCGAGTTTCGCGGTAGTCACGAAGGCGCCGGGCTGCGCCGCTCTTGACAGAGGCCTCACGGGCCCGGGGAAACGGAGGCATCAGCCCGGCGCCCGCGTCATCACCGCGAGCCCCGAAACGGACAGCGACGCCGCTCTTTGAGGAGGTCTTGCAGACCAGGGGGGATCCAGGCATCCGCTGTCCTGCACAAGCCACCGCCCGGTCCCTTGCGCGGGCCCGGGGCGAACTGCTTGCACACTGGATTAGGAGGGAGCCCCACTCCGGAGCGACAGCCCTCTCCGGAGCAGGAGACCGCCGCCCGCCGCCGAAGGTCACACCCCTAGCATGGCCGCGTGCAGCCAACTCCCCTTCACTCCGCCCATGACCGCGAGATCGAGTCCCTCGCCGAGTTCGACAAGGTCGTCTCGGAGCACGGCTCGCTGGCCCGTTTCCGCGTCCAGGCCGTGGATCTGACGGACCGTACGGACACCCTGCTCGCCGTGGACACCACGGGTGCCGTCTTCCTCGGCTGCCCGATGGACTCCGAGGCGGCGGCGCGAGTACGGGTCACCGGCGCGCTCGTCTTCCCGCCCATACCCGGACTGCCCTTCGACCCCTACCGCGGGCTGCTCTACTCCCCGGACGAGCTCTTCGCGTCGCTCGACGACGGCTACGAGACGACCCCGGACGCCCGCGCGTACGCCTGGTTCCAGCAGACCAAGGCCGACGGCGACGTCTACGCGTCGATGCTGCGCGCGATGCACGACGACTCGGTGTCGGACGCGCTCGACGAACTCCTCGTCGGCACCCGAGTGGTGGGCGTGATGGGCGGTCACGCGATGGCACGCGGCACGGAGGCGTACGAGGGCGCCGCCCGCCTGGGGCGCGAACTGGCGCGTGCCGGGCTCACGGTCGCCACCGGCGGC
>LRTP01000930.1 GCA_001550305.1 Streptomyces diastatochromogenes
ATGCAGGCGGCGAACCTCGGCGCGTACGCCGCCCCGTTCGACGACGAGATGCTCACCGAGGCGCTCCGGCTCCTCGCCGAGGCACCCTCGTTCACCCCCTCCATCGGCGACTGGGCGCGCGCCGCCTTCGCCGTGCGCGAGCGCTGGCCGGACGGCGGCCCCTCCGTCGGCATCCCGACCTGGTTCTACGGCCACGAGCCGCCGAACGCCTTCGCCGCCCACATCGCCAAGTACTTCGCCAACGCGACCCGGGAGGACGGTCTGTTGGCCCGCTCGAACGCGGGTGTCGTCTTCCTGCCGGGCGCCGCCGGGACCGTACAGGAGATCTTCGACAACGCGACCCCGAACTACTACGAGTCGCGCGGTGAGCCCACCCCCATGGTTCTCGTTAACCGTGCGCATTGGACCGAGAAACACCCCACTTGGCCCCTTCTCCAATCCCTTGCCCGCGAACGGTCGATGGCGTCCCGGATCGCACTGGTGGACCGGATCGAGGAGGTCCCGGAGGCGCTCAAACGCCTCGGCGGTTAATGACAAGGCAAAGCCGGTGACACGGCTGGGCATATGCATTGACAGTCCTTAGGTGGCACTTATAAACCTGTGAGGCCCGAGGGGGCCCTGTTGACACAGCAGAACCCCCCTTAAACCCCCCGCAGTTGCGCATTCTGTGAAGGGCAATCGTGTCCATATCTCGCCGTACCGCACGTTCCGTGCGAATCCTCGGTGTTGCCTCCGCCACGGCCGCGCTCGCGCTCGGCGCCGCGGGCAACGCCCTTGCCTGCAACATCAGTGAGTTCTCCGCCGAAGCCAAGTGCGACGGCACCAAGGGCATCATCTCCGTCACCGACGTGGACGCCTCCGGCACCAAGGCGACCGTCTCCGTGTTCCTGGAGTCCAACGGCGCCGACGCGAAGAAGGTCGGCGAGCAGGACGTCGAGGGCTCGCGCCAGGGTGTCACCATCACCTTCGCCGAGGACTGGAAGCCGAACGCCACGTACCGCGTCCACGTCAAGGCCGGAAACCAGGTCGACAAGGACATCCCGACGAACGTGACCGCTCCGTCCACGGCCTGCGCGACCGAGTCGCCGTCGCCGTCGACCTCGGAGACCCCGAAGCCGTCGGAGACCCCGTCGTCGCCCGCCTCCTCGGGGACGCCTTCCGCGAACCCGTCGGAGTCGGAGAGCAGCGCCGCGCCCGCGACGCCGGGCGACAACGCCCCGTCCCCCGCGGCCGGTAGCTCCAACCTCGCCGAGACCGGTGCGAACTCCAACACGCCGATGATCGCCGGTATCGCCGGTGCCCTCGTGGTGGTCGGCGGCGGAGCGGTGTTCCTCGGCATGCGTCGCCGCGGCGCCTCGAAGTCGAGCTGAACCGCACACCGTACGTCTGCGTGAAACGTGTGGCCCGTCCCTCTCGAAGGGGGCGGGCCACACGCCTGTCCGGGTACGCCGGCTAGCCGAAGGTCGCCCGCTCCAGCCAGAAGTCCAGCAGCTCCCGCTCCCCCAGCACCTCCAACCGCCCGTCGTCCAGCGGCAGTCGGCGGTAGAAGGCGAGCAGGATGTCGGTGAGCGGGCCGCGCAGCGCGACGGTCGCCTTCTCGTGGTCCCGGCGCCAGACGACACCCCCCTCGGTGAGCTCGACGACCCACTCGGCGTCGAGTTCGGGCGGGGTGTCGGTGGCGTGCAGGTGGATGCTGCGGCCCGGGCCGCGCAGTTCGGCCGCGGCGGCGTCGTGCGGCCGCGTCCGCTGCACGAACTCGATGATCCCCAGCCACTCGTCGATCGCGTCCGCGGCCACATCGGGCGCCACCTCGTACGGCAGCCCGGCCGCCAGCGTGGCGTCGGCCCGGTGGATCACCAGCTCGTGCGTCATCCGGCGGGCCCAGAAGCCGGAGCTGAGGTCCCCGGCCCAGGCCCACACCTTGGTGTCGGGCCCCGCCTCGCGCAGCGCGGCGACGAGCATCTCGCCGGTCTCGGCGAGCCAGGCGTCCAGCGCGGCGGGGTCGCCCTCGGCGGCGGGTCCCTCAAGGAGCGGCACCTGCTCGTCGGGGACGTTCTCCTGCGCCTTCGTGCGGACGATGAGCTCGACCCAGCGCAGCGCTCCGCCCGTGTGCCGCACGAGCCGCTCCAGCGACCAGTCCGGGCAGGTCGGCACGGTCGCGGACAGGTCGGCCCCGGACGTCACCACGTCCCTCAGCCGCCGCACCTCCAGCTCGACGGCATCGCAGTAGCGGTCATGTGCGAGTAGCGTCATGATCCGCACCCTATGGCGCCGACGGCTCCCCGAGCACCACGATTTCGGCTGCCTCGAACGCCACACCGACCTCGTCACCGGGCGCGGGCGCCTCCCGCAGCGCGCACGCCGCCTCGATGGGCGGCGCGCCTTCCGGCTTCAGCTGTACGGCGACGTGGGTGCCCCGGAAGGTGCGTGCGGCCACGGTGCAGCGCAGCCCGTCCGCGGGGTCGACCAGCCGCACCCCAGCGGGCCGCACGAGAAGCGTGCCGGGGCCCTGCGCGGTGCCCTCCGGCACCGGGACCTTCCCCCACGGGGTGTCCGCGAGCCGATCGCGCACCGTCGCCGCGACCACGTTGTCGAAGCCGAGGAAACGGGCCACGAACTCGTCCGCCGGGTACTGCCAGACCTCAAGTGGCGTGCCGGACTGGGCGATCCGTCCCTCACGCATCACCACGACCCGGTCGGCGAGCGCGAAGGCCTCGCCCTGGTCGTGGGTGACGGCGAGCACCGTCGTGCCCAACTCGCCGAAGAGCTGCCGGAGTTCGACGACCAGCCGTTCGCGCAGCGAACGGTCCAGCTGGCCGAGCGGCTCGTCGAGCATCAGCAGCCGGGGGCGCGGGGCGAGCGCACGGGCCAGCGCGACCCGCTGCTGCTCACCGCCGGAGAGGGCGGCGACGGCGCGTGCCCGGGCTCCGGGCAGCCCCACCAGCTCCAGCAACTCCTCGACCCGTGCGCCCTGTTGCTCCTTCGACGCGCCATGCATCCGCAGCCCGAAGGCGACATTGCCGCCCACGTCCCGCTGCGGGAAGAGCTGGTGGTCCTGGAACATCAGCCCGACGCCCCGCTTGTGCGCGGGCACCCCGGCCTGGTCGCGTCCCGCCAGTAGCACGCGGCCGGTGTCGAGCGACTGCAGTCCGGCCACCGCCCGCAGCAGCGTGGACTTGCCGCTGCCGCTCGGTCCGAGCACACACACGATCTCGTGCTCGGCGACGTCGAGGCCGACGTCGTCGAGCACCGGCCGACCGCCGAAGCGTACGGTCGCGGCCTCGACCCTCAGCAGGGCGTCGTGCGTCCGGGTCTGGGTCTGGGTCTCGGTCCAGGTAGGGGTCCGTGTCCGGGTCCGTGTCCGGGGATGCTCCGTCGTCCCCTCCTGCGTCTCCTGCGTCTCCTCCGTCGCCTGTTTCGCGAATCGCGCCATCAGAACTCCCCCGTCCGGTCGGTGCGGATGCGTTCCAAAAGCAGCAGGGCCACCGCGCACACCACCATCAAGATCGTCGAAAGGGCCATCGCCTGGCCGTAGTTGAGGTCACCCGCGCGCCCGAGCAGCCGGGCCACGGCGACCGGCAGGGTCGGGTTGTCGGGCCGCGCGATGAAGACCGTCGCCCCGAACTCGCCCAGCGACACGGCGAAGGCGAACCCCGCCGCGATCAGCAGCGCCCGCCGCACCATCGGCAGATCGACCTCCCGCCACACCCGCCAGGGCGAGGCTCCGAGGACGGCGGCTGCCTCCCGGAGCCGTCCGTCCACCGCCCGCAGCACCGGCAGCATGGTGCGTACGACGAAGGGGACGCCCACCAGAGCCTGCGCGAGCGGCACCAGGATCCAGGAGGAGCGCAGATCCAGCGGCGGTTCGTCGAGCGCGATCAGGAAGCCGAACCCGACGGTCACGGCGGACACGCCGAGCGGCAGCATCAGCAGCGCGTCGAAACCCCGGACGAGACGCCCGGTCCGCCTGGTGAGGGCCGCGGCCGCCAGACCGCCGATCACGACGGCGATGGCGGTGGCGGCCAGCGCGTACTCCAGCGAGTTGCCGATCGCCGCGATCGGCGCCACCAGGAAGATTCCGCTGTCGGACGAGGTCAACGCCTTGTAGTAGGCGAATCCGTAGCCGCCGGGTGCGTCCAGGGACCGCTGGACCAGTACCCCGAGCGGCAGGACGAGAAGAACGAGGATGCTCGCCAGGACCCCGCCCAGCAGCGCCCACTGGCCGGCACCGCGTGGCCTGCGTACGGTCACGTCCGGAGCCACCAGGCGCAGGGCGGTCTCCCGGCGGCGTACGGTCCAGGCGTGCACGGCGAGGATCGCGCCGACCGCCACGAACTGGACGATCGTCAGCACCGCCGCGGTCGCGAGGTCGAAGATCTCCGAGGTCTGCCGGTAGATCTCGACCTCGAGGGTGGAGAAGGTCGGGCCGCCGAGGATCTGCACCACACCGAACGAGGTGAAGGTGAACAGGAAGACCATCAGCGCGGCGGCGGCCACGGCCGGGCTCAGCGCCGGCAGCGTCACCTTGCGCCAGGCCGCGAACCGGGAGGCACCCAGCATCCGCGCGGCCTCCTCCTGACGCGGGTCGAGCTGCGACCAGAGCCCGCCGACGGTCCGTACGACCACCGCGTAGTTGAAGAAGACGTGCGCGAGCAGAATCGCCCAGACGGTGGTGTCCAGCCGTACGCCCCACAGCTGGTCGAGGAGTCCGCCCCGGCCCACCAGGGCCAGGAACGCCGTACCGACCACGACCGTCGGCAGTACGAACGGGACGGTCACCACCGCCCGCAGCACCTGCTTGCCCCTGAAGTCGAAGCGCGCGAAGACATACGCGCCGGGGAGCGCGATCAGCAGCGTGAGCGCCGTGGAGGCGAGCGCCTGCCAGGTGGTGAACCACAGGACGTGCCGGATGTCGGACTGAGCGAGCACCTCACCGATCCGTCCGAACCGCCAGGCCCCGTCGGTCTTGAGGCCACGGGCGACGATCGCGGTGACGGGATAGGCGAAGAAGACGGCGAAGAACGCGACGGGCAGGGCCATCAGCCCCATCCGCGTCGCGCTCTCCTTGCGGCTCTTTCGAGGCGCTACTTCAGTACGAGCGAGGTCCACGACTTGACCCACTGGTCACGGTTGTCGGCGATCTTGGCGGGCGCCAGGGTCTCGGGGTCCTTGGCCTGCGGGCCGAACTTCACGAACTCCTCGGGCACCTTGGCGGTCTCGCGGACCGGGTACACGAACATGTTCAGCGGCATGTCGTCCTGGAACGTGACGCCGATGAGGAAGTCGAGAAGCGCCTTGCCGCCCTTCGTGTTCTTCGCGTTGCTCAGCAGCCCCGCGTACTCGACCTGGCGGAAGCAGGTGCCGCTCGCGACCCCGGTCGGCGCGGTCTTCGGCTTCGGGTCCGCGTAGATCACCTCGGCGGGCGGGGAGGAGGCGTACGAGACGACCAGCGGCCGGTCGGCCTTGGCCTTCTTGCCGCCCGCGGACCCTGAGAACTCGTCGTTGTACGCCTGCTCCCAGCCGTCGACCACCTTCACGCCGTTGGCCTTGAGCTTCTTCCAGTAGTCCTGCCACCCGTCGTCCCCGTACTTCGCGGCGGTCCCGAGCAGGAAGCCGAGGCCGGGCGAGGACGTGGCCGCGTTCTCGGTGACGAGGAGGTTCTTGTACGCGGGCTTGATCAGGTCGTCGAAGGAGGCCGGCGGGGCCAGCTTGTGCGTGCTGAAGTAGGCCTTGTCGTAGTTGACGCAGATGTCACCGGAGTCGATGGGCGTGACCCGGTGCCTGTCCTGGTCGATCCGGTACTGCTGGACGATCTGGTCGGAGCCCTTGGCCTCGTACGACTGGAACAGCCCGTTGTCGAGCGCGCGGGACAGCAGGGTGTTGTCGACGCCGAAGAAGACGTCGCCCTGCGGGTTGTCCTTGGTGAGGATGGCCTTGTTGACGGCCTGCCCGGCGTCGCCGTCCTTGAGGACCCTGACCTTGTACCCGGACTGCTTCTCGAAGTCCTCCAGCACGCTCTTCGACACGGCCCACGAGTCGTGGCTGACGAGCGTGACGGTCTTGGAGTCCCCGGCACCGGCGCTGTCGGAGGACCCGCACGCGGACAGCGTGACGAGGCCCAGTCCGATGACGACGGCCGTGGTCGTCCTCTTGGTGATCACTGAATTCCTCCTGGGATGACCAGGAAGAGACGCGGCCCTGCCCGGGATCCTCGGAAGGTTCCCGGGCAGGGCGCAACAGCTTGAGTGATGCCCGAACTTCCTACCCAGAATGACCTGGGCAAGGTTCAGAGGGTCTGCGGCCCACCGGTGCTCCGGCTACCGCACTCTCAGCGCTGTGGCGCTCCCCTGTCGGAATATGAAGATGTGGTTGGACCTCGCCAGATTACCGCTCGGTGGCGGCGAGCTGACCACAGGCTCCGTCGATCTCCTGGCCCCGGGTGTCCCGGACGGTCACCGGCACCCCGTGAGCCGCGATCGCCTCGACGAACGCCTTCTCGTCCTCGGGCCGCGAGGCGGTCCACTTCGAACCCGGTGTCGGGTTCAGCGGGATGAGGTTGACGTGCACGGGCTTGCCCCTGAGCAGCCGCCCGAGCCGGTCACCACGCCATGCCTGGTCGTTGATGTCCCGGATGAGGGCGTACTCGATGGACAGGCGGCGCCCGGACTTGGCCGCGTACTCCCAACCGGCGTCCAGCACCTCGCGCACCTTCCACCGCGTGTTGACGGGGACGAGGGTGTCGCGCAGCTCGTCGTCCGGGGCGTGCAGCGAGATGGCGAGGCGGCACTTGAAGCCCTCGTCGGAGAACCGGTGGATGGCGGGCACCAGCCCGACCGTCGACACGGTGATCCCGCGCTGCGAGAGCCCGAGCCCGTCCGGCTCGGGGTCGGTGAGCGCGCGGATGGCGCCCACGACCCGCTTGTAGTTGGCGAGCGGCTCGCCCATGCCCATGAAGACGATGTTGCTCAGCCGCGCCGGGCCACCCGGGATCTCGCCGTCCCTGAGAGCCCGCATCCCGTCCACGATCTGGTGCACGATCTCGCCCGTGGACAGGTTCCGGTCCAGGCCGGCCTGTCCGGTGGCGCAGAACGGGCAGTTCATCCCGCAGCCCGCCTGCGAGCTGATGCACATGGTCACCCGGTCCGGGTAGCGCATCAGCACGGACTCGACGAGTGTGCCGTCGAACAGGCGCCACAGCGTCTTGCGCGTGGTGTCCTGGTCGGTCGACAGATGCCGCACGACCGTCATCAGCTCGGGAAGCAGCGCCTCCTGGAGCTTGCCGCGCGCGGCGGCCGGGATGTCCGTCCACTCCGCGGGGTCGTGCGCGTACCGCGCGAAGTAGTGCTGCGAGAGCTGCTTGGCGCGAAACGGCTTCTCACCGATCGCGGCAACCGCCTCTTTGCGCTCGGCGGGCGTGAGGTCGGCGAGGTGCCGCGGCGGCTTCTTGGCTCCGCGGGGGGCGACGAATGTGAGTTCTCCGGGCTTAGGCATGGCCATACCAGTGTCGCAGATCGAATTGCGTGACCTGGGCCGCGAGCCGGGCAGGGGGCCGCCCTTGCCACCAGATCCACATTCCGCCGAGGACAGAGGCTTTCGTCTGATCACGCGTCCGGCCAGGCGTCCGGCGCGGTCGGGGCGGCTGTCGGGGCGGTCGGGGTGGCTGTCGGGGTGGTCGGTTCGTTGGGGAATTTGAGGGTATTTGCCTTATATGAGTACTGCATCGATGTATTTGGCGGAGCCCAGCGGTCTGATCAGCCTCGCGCTGTTCTTGATCGCCGTGGCACTCATCACACTCCTGGGCGGGAGCTTCTGGCTGAGCTGCCGTATGCGGACCCGCGCACCGCGTCTGCCACGCGCCGAGGAACAGCCGCATGTACCGCAGGGGGGTCCGGTCCGCGAGATGCGGGAGGTCCGGGAGCCCGCCGAGGTACCCAAGGTGGCCAAGGGCCAGCACGCTCTCACCCCGTACGAGCTGACCCACATGTCGACCCGTACGAGCCCGTCGCAGAAGCGCGAGCGCTGGCACGACGGCGGCAGCGGCTCGTTCGGCAGCGGTGGACTGGGTCACCACTGACCCCGGGCCGTCGGCCACCCGGCGAGAAGTCGTCGGCCGCCCGACGAAAAGGGGCCCGCCGTCCCGTGGACGACGAGCCCCTCAGTAGCATGCGCGCGGGTCAGCCGGATCCCACGAAGAGCACCAGCAGCAGCCAGACCACCGGCGCCGTCGGCAGGAGCGAGTCCAGCCGGTCCATGATCCCGCCGTGGCCCGGCAACAGGGTGCCCATGTCCTTGATGCCCAGGTCCCGCTTGATCATGGACTCGCCGAGGTCGCCGAGCGTGGCGGTGGCCGCGACCGCGAAGCCCAGGATCAGCCCCTGCCACCACGTGCCGTCCTCGATCAGGTACTGCATGCACAGCGCGCCCCCGACCATCGCGAAGGTGACCGCACCGAACAGGCCCTCACGGGTCTTGCCGGGGCTGATGCGCGGCGCCAGCTTGTGCTTGCCGAAGCGCCAGCCGATCGCGTACGCGCCCGTGTCGCTGACGACCGTCAGCAGCAGGAACGTCAGGACGCGGCGCGGACCGTCGTCGGCGGTCAGCATCATGGCCACGAACGTCGCCAGGAACGGCACGTAAAAGGCCGCGAAGACGCCGGCCGTGACGTCCTTGAGATAGCCCTCGGGCGGTTCCGTCATCCGCCAGACCAGGACCGCCAGCGCGGTGAGCGCCATCGCCACCCACGCGCCCTCGGCGCCCCGGACGTAGCCGGAGACGACCATCGCCGCACCGCCCACCGCGAGCGGGACGAGCGGCGCCTTGATGCCCTTGCGCTCCTCGAGCCGTGACGTGAGCTCCCACAGGCCCACCACCACGGCGACCGCTATGACCCCGACGAACACGGCCTTGACGACGAACAACGACGCGACGATCACCGCGCCGAGCCCGACGCCGACCCCTATCGCGGCACCCAGATCGCGTCCCGCACTCTTCTTCTGCGGTGCGGGCGCGGGCTGTGGGACGGGGCTGGGCATGGGCTCCTGCGGCTTCTGCGACGAGGTCCCGAGGGATCCCGCCGACGGGGTGTCGTCGCGGAACAGGGGGCCGCTCAGCCGAGCGGCCCCCCGGTCGTCATCCTGGTCTCCGCCATGTGCGGGTACGTCGGGCACGATGGGCATGGGGCGAGTCTGCTGCGCGTTATGCGCATCGTATGCGGGACCCGCCGGGGCTGCCCCCTGGACAGGCCCCTGCTCGGACGGCCCCCAGTACCCGGCTTGTGGCGGCGCCCCCCAGGAAGAGTCGTTCATCAGACCTCGAGCAGCTCCGCTTCCTTGTGCTTCAGGAGCTCGTCCACCTGAGCCACGTACTTCGCGGTGGTGTCGTCGAGCTCCTTCTCCGCGCGACGGCCCTCGTCCTCGCCGACCTCGCCGTCCTTGATCAGCTTGTCGATGGCGTCCTTGGCCTTGCGGCGGACCGAGCGGATGGACACCTTGGCGTCCTCGCCCTTGGTCTTGGCGACCTTGATGTAGTCCTTGCGGCGCTCCTCGGTCAGCTCGGGGAACACCACTCGGATGATGTTGCCGTCGTTGCTCGGGTTGACGCCCAGGTCGGAGTCGCGGATCGCCTGCTCGATGTTGCGCATCGCGCTCTTGTCGAACGGGGTCACCACGGCCATGCGCGGCTCCGGCACCGAGAACGAGGCCAGCTGGTTGATCGGCGTCAGCGCGCCGTAGTAGTCGGCCACGATCTTGTTGAACATCGCCGGGTGCGCACGGCCGGTGCGGATCGCGGCGAAGTCCTCCTTGGCGACCACGACGGCCTTCTCCATCTTCTCCTCGGCCTCGAGGAGGGTCTCTTCGATCACCACTTGCTCCTGCGTGTCTTGAGTAGGCCCGGCAGCTGCTCCTCGTCGGGGTGGCGGCCGGCTGCGTCGCGTCTTATTCCTGCACGGTTCCGGACCGGCAGGACATTGTCCATCCCCCGGTCAGGGTCCATCCTCGGCCCGGACTTGTCCCCGGCCGAGGTCGGTCCCGGTCAGGCCCGGCCGCTTTGGTCACCCACGAGTGTGCCGATCTTCTCACCCTTGACGGCCCGAGCGATATTGCCCTCCGCCAGGAGCTCGAAGACCAGGATCGGCAGCTTGTTGTCGCGGCACAGCGTGATGGCGGTCATGTCGGCGACCTTGAGGTCGCGCGTGATGACCTCGCCGTAGCCGAGCGAGTCGAACTTGACGGCCTCGGGGTTGGTCTTGGGGTCGGAGTCGTAGACCCCGTCCACGCCGTTCTTGCCCATCAGCAGGGCCTCGGCGTCGATCTCCAGGGCGCGCTGGGCGGCGGTGGTGTCGGTGGAGAAGTACGGCATGCCCATACCGGCGCCGAAGATGACCACACGGCCCTTCTCCAGGTGCCGTACGGCGCGCAGCGGGATGTACGGCTCGGCGACCTGGCCCATGGTGATGGCGGTCTGCACGCGGCTGTCGATGCCTTCCTTCTCCAGGAAGTCCTGGAGGGCGAGGCAGTTCATGACCGTGCCGAGCATGCCCATGTAGTCGGACCGGGCCCGGTCCATGCCGCGCTGCTGGAGCTCGGCGCCGCGGAAGAAGTTGCCGCCGCCGATGACGACGGCGATCTGGGCGCCGCCGCGCACGACGGCCGCGATCTCGCGGGCGATCTTGTGCACCACGTCGGGGTCGACGCCCAGTCCGCCGCCTCCGGCGAACGCCTCGCCGGAAAGCTTCAGCAGAAAGCGGCCCGCGCCTTTGCCGTCGTCGGTCTTCTCGCCCTTGTCGGCCTGGGTGGTGGTCATGGAGATCTCCTCATGGTGCACATACGAAGAAGGCCATTGCCGGTGGGGTGTTGTCTCCCATACGCGGCAATGGCCTCCTCGTCAGATCTGCTGTCGTCCGTCACGCACGCGCGCGTGTCGGCGTACGCGGACGACTGCTGCCGACCCTATAGGGGCCGCGCGTCGATCGCGGTACGGACTCAGATGCCGACCTTGATGCGCACGAAGCGCTTCAGGGTGACACCGGCCTCGTCCAGGACCTTCTGGACGGACTTCTTGTTGTCGAGCGCGTACGGCTGACCGAGGAGGGTGGCCTCCTTGAAGAAGCCGTTGACGCGACCCTCGACGATCTTCGGGAGGGCGGCCTCGGGCTTGCCCTCGGCGCGGGTGGTCTCCTCAGCGACGCGGCGCTCGGACTCGACGACCTCGGCCGGGACGTCCTCCTTGGAGAGGTACTTCGGCGCGAAGGCGGCGATGTGCTGCGCGACACCCTTGGCGAGGTCGGCGTCGGCCTTGTCCAGCTCGACCAGGACACCGATCTGCGGGGGCAGGTCGGGCATGGTGCGGTGCATGTACGCGGTCACGTAGGCACCGGAGAACTGGGCGAAGCGGTCCAGGACGATCTTCTCGCCCAGGTTGGCGTTGGCCTCGTCGACGAACGCCTGAACCGTCTTGCCGGGCTCGATCTCGGAGCCGAGCAGCGCCTCGATGTCGGCCGGCGACGTCTTGACGACGTGCTGGGCGATCTCGTTGGCGACGGTCTGGAACTTCTCACCCTTGGCGACGAAGTCCGTCTCGCACTTCAGCTCGACCAGGACACCGGAGGAGTTGTCGTCAGCGATGATGGAGACCACGGCGCCGTTCTCGGCGGAGCGGCCTTCGCGCTTGGCGACGCCCTTCTGGCCCTTGATGCGCAGCGCCTCGACGGCCTTGTCGACGTTGCCGTCGGCCTCGTCAAGCGCCTTCTTGCAGTCCATCATGCCGGCGCCGGTGAGCTCACGGAGCTTCTTGACGTCGGCGGCGGTGTAGTTCGCCATGATTCCTGGAATCTCTCTCGGAGTCTGAAGATCTACGGGCGGAACGGCGGGGGCTCGGTGTGCCCCCGCCGTTCGTGACCCGAAGGGGTGAGGGGTCAGGCCTGCTCGGCGTCCGCGGCCGGGGCCTCGGCGACGGGGGCCTCGGCGGCCGGGGCCTCGACAACGGCCTCGGCCTCGGCCTCGGCGACAACCTCGGCCTGCTCGGCGTCGGCGACCTTCTCCGTCTCGGCGGAGGTCTGGACCTCGGCGTCGTCGGCCTTCTTCTCGCCCTCGAGCAGGTCGCGCTCCCACGCGGCGAGCGGCTCGCCCGCGGCCTTGTCACCCTCGGCCTTGCCGGCACCGGAGCGGGAGATGAGGCCCTCGGCGACGGCGTCGGCGATCACGCGGGTGAGCAGGGTGACGGAGCGGATCGCGTCGTCGTTGCCCGGGATCTTGTAGTCGACCTCGTCGGGGTCGCAGTTGGTGTCGAGGATGGCGACGACCGGGATGTTGAGCTTCCGGGCCTCACCGACCGCGATGTGCTCCTTCTTGGTGTCCACGATCCAGACGGCGCTGGGCACCTTCTGCATCTCGCGGATACCACCGAGGGTCTTCTCCAGCTTGGCCTTCTCGCGCGAGAGCACGAGAAGCTCCTTCTTGGTCAGACCGGAAGCGGCGACGTCCTCGAAGTCGATCTGCTCGAGCTCCTTGAGGCGCTGCAGACGCTTGTAGACGGTGGAGAAGTTGGTGAGCATGCCGCCCAGCCAGCGCTGGTTGACGTAGGGCATGCCGACGCGGGTGGCCTGCTCGGCGATGGCCTCCTGCGCCTGCTTCTTCGTGCCGACGAACATGACCGTGCCGCCGTGGGCGACGGTCTCCTTGACGAACTCGTAGGCGCGGTCGATGTACGACAGCGACTGGAGCAGGTCGATGATGTAGATGCCGTTGCGCTCCGTGAAGATGAAGCGCTTCATCTTCGGGTTCCAGCGACGGGTCTGGTGACCGAAGTGGACGCCGCTTTCCAGCAGCTCCCGCATCGTGACGACGGCCATGGCCGTTCTCCTTGGTGTTCTCGGTTGTGCCGCGCGTGCCGGACGGCACTCGCGCCTGACGCCCGCGATGCGCCTTGCCACGAGGGACCGAGGGGCGCTGACACCGGCTTTTGATGGCCGGGTGTCGGGGCGTGCGAAGTCGACCCGGTGACCCGGATCGCCACGAGAAGTGTACGGGACCCGGAAGGTGCAGGGTGACGCCGCTGTCCACAACCGGCCGGTGGTCCACAGATCCCGGCCATGATCCGCCAGATGCGGGACCGTTCTCGCATGCGAGCGAAACGATGCGTGCGTACGTGGCTGGGGTTGCTGTTGGGAATGACGGTGACCGTGCTGGGTGCGCTGACCCCCTCAGCCCTGGCCCGGGCGAACGGTCCGGCGCCGCCGTCCGCCGCCGGTCCACCGCCGCCCGACGCGACAGTTCCGTCGCTCGCCCGCTTCTGGCCGGTGGGTCTGCGCCCCTCGGTCCTGCGGGGTTGGGACCCGCCTGCGACGCCGTATGCCCGCGGCCATCGTGGGTTGGACCTCGCGGCAGCCCCGGGCGCCCCGGTCCGCTCCGTCGCGGCCGGCCGCGTCTCCTTCGCCGGGCGGGTCGCGGGGCGTGGCGCGGTCGCCGTCGAACTGACGGGCACGGGCGCTCCGCCCCTGCGCACGACCTTCACCCCGGTACGGGCAACCGTGCACCAGGGTGACGAGGTGACCGCGGGCGAGGTACTGGGCACGCTCGAACCGGGCGACGCCCACTGCGGAACTCCATGCCTGCACTGGGGCCTGCGAAGAGACAGAACCTACTTGAACCCCCTGTCCCTGCTCCCACCCTGGCTCCTGCGCAGGGACCCGTCCCGGCTGCTCCCGGTGACGAGCGCGCTGCCGTGAGAAACGCGAGAACCACGGGCCGCGGCCACGCTTCAGGCCTGGCTGCTGGTCAGGACACGCAGGTGTGGGGCCAGGACATGTGTGGGGTCAGGCGAGGCGTAATCACCCGCGGCAGGAGAGACACATCCATCCGCGGCAGGAGAGACATCTCCATCCGCACGGGGGAGCAACGCCTTCGCACAAAGCCCCCCGACCGGGCCGGGCCGTCCGCCCCGTCGCCCCATCGGCGGGCACCCGATGCGCAGGGGCTCAGCCGCGTACGCCCCGTAGTGCCATACCCACCGCGGCGTCCGTGATCACGCCGGGCTCCTCCGCGGCCCCCAGTTCGATCCTCCGGACCGCCGCGTCGACCACGCCCTGAAGGAGCATCGCGGCCAGCCGGGGCTCGGCGTGGCCCATCTGCCGCAGCGCGTCGACGATCATCGCCACCAGCCCGCCGTGCGCCGCGCGGATCTTCTCCCGGGCCCCGGCGTCGAGCTCGCTCGCGGAGATGGCCACGACAGCCCGGTGCCGCCGGTCCCCAACCAGGGCCAACTGCTGCCGAACGTACGCCTCGATCTTGCCCTCGGGCCCGTCCGCCGCGGCCATCGCCGCCGAGACCTCCGCGGCCCAGACCGGAAAGTCCACCTCGCACAGCTCTTCGACCACGGCCGCCCGGGACCGGAAGTACTCGTACACCGAGGACCGCGCGAGCCCCGTGCGCTCGGCGAGGGCCGGGAAGGTCAGCGCCTCCGTCCCGCCCTCGGACAGCAGGGACCGGGCCGCGTCCAGCAGGGCGGCTCGCTGCATCGACCGGTGCTCGGCCACGGAGGCCGCTCGAATCCTTGGCACGCCCTCCACTTTACGGACGGACCGCCCCGGACGGCAGTCACTCCCACCACCCGACAGGAACGCGCCAGCGAGGGGTGGCGACCAGGCAGGGACGATTCAGCAGCTTGCCCCGCTCGAGCTCAGCGCCCGAAACTCGCCAGCTTGGCGCGCAACTGCAGCACCGACTTGGTGTGGATCTGGCTCACCCGGCTCTCCGTCACTCCCAGCACGTTCCCGATCTCCGCGAGCGTCAGGCCCTCGTAGTAGTAGAGCGTGACCACGGTCTTCTCCCGCTCCGGCAACGTGTTGATCGCCCGTGCCAGAAACCGCCGCAGCTCCCGGTCCTCGGCGACCTCCACCGGATTGTCCGCCGCGGTGTCCTCCAGCGTGTCCATCAGACTCAGCCGGCCACCGCCCTCACCGCCGACGTGCAGCAGCTCCTCCAGCGCCACCACGTTGGCCAGCGACAACTGACTGAAGACCGCGTGGAGTTCCTCCACCCCGATCCCCATCTCGGCGGCCACCTCACCCTCCGACGGTGTCCGCCGCAGCCGCGCCTCGAGCGTCGCGTACGCACGCTCCACATTGCGCGCCTTCTGCCGCACCGACCGTGGGATCCAGTCCAGCGCCCGCAACTCGTCGATCATCGCGCCCCGGATCCGCGTGATCGCGTACGTCTCGAACTTGATCTCCCGCTCGATGTCGAACTTCTCGATCGCGTCGATCAGCCCGAACACCCCCGACGAGACGAAGTCGGCCTGCTCCACATTGGCCGGCAGACCCACGCTCACCCGCCCGGCGACGTACTTCACCAGCGGCGAGTAGTGCAGGATCAACTGCTCGCGCAGCCGCTCGTCCCCCGTCGCCTTGTACGACCGCCACAACTCGTCGAGCGTCGAGGGAGCGGGCGGGCGCACGCTACCGCCGTCGCGGGCGGCTGGGGGGATCGCCGCCCGATCGGACCCGGAGGTGTGCTGGGGCATTCGTCGCCTTGTGCCGTTCTGCCGTGAACTGGGGGTACCTGAGTGAGCTGTCGCGCTGATGTCGAGTTGCCTGTCCTGCGTCGGAATCCACGTGAGCGTAGCGTGACTGGAGCGTCGCAGTGCGCGAAGGGGAGCGGATCAACCCTGCGCAGATACGTTCCGCTGTGCGTCCCTCGGGGGCATGTTCGTCGCCCTCCGTGATCACCGAGAGACATCAACTGCGGGAATTGCCAAGGCTGTCGGCGTTCGCCCGGACGGCCGAACACGCTCGGTCAACACCCGTGACGATCGCCGCGGACCGAGATCATTGCCTGGCGTGTCAACTTCCAGCCGTCGCCGTGTCGTTCGACGAAACCAAGTGATCGGAGTTCGTACAGCCTCCCGACCGCGTCGTCCGTGGTGGTCCCCGCCCCGCGGGCGATGTCCTCCGCTCCCGCCAGACCGCGCGCCGGCAACGCGGCCAGCACACGTCCGGCGCCCGGATCCAGCAGGTCACGCGGCAGCACGGGCCCGCGCCGGTCCGGGGCCAGCTCACCGATGTCGCCCACCAGTTCGGCGACGTCCGCGGCGTCCGTGACCAGGACCGCTTCCCCGCGCAGCAGCTCGTGCACCCCGGCCGACAGCCCGCTGGTGACGGGGCCCGGCACCCCCATCGCGAACCGCCCCAGCCGCTGCGCCGCCCGCGCCGTGACCAGCGCGCCACTGCGGTACGCGGCCTCGACGACCACGGTCCCCCGGGTGAGCGCGGCGATGACCCGGTTCCTGAGGATGAATCTGCTCGGCGTGGGATGGTCACCTGGCGGCAACTCCCCCACGACCAGCCCCTGCTCGGCAATTCTGGTGATCAACTCGGTGTGTCCGCGCGGATAGGGCCGGTCGACCCCGCAGGCCAGCACGGCGACGGTGGCGCCGCCCG
>LRTP01000931.1 GCA_001550305.1 Streptomyces diastatochromogenes
CCCCGAGGGCGCCCCGGTGCGCGGCGCCGTCCACCCCGTAGGCACCGCCCGACACCACCACCCAGCCCCGCTCGGCGAGCCCGGCGCCGAGCGTGGCCGCCATATGGGCGCCGTACTCGGTACAGGCCCGGGCTCCGACCACGGCGACCGAGCGCAGCGCCCATATCCGCAGGCTGGGCCGCCCCCGTACCCACAGGCCGATGGGACGTGTGTCGCCGAGGTCGTCGAGTTGCGCCGGCCACTCGGGGTCCCCGGGGCACACGAACCGGGTCCCTGCCTCCCGCGCCACCGCGAGGTCCCGCTCCGGATCCGCCCGCTCCGCCCGGGCCCGCAGTCCCGCCCAGCGCTTGTCCGTCACTCCCCGTGGTTGCTCACCG
This sequence comes from Streptomyces diastatochromogenes, assembly GCA_001550305.1. GTDB lineage: Bacteria > Actinomycetota > Actinomycetes > Streptomycetales > Streptomycetaceae > Streptomyces > Streptomyces mirabilis_D. The sequence continues at coordinate 378 of LRTP01000931.1, forward strand.
CCCGCGACGAGCCGCCGGACCGCCTCCGCGGCACCGACCGCCCGCAGCCAGCGCCCGCAGACCTCGTCGCCCGGTTCGATCACCCGCGCGAGGAAGGCCCGCTGGAGCCTCTCGTCCTCCTGGCTCACGACAGCGCGCCGATCGCCATCGGTACCCCACGGGGGACCCCGGTGCGCAGTTGCAGGGCGAGGGCGACGTCCGTCGCGCCGGGTCGGTCGTGTCCCACCAGGTCCGCGACGGTCCAGGCGACACGCAGCACCCGGTCGAGGCCGCGGGCGGTCAGGGCACCTCGCTCAAGGCTCCGCTCCGCCTCGTCCATCGCGCCCAGGGACGCGTACCAGCGGCTGCGCAGCTCCCGGCCCGGCACTTCGCTGTTCGTCCGCCAGGGCGTTCCCGCCAGCCGCACTGCGGCCCGCTCCCTGGCCGCCCGCACCCGGTCGGCGACCGTCTCGGTGGATTCACCCCGCGCACCTCGCTCGGTCAGCTCGGACCGGGTGACGCGGTCCACCTCGACCCGCAGGTCGACGCGGTCGAGCAGCGGCCCGGAGAGCCTGGCCTGGTAGCGGCGGATCATGGAGGGCGGGCACTCGCACAGGTCGTCCCGCTGCGAGAAACGGCCACAGGGACAGGGGTTCGCCGCCAGCACCATAAGGAACCGCGCCGGAAACCGCACCACCCCCGCACTGCGCGCGATCACCACATGCCCCGCCTCCAGGGGCTGGCGCAGCGCGTCGAGGGCCTGGCTGCTGAATTCGGGCGTTTCGTCCAGAAAGAGCACCCCGCGGTGAGCCAGGGACACCGCACCCGGCCGTGCGATTCCCTGGCCGCCGCCGACGAGGGCCTGCATGGTCGCCGAGTGGTGCGGGGCGCAGTAGGGAGCGATGTCGACCAGGGGTTTGCCGGGTGGCAGCAGGCCGGCGACCGAGTGGACGGCGGTGACCTCCAGGGATTCGCCCTTGCAGAGCCGCGGCAGGACGGCCGGCAGCCGCTCGGCGAGCATCGTCTTGCCCGCTCCCGGGGGACCCTCCAGGAAGAGGTGGTGACCGCCCGCCGCCGCGACCTCCACGGCGGTCCGTGCCGAGTACTGGCCCACGACGTCGGCGAGGTCGTGACCGTGGTCGTGCTGGGCCGCGCCCATGCCGTGCATGCCGGTGGCGGCGCCCGTGCCCGGCATCCGCAGTCCCGCCATCAGCGGATCCGGTCGCCCCTGCTCGTCCGGATCCTCCTCGGGCACCGGCTCGTCCGTGAGCACCGCGATCAGCTGGCGCAGACTGCGCACCCCGAGCACCGAGATCCCCGGTACGAGCGAGGCCTCGGCGGCCGCGCACTCGGGCACCACCACCTGCTCGTACCCGGCGTCGGCTGCGGCCAGGACCGCCGGCAGCACGCCCCGCACCGGCCGTACACGTCCGTCCAGGCCCAGCTCGCCGATCATCACGATGTCGGAGAGCACCCGGGGATCGATGCGCTCGGCGGCTCCCAGCACCGCGCAGGCGACGGCCAGGTCGAAACCGCTGCCGCCCTTGGGTACGGATGCCGGGCTCAGGCCGACCGTGAGCTTCTTCTGGGGCCACGCCGAGCCGGAGTTCACCACCGCCGCCCGGACCCGGTCCTTGCTCTCGGTCAGGCTCTTGTCGGGCAGGCCGACCAGGGTGAAGGCCGCGACGCCCGGCTCCAGGTCCGCCTGGACCTCGACGACCACGCCCTCGACGCCCACGAGGGCCACCGCACAGGTACGCGCGAATCCCATCAGGCCACCCCCCGCGCGTGCTCGACCACGGGCGCGCCGCGATCGGGGAGGACGACGCCGATCAGATCGATGCGGACGCCGCCGGGTGGTGCCCCGCCGTGTTCCTGAAGCCAGCGTTCGGCCAAGCCGCGCAGGCGCTGTGCCTTGGCCGGCGTGACGGCCGCCATCGGGTGCTCGAAGGCTCCCGCCTTGCGCGTCTTGACCTCGCAGACGACGAGCGCGTCGCCGTCCCGGGCCACGATGTCGATCTCGCCGGTCCTGCCGCCGCGCCAGTTGCGCGCCAGGACCGTCATCCCGGTCTCGGCCAACCGTCGTGCGGCCAGATCCTCGCCGTACTTGCCCAGTGCGTTGCGTGCCTCGGGTGTGTTCATGTCGGCACCACCTCCGGCGCCAACACTGAGGCCACTTCGACCGGCTATTGGATCTTGGTGGACAAACGGCCGACTGTGGACAGCCCTCTCACCCACACGAGGGTTCCTGGCCCGCTATCGGTCGCTCGACCAGCCGCCCGTCATCAACCGCCTGTCATCAACCGCCCGGCAGTTCCAGATCGCTCTTGTTCAGCTCCTCGATATTCACGTCCTTGAACGTAAGGACACGCACCTGCTTCACGAAACGAGCAGGTCGGTACATGTCCCACACCCAGGCATCCGCCATGGACACCTCAAAGAACACCTCGCCCTGGACCGAGTGCACCTGCATCTCGTAGTCGTTGGTGAGGTAAAAGCGCCGTTCGGTCTCGATCACATATTTGAACAGACCGACGACATCGCGGTACTCCCGATAGAGCTTCAGCTCCATCTCGGTCTCGTACTTCTCGAGGTCCTCGGCGCTCATGGCATGTTCCCCTTCAGCCGTGCGTCCCCCTATTGTGCGCCAGCCCCGCGAGCCTCTAGACGATTTCGGTGTCGAGGATCTCGGGCCTGGCCGGGGGACCCTCGTCGAGCAGCCTGCGCAGCAGCCCGGCGAGTCTGGTCGGATACACCGTCTCATGTGCCTCGGTCAGTTCCCGGCACGTCCACCAGCGTGCTCCGGCGACACTGCGCCGTTCCAGCTCCGTCAGCCCGGCGGCGACGGTTCCCTTCTGGCTCGTACGGGCCAGGAAGTACCACTCGTCCTGGTCCCAGCGCCGCCCCGCGAACGGGAACGAACAGCTCCGCCGCCACAGCACCGGGCCCAGCTCGACCTCGGTGATGCCGGTCTCCTCCACGAGTTCCCGCAGCGCGGCCTCCTCCCGAGTCTCGTCGCCCTCGAGGCCTCCGCCGGGTGTGAACCACCAGTCGTCCGCCGGATCGTCCGGCTCGTGACCGTGCAGCAGCAGAATGCGGTCCTGCTCGTCGAGCAGCACGACCCTGGCCACCTTCCGGGGCCCGCCGCCGGAGTCCTCGATCGGACCCCGGTACGAGGCCTCAGGAGGCACCGGCGAGCTCCGTACGCGTCCGGCCGCGCCGCCTCAGCCGCGTGGCGATCGGCCCGTACGCCGCTCCGCCCAGCACCAGCACCGCGCCGACCACGATGGCGGTCAGGACCAGCCGCAGCGGCCCGGGCGACGAGATCCCGCCCAGCGTCTCGAAGCCCGTGGGGCGCGCCAGCATGCCGTCCATCGGCCAGGCGATGGCGTCCACCCGGCCCTTCACCGCGCTGCGCGCGACGGTGCCGTTGAAGGCCTCGGTGAGGTGGGCCGTGGAGTCCAGTGAGCCGCTGCGCTCGTCGCCGAGCAGGAAGAGCCGGTCCTTGGGCACCTCGACGGTCGGGATCTGGGTCGACTCCGCCGCCTGGCCCTTGGCGAGATACGGCTCGTCGATCTGCTTGCCGTTGACGGTCAGCTTGCCGTTCGTGCAGCACGCGACCGTGTCACCACCGACCGCGACGACCCGCTTGACGAGGAGCATGTCGCCCCAGCTCTTCTGCTTGAAGACGATGACATCGCCGCGCTTGATGTCACCGCCGTCGATCCGCTGGGCCAGAATGCGATCGCCCGCCTTGATGGTCGGCACCATCGACTCGGTCGGCACGGTGTACGGCTGGTATTCGATCGCACCCCAGGCGAAGCCGCCGAGAAAGAGCACACAGCCGAGGGCCACGGCCAACCCCGACAGCACACTGCCGAGCCGCCCGCGGCCCTCGTCCGTACGACCTGACGTCCTGCTCATCCCAGTGCTCCCCCAACTCGGAGAATCGATCCCACGGCCCCACCTGCGGGCCGCGGAAGATCGGCGATCTGGGACGGCACCCTACCCGGCGGTACCCCGACCAGAAACCCTCGGGTTTCCGGCGGTAAGGCGACGCCTGCGCCACAGCACCAGCGGCACCGCGCCGGCCAGCCCGAGCGCGCCCGGAGCGGCCGCGCTGAGGTTCTGGTCGAAGGTGTCGGGAATCGGCAGCGTGTCCCAGCGGGTGGGCGGCCAGGCGATCACGATGGCGCGGCCGACGACATTGCCCACCGGCACGAAGCCCTGGTGATCGTCCTGCTGGTGATAGCGCGAGTCCAGCGAGTTCTGCCGGTGGTCACCCATGACCCAGATTTTGCCCTTGGGTACCGTCACCTTGAACTGGCCGCCCTGGTCGTCGACGCTGCACGGGGTGTTCCCGGCGTAGACGTAGGATTCCTCGTTCAGTGCCTTGCCGTTGACCGTCACCGGGCCGGTGCCCTTGCACTCGATCGTGTCACCGGCGACGCCGATGACCCGCTTGATGAGGTCCTTCTCGTTGGCGGACGGCATCAGGCCGATCTTGCTGAGGAACGTCTGCACGGCGTTCGGGTTGGGCGTGGGCTCGCCCGCCAGCCAGTTGTCGGGGTCGTGGAAGACGACGACCTCGCCGCGCGAGGGCTCCGAACCGAACCACGGGGTGAGCTTGTCGACCAGAACCCGGTCGCCCTGCTGAAGGGTGTTCTGCATCGAGTCCGAGGGAATCGAGAACGCCTGGACCAGGAAGGTCTTGATCAGCAGCGCGAGAACGAGCGCGATACCGATGAGGAGCGGGAGTTCCTTCCAGAAGGAACGTGGCTTCTTGGGCTTCGGCTCCTGCTCGCCCTGTTCCTTCGTACTGCCGCCGCCGTCCCCGGAGTCACTCCCGGAGCCCGTGACGTCGGTCGTGGCCGGGGTGGCCGATCCGTCGGGTCGCTCCGGCTGCTCCTCGGGGCCATCGTGTCCGGATCGTGCGCCGACCGCCAAATCCCCCACATCCACTCCTCACTCCGTGCCGCCGCCTGCGCCGGATCCGGCGCAGGCCCACCACTCCCATAACGAGCGGGAGTTCCGCAGGGCTCGGGAGCGGGATCAATCGATTGAGATCCGCGGACGCCACCCTATGCGACGGGCCGAGGGCGGTTGCCGACCCGCTCGGTACGGACGCGAACGTGTCCGGTTCCTTCAGACGGGTCCAGTGCCCGAAGGGCCAGGCGATGACCATGGCTCTGCCGACGACCGAACTCTCGGAGACGGTACCGCCGTATTTCTCGGTGCGGTGGTAGCGGGAGTCGGCCGAGTTGGCTCGGTGGTCGCCCATCACCCAGAGACGGCCCTTGGGCACGGTCTCCTCGAACGGGAAGTCCGACGGCTTGTTCCCTGCCTGGATGTACGGCTCGTTGAGCGGCATGCCGTTGACGGTCACGCGCCCTTGGGTGTCGCAGCACTTCACGGTGTCGCCGCCGACCGCGACGACCCGCTTGATGAGGTCCTTGTCGTTGTCGGAGGGCAGCAGACCGATGGCCGTCAGGCCCTCTTTGACCTGCTTGACGACGACGGGGTCGTTCTTCTTGGTGGTCTTCTCCCCGGCCAGCCAGTTGCCGGGGTCCTTGAAGACGACGACGTCGCCACGCTGGGGCTTGGAGCCGAACCATGGCGTGAACTTGTCGACGAGCACACGGTCGCCGATCTGGATCGTGTTCTCCATGGAACCCGACGGGATCACGAAGGCCTGGACGAGGAAGGTCTTGAGGACCAGGGCTATGAGCACCGCGACGCCCACGAGGAGAGGTATCTCCTTGATGGCGGAGCGCCGTCGGCGCCGCTTGACCTTGCGCTGGAGCTTGCGGCGCTCGGCACGGCCGGGCCGTACGGCGCCGCCGGCGGCGCGCCGGGTGCCGGTGGGCAGCAGGTTGTCGGCGGCGTGGTCGGAGACCCCACGTGGCCTGCCGCGGTTACCCATGGACACCGTCCGCGGTGGGCACACGCGCGTAGGCGGCGGCACGCTGCAGCCGGGTCCAGTGGCCCGCGGGCCAGGCGATCCAGTCGGCCCTGCCGATCACATCACCGACGGGGATCATGCCGCCGCCGGGAGACCCCAGGTGGTCGCGGGAGTCGCTCGAGGCGCTGCGGTGGTCTCCGAGGAGGAACAGGCTGCCGGTGGGCACCACGACGTCGAAGGAGACGTCGGACGGGCTGTCCCCCGGGTACAGAAACGTCGACTCGTCGACCGACCGGCCGTTCACCTCGAGCCTCCCCTCCTTGTCGCAGCAGACCACGTGGTCTCCCCCCACACCGACGACGCGTTTGACGTAGTCGGCGTTCCCGAAATACCCGGTGCCGTCGAACACGACGACATCGCCGCGCCGCGGCTCAGCACCAAAACGGTACGCCAACTTGTTTACGAGAACGCGGTCTCCGATCCTCAATCCGCGCTCCATCGAGCTGCTGGGAATCTCGAACGGCTGCATCACGAAGTTGCTGAACAGCACCAGGAACAGCAGACAGACCAGCACGGTCAGAGTGATCCGCCCACCTGGGAGCCAGTCGGCGGCGCGGTCCACCAACGCGAAACGCGACCGTCCCTCCGGCCCCTCGTCGTCCGAGATGTCCTCGGACTCGGTGGGGCGGGAGGAGCGGTCGCGCTCCGTGTGCTGTGCTTCGGTGTCCATCGGAGCCAGATGTTATCCGGCGTCCATGTGAACCCCTTCGCGAGCTCAGTTGTCGCGCTTCTCCTTGATCTTCGCGGCCTTGCCGCGCAGGTCACGCAGGTAGTACAGCTTCGCGCGACGCACGTCACCACGGGTGACGAGCTCGATCTTCTCGACGATCGGGGTGTGCACCGGGAAGGTACGCTCGACGCCGACCGAGAAGGAGACCTTGCGGACCGTGAAGGTCTCGCGGACACCGGCGCCCTGGCGACGGATGACTACGCCCTTGAACTGCTGCACACGGGAGCGGTTGCCCTCGATGACGCGGACGTGGACGTTGACGGTGTCACCCGGGCGGAAGGCCGGGATGTCGCTGCGCAGCGACGCGCTGTCGACGGAGTCGAGCAGGTGAGACATTTCGTCTGCTTTCTTCGCTGATGCCACAGGTCATCAACGGGAGCTAGTTTTCCAAGAGGGTGCCGCCGCGTCGGGACGGGCGTCGTGTCCCCCTGTGGCAGGGGCGCCCGGTCTACGCAGACAACAGCGGCCTATTCTTCCACGGCCTCTGGTCTGCGCCAAAATCGACCGTCGGGTTCCGGCTGCCAGCCCAGGATCGAGAGCATTTCGCGGTCCTTCTTGTCGAAGACGGACGGGTCGCAGCGCTCGATGAGGTCGGGCCGGTTCGCCGCCGTACGGCGCAGGGCCTCGTCGCGGCGCCAGCGGGCGATCTTCCCGTGGTGACCGCTGACCAGCACGTCGGGGATCTCGCGGCCGCGCCACTCCGGGGGCTTGGTGTAGACGGGCCCCTCCAGGAGGTTGGCCATGGCGCCGGGGGCGAACGAGTCGTCACGGTGGGACTCGGCGTTGCCGAGAACACCCGGCAGCAGCCGCGCCACGGCCTCCGTGACGACGAGTACGGCCGCCTCTCCGCCGGCGAGTACGTAGTCGCCGATGGACACCTCGTAGACGGGCATCCGGGTCGCGTATTCGTCGATGACCCTGCGGTCGATGCCCTCGTAGCGGGCGGGCGTGAAGACCAGCCAGGGGCGCTCGGAGAGTTCGACGGCGAGTTCCTGGGTGAAGGGGCGTCCGCTCGGCGTGGGTACGACCAGGACGGGCCCGTGGGAGCCGGTCTCGTAGCCGTCGGCCAGGACGGAGTCCAGGGCTTCGCCCCAGGGCCCGGTCTTCATGACCATGCCGGGGCCGCCGCCGTACGGGGTGTCGTCGACCGTGTTGTGGCGGTCGTACGTCCACTCCCGAAGGTCGTGCACGTGCACCTTCAGCTGCCCACGCGCGCGTGCCTTGCCGACGAGCGAGACGTTGAGGGGTTCCAGGTACTCGGGGAAGATCGTGACGACGTCGAGCCGCATCAGGCGTCGGCCCCCGAGGAGTCCTCGTCGTCCTTGGCGGAGGCGTCTTCCGTGTCCCTGGAGGAGTCGATTTCCGCCTGGTCGTCGATCAGGCCCGGCGGCGGGTCGATGACGGCCCGCTGCTCCTCCAGGTCGATCTCGGTGACGATCTCCTCGACGAAGGGGATCAAGACCTCGGTCCCGTCGGGTCGCTCGACGACGAACAGGTCCTGCGAGGGCAGATGGGAGATCTCCGTGATCCTTCCGACCTCCGTCCCGTCCTTGGTGACCACGTCCAGGTCCATCAGCTGGTGGTCGTAGTACTCGTCCGGGTCCTCGGGCTGCTGGTCGGGGTCCACCTCGGCGATCAGGAGGGTGTTGCGCAGCGCCTCGGCGGCGTTCCGGTCGCGTACGCCTGCGAAGCGCAGCAGCAGACGGCCGCTGTGTACCCGGCCGGTCTCGATGGTCAGCGGTCCGGCGGAGGCCGGATCGGTGAGCAGGACGGCGCCGGGCCCGAGCCTGAGTTCCGGCTCGTCCGTACGGACCTCCACGGTGACCTCGCCCTTGATGCCGTGGGCGCGGCCGACGCGAGCGACTACCAGCTGCACTGTGCTTGATCTCCTGTCGATGTACCTACGGCATGGGGTTCGGGGACGACTACGGGCCGGGGACGGCTCGAAAGCCCTCCCCGGCCCGAGCCGGTGCTGCCTGTTACGTCAGCGGACGTGGTCCACGTCGACGAGATCGACGCGGACACCTCGGCCGCCGATGGCACCCACGACGGTCCGCAGAGCGCGGGCGGTACGGCCGTTGCGGCCGATCACCTTGCCGAGGTCGTCGGGGTGCACCCGGACCTCGAGAACGCGCCCACGGCGCAGGTCGCGCGAAGCGACCTGCACATCGTCGGGGTTGTCGACAATGCCCTTCACGAGGTGCTCGAGAGCCTCCTCGAGCATGCTCAGGCCTCGGTCGACTCAGACGAAGAGGACGCGGCCGGGGCCTCGTCCTTCTTCTCAGCCTTCTTCTTCTGGGTGATGGCCTCACCCTTGCCCTCGTCGTCGCCGCCCAGGGCGTCGAACGACGGGCGCGTCGCCTTCGGCTCGGCCACGAGCAGCGGAGCAGGGGCGGGCTCGCCCTTGAACTTCTGCCAGTCGCCGGTCAGCTTCAGGATGGCGAGCACGGGCTCGGTCGGCTGCGCGCCGACACCCAGCCAGTACTGCGCGCGGTCCGAGTCGACCTCGATGCGCGAGGGGTTCTGCACCGGGTGGTACAGACCGATCTCCTCGATGGCCCGACCATCACGGCGGGTACGGGAGTCGGCGACGACGATGCGGTAGTGAGGCGAACGGATCTTGCCCAGACGCTTCAGCTTGATCTTGACTGCCACGGAAGTGGTGTCTCCTGGTCTTGACGTGGTTGGGCACGGCGAGATGGCCGCGTGGGGTTGCGGTACCCGAGTGCCCGATGGACGCGTCAGCCGGAGGAGAGAGGGGTCCTGTGCGGCTGTCGAGTACAGCTAGCCATTGTGCCACACCCTGGCGGGTCGCCTTCACGGGGCAGCGTGCGGTGACCCCCGGCGCCGGATGCCCGGCACCGGG
>LRTP01000932.1 GCA_001550305.1 Streptomyces diastatochromogenes
CCGGATGCCCGGCACCGGGGGTCACCGCCGAGGTCGGCTGCGCACCCGGCTCGGACCGGGTGCCGCCGCGCGGGGCTGACTCCGACTGAGTACGGCTGCCACGAGCAGCCGTCCGCTCAGCTCGCCGCGGCGCCCACGACCTCGGGGATGCGGAACGGCTTCCCGCATCCTCCGCACACGATCGGCGCCTGCGCCAATACGGACGGGACCACCCGTACGTTGCGGCCGCAGTCGCACACCGCCTTGACGCGGACGCCTCCCCCGGAGGAGCCGTGCCGGGCAGCCGGGCCCCGGAACGAGCGGGCCGTGTCCGCGGCGGTCGCGGCGGTGTGTGCCTTGAGGGCGCGTTGCAGCCGCTCGATCGTCGGGCGGTAGCGACGCTTCGCCTCGGGGTTGAGCGTGACCAGGGAGAAGCCACTGCTGGGGTGCGGCTCCTCCGGGTGGTCGAGGCCCAGCTCTTCGGCGATGGCGAGGAATCTGCGGTTGTGGTACCGGCCGGCGCGCGAAGTGTCGCGGACTCCGCGGGCGGCGGCGATGCCATGGACTGCCTCATGCAGCAGTCGTTCGAAGGAGAGTTCGTGCCCGCAGGCGGACGACGACTCTCCGATCAGGGACTCTGGCGCGGCAAGATCGGGCAGTTCGGGGTGGTGCCGCTGAATGTCGGCCCACGCCCCTGCCAGCTCTGCGGCGAGAACAGGTGGTGTCGTGCTCACGTAATGACAACGAGCCGGGGGGCCTCTGTGTTCCTATTCCGGGGCATCCCAAATAATTTGCACGTACCCGTCAGTTGCCGCTGATGCGTCCGGACGAGGGCGGGTGCGCTGATCTGCGGAGAAGCCTCACAGCTCACACCAAGCCGGTACGTAGTAACGCGTACGCCCCGGCGCGTAGACCGTGTCCGCGCGCCGGGGCCCCTGTGGTCATCAGATGCGCAAGAGGCGTTTCGGCCTCCCTGCGGGCCTACTCAGTAAGCGCGCGCGACGACCGCGACGTTACCGGGTGCGTCGTCGGTGTCGGGCACCGACCCGTCCTCGGCGACCAGACACCGTACGGTCACGGAGTGCTCGGCGAGCTCGGCCTCGCCCCCTTCTCCGAGGTCGGTCCACGGAATGCGCGCCCAGCCGCCGGCGGTGGCCGTCTCGACGGCCTCCTGGATCGTCGACACCTCCGCGGTGCGGGACTCCCTGCGCTCACGCGACTGCTTCAGAAGCAGCGCCTGGTCCTCTTCGAGGACGGTGGGGAGCAGTTCCACCAGAGCGTCGATGGCGACCGGCTCCTTGCCGCCGGGGATACGGCGGGCCAGCATCGCGGTGCCGTTCTCCAGGTCACGGGGACCGACCTCGACGCGAACGGGGACGCCCTTGAGCTCCCAGTCGACGGCGCGCCGCCCGAACGGGACGTCGGTGCGGTCGTCCACGTGGACGCGTACACCCGCCGCCTTCAACCGGTCGCCGATTTCACGGACCTTGGCCAGAACCGCCTCGTCGCCCTTGATCGCGAGGACGACGGCCTGGATCTGGGCGAGCCGCGGCGGGACGCGCAGTCCGTTGTCGTCGCCGTGCATCATCACCAGGGCGCCGATCATGCGGGTCGTCGAGCCCCAGGAGGTCTGCCAGACCAGTTCCTGTTTGCCTTCCTTCGACAGGTACTGGGTGTTGAAGGCCTTGGCGAAGTTCTGGCCCAGTTCGTGGCTGGTGGCCATCTGGAGGGCCTTGCCGTCGCCCATCATGCCTTCGAGCGTGAGGGTGTTGATGGCGCCCGCGAAGCGCTCCTTGACCGTCTTGCGGCCGGGGACGACATCCATGCCGAGGACGTTCAGCATGAAGTCCTCGTACACCTGGCGGTGGATGTGCGCGGCGAAGTCGCGGGCGTCCTCGTACGTGGCGTGCGCGGTGTGGCCCTCCTGCCAGAGGAACTCGGACGTACGCAGGAAGAGGCGGGGCCGCAGCTCCCAACGGACCACGTTCGCCCACTGGTTGATCAACAGCGGCAGGTCGCGGTAGCTCTGCACCCACTTCGAGAAGTATTCGTTGATGATCATCTCGGAGGTGGGTCGGACGACCGCGGGCTCCTCGAGTTCCTTGCCGCCGCCGTGCGTGACCACCGCGAGCTCCGGCGCGAAGCCCTCGACGTGGTCGGCCTCCTTGGTGAGGTACGACTGCGGGATCAGCAACGGGAAGTACGCGTTCTGGGTACCCGTCTCCTTGATGCGGGCGTCCATCTCCGCCTGCATCCGCTCCCACAGCCCGTACCCGTACGGTCGGATGACCATGGAGCCGCGCACCGGTCCGTTGTCGGCCAGTTCGGCCTTGGCGATCAGATCCTGGTACCAGCGCGGGAAGTCGTCCGCCTGGGGCGTGAGAACGGGTGCCTTTGCCATGGCGCGATGGTACGGGCACACGTTGCCGGCGTGTGAATTCTTGTGCCGCGCGCGGACAGCGCGCAAGCAGCGCGCCACAACCCCTGGACGGCGCGACGAGTGCGGAGTTACCTGACATACGGGGGAAGAGCGAGCGCACTGCACGGGGGCAAGGGAAACGGGGCGCAGCGGCAACTCTCGGCGGATTGGGGCGCTTTCGATGACACCTACGCTCGTGCGGCATCACCTACCTCACGCGGCTGCGCCGCCCCGGGTGGATCCGTGTGCACGCGCGCGTGACTGGGCCGAGATCCAGGAGCGGATGCTGGTGCCGCTCTACGAAGCCGTCTACGAGCGGCTCGAAGTGGGCGCCGGGACGCGGGTCCTCGGCCTGCGCTGCGGTACGGGGCTGGCCCTTCTGATGGCGGCCTCCCGGGGAGCGGCGGTGACCGGCGTCGACTCCTCTTCGCCCGAACGGGTGGCGCTCGCGCGGGAACGGTTACTGCCGGACGGGTGGGGCACACGCGCGCGTGGCGACGCCCGGATCGTGGAGGGGTCCCCCTCGGACCTCGCCGACCGTACGGCGGCCGCGTACACCCTGGTGACCGCGTTCGAGCCGATCGGGTGCGCGCCCGGGGACGCCGAGGAACTCGGGGAGTTGCTGTCGGCGGCGACTCCGCTCGCCGAGCGGGGGGCGGCCGTGGTGCTGGTCGGATGGGGGCCGCCGGAGCGGTGTGCCACCTCCGCGGTGCTGCCGGGCCAGGGGTGCGGGCAGGCTCCTCGCCGGGACGACCTGGAGGAGGTGGCCCAGCGGGCCGGGCTCCGGCCGGACGGGTCCGGGCGGGTGGCGTGTCCGTTCGGGTACGCGGACGTGGAGAGCGCGGTGCGGGGGTTGTTGTCGACCGGGCTGTTCGACGCGGCGGTCGGTGCGACGGATGTGGTGCAGGTCGGCAAGGAGCTGACGGAGGCGCTGCATCCGTATCAGCGCGGGGACGGCACGGTGTGGATGCCGAACGTCTTCAGGTACCTGATCGCTCGCACGGGCTGAGGTCGCCGGGTCCACGCCCCCGCCCGTCCCATCCCTGGGGGCTCCGCCCCCAGACCCCCGCCAAGAGATCGCGTAGTTCCCCGCGCCCCTGAGAAGGGGCGGGGAACCACGCGAGCAACCCGCGGTCGAACAGATCCGGGGCGGAGTCTCACGCCTCCTCCTTCTTCACGCGTGTCACGCCCGCGATCCGGTACGCCTGTGCCTCCTCCAGCGTCTCGTTCGCGAGGAGGGCCTCCGCGAGGGCGTTCAGTTGGTCCCGGTGGTCGCGGAGCTTCTGGCACGCCTCCTCGTAGCACTCGTCGACGATGCGCCGCATCTCGTGATCGATGGAGTCGAGCGTGGCCGGCGCGGCGGCGAGGCCGTAGGCCTGCTGGGCGTCGCTCGGGAGGGCGGAGAGGCGGCCGACCCGTTCGCTCATGCCCCAGCGGGCGACCATGCCGCGAACGACGTTGGTGACCTGTTCGAGGTCGTTCTCGGAGCCGGTCGTGACGACTCCGTAGACGACGTGTTCGGCGGCCATGCCCCCCAGGGCACCGATGATCCGACCGCGCAGGTACTCCTCGGTGTACGAGTACCGGTCGGTGTCCGGTGTCGAGAGCGTGACGCCCAGCGCGCGCCCGCGCGGGACGATGGTGATCTTGCGAACCGGGTCGGCACCCGGCTGCAGCATGCCGAGAAGGGCGTGGCCGCTCTCGTGGTACGCGGTCCGGCGGCGCTCCTCGTAGGGCATCACCAGGGAACGCTCCGCACCGAGCTGCACCTTCTCCAGCGCCTCGGAGAGGTCCGGCGGCGCCACCTCGGCCTGCTTGCGCTTGACGGCGAGCAGCGCCGCCTCGTTGGCGAGGTTGGCCAGATCCGCACCGGTCATGCCCGGCGTCGTGCGGGCCACCTGGGCCAGGTCCACTTCCGGGGACAGCGGGATCTCGCGGGTGTGGATCCGCAGGATCGCCTCACGGCCACGGCGGTCGGGGGGCGCGACGTTGACGATCCGGTCGAAGCGGCCGGGGCGGGTCAGCGCCGGGTCCAGGATGTCCGCACGGTTCGTCGCCGCGATGACGATGACGCCCTCGAAGCCCGAGAAGCCGTCCATCTCGGTGAGGATCTGGTTCAGGGTCTGCTCGCGTTCATCGTGACCGCCCATCGCCGAGCCGCCGGCCCGGGACCGCCCGATGGTGTCGATCTCGTCGATGAAGATGATCGAAGGGGCCACTTTTCGGGCCTCGGCGAAGAGTTCCCGGACCCGGGACGCGCCCACGCCCACGATCATCTCGATGAACTCAGATGCCGAGGCCGAGAAGAACGGAACGCCCGCCTCCCCGGCCACGGCGCGCGCGAGCAGGGTCTTTCCCGTGCCGGGCGCACCCGCGAGAAGCACACCGCGCGGCATCTTCGCGCCCATCTTGCGGTACTCGTCCGGATTCTTGAGGAAGTCGACGATGTCGTTCAGTTCGCCCTCGACCTCGTCGATTCCGGCCACGTCGGCGAAGGTCGTGCGCTGGGCGCCGGGCTGCAGTTCGACCGGTTTCGGGGGTGCCTTGCGGCCGAGCATGCCGCCCGGGCCTCCGAGGCCCGTCCGCAGCCGCCGGGCGAAGAACATCCACAGCACTACCAGGAGCACGATCGGGGCCAGGGAGATCAGCAGGTTGGAGAGGAAGCTGCGCTGCTGGACCACTGGCGAGGCGGTCACCGTGACCTGGTGCTTCTCCAGGTTCTGCCAGAGCTTGTCGTCCGCGAAGGACGGGCGCTGGGTCTTGAACTTGGTGTACTTCCCGCCGCCGTCCGGATTGGCCTGGGCTGTCTTGAGCTGGCCCTGGATCGCGTCGCCCTTGGAGTAGATCTTGGTGATGTTGTTGTTGTCGACCTGCTTGCTGAACTCCGTGTACGAGATCGTCGGCTCGGTGCCCTCGTTGAAGAAGGACAGCACCAGGAGGGCGATCACGAACACGACCAGGACGGCGACGACAAGGCCGATCCAGCCCCCGGGCATCTTCCTTCTCCCGGAGGGCGGACCGGTCGAGTCCGGTGGCGTTCCCTCGGTACGCCACGGCTGGTCAGGATCCTTGCGCGGCGGCACAGGGTTACTCATATGAGGACGTTACGACACGAAATACTCGCCAGCATGCGCAGAAAATGCCACTGGGGGCACCCCTCCGACGAGGGGTGCCCCCAGTGACGTACGAGAACGACCCCGTACCGAGGTGGCCGTACGGAAGCCCCCGTACGGAAACGAACCGTCAGCCCATGAACTTCTTGAACTCGTCCGGCAGCTCGAAGTCCTGAGCCTGCTGCCCGGCCGGCAGACCGAAGGCGCCGCCCGGCTGGGCACCGGCCTCACGGCGGGCCGCGGCCTCTTCCTCCTGCAGCTTGCGCTTCATCGGGTTGCCGGAGCGCTGCTTGCCCTTGGCCACCTTCTGCTTCTTCTTGGCCCGGCCGGGGCCGCCACCCATGCCCGGGATTCCGGGCATTCCGGGCATGCCGCCGCCCTGGGCCATGCGGGACATCATCTTGCGGGCCTCGAAGAAGCGCTCGACCAGGTTCTTGACCGCGCTGACCTCGACACCCGAGCCCTTGGCGATACGGGCGCGGCGCGAGCCGTTGATGATCGTCGGCTCCTGGCGCTCGCCCGGCGTCATCGACTTGATGATGGCGGCCGTGCGGTCGACGTCGCGCTCGTCGAGGTTGTTGATCTGGTCCTTGATCTGGCCCATGCCCGGGAGCATGCCGAGCAGCTTGCTGATGCTGCCCATCTTCCTGACCTGCTCCATCTGGGCCAGGAAGTCGTCCAGGGTGAAGTCCTGGCCCTTCTTGGACGCCAGCTTGGAGGCCATTTTCTCGGCCTCTTCTTGGCTGAACGTCTTCTCCGCCTGCTCGATCAGGGTGAGCAGGTCACCCATGTCGAGGATGCGGGAGGCCATCCGGTCCGGGTGGAAGGCGTCGAAGTCGTCGAGCTTCTCGCCGTTCGACGCGAACATGATCGGCTTGCCGGTGACCGAGGCGATGGAGAGCGCGGCACCACCGCGGGCGTCACCGTCGAGCTTCGACAGGACGACGCCGTCGAAGCCGACGCCGTCGCGGAAGGCCTCGGCGGTGTTGACCGCGTCCTGACCGATCATCGCGTCGACGACGAAGAGGATCTCGTCCGGGGAGACGACGTCGCGGATGTCCGCGGCCTGCTTCATCATCTCCTGGTCGATGCCGAGGCGGCCGGCGGTGTCCACGATCACGATGTCGTGGACCTTGGTCTTCGCGAACTCCATGGAGTCCTTGGCGACCTTGACCGGGTCACCGACGCCGTTGCCCGGCTCGGGGGCGTAGACGGCCACACCGGCGCGCTCGGCGACGACGCTCAGCTGGTTCACGGCGTTCGGGCGCTGGAGGTCGGCGGCGACCAGCAGCGGGGAGTGGCCCTGGTCCTTGAGCCACTTGCCGAGCTTTCCGGCGAGCGTGGTCTTACCGGCACCCTGAAGACCCGCGAGCATGATCACGGTGGGCGGGTTCTTGGCGAACCGCAGGCGGCGGGTCTCGCCGCCGAGGATCGTGACGAGCTCGTCGTTCACGATCTTCAGGACCTGCTGGGCAGGGTTCAGCGCCTTGGAGACCTCGGAGCCGAGGGCGCGCTCCTTGACGTTCTTGATGAAGGTCCGCACGACCGGCAGGGCCACATCGGCTTCGAGGAGCGCGATACGGATCTCGCGGGCCGTGGCGTCGATGTCCGCCTCGGAGAGCCGGCCTTTCCCGCGGAGGTTTTTGAAAGTCGCGCTCAGGCGGTCTGAGAGGGTATCGAACACGGTGGCGTCGGTCCTCGGAGTCGGGGGCGGTTGGGTTGCCCTCCAGGGTATCTGCCCGAAAAGGGTTGGTGTCCCCTGCCCGGTGTGAATACCCGACAGGGACCACGCTCGATGGACGGAGAAAGGACCGCGAGGTCACTCCCGCAGCGTCTGCCACGAGATCATCCCCGCAGCATCTCCTCCAGCCCACGCGCCACCGAAACCGCCTCCTCCGCCGGCAGGGGCGCGCCCTTGGGGCCGGTCACGTAGAAGGCGTCCACGGCGTTGGCGCCGAGGGTGGAGACATGCATGCTACGCACCCATACGCTCGCGTCCTCCAGGGCTCGCCCGATGCGGTGCAGCAGGCCGGGAGCGTCGTGGGCGCGGACCTCGATGACCGTCGCGTGGCGGGAGGCGGCGGAGGCGACCGTCACCCGGGGCGGCGGCGCGATCGT
>LRTP01000933.1 GCA_001550305.1 Streptomyces diastatochromogenes
CGCGATGTCCAGGGAGCCGTCCAGCGAGCGCACCAGGTCGGCGCGCAGCCGGGCGGCCTGCGGCAGGGAGCCGTACTCCGCGGCGACCCGCCAGTTGAGCAGCAGCACCGAGCCCTCGACGCCGTCGGGCAGGTCCAGGGCGCGCAGCTCGGCCGTGCGCACGGTCAGGCGGTGCATCGCGAGGACACCGGCGACCGCGGGGAGCACTCCGGGCTGGTCGGGCACGGCGATGAGCAGTTCCACGCCCAGGGGCTCGGGATCGCCGGCGGGCTCCTCCTCGGTGGGCGGTTCGGTCTGCGCGCGCAGTGCCAGTACGGGGCCGCCGGTGCGGAACGCCTCGATGGCGAGCCGCTCCTGCTCGGCCGTGGGCGCGGCGGCCTCGGGCTCCTCGGGGGCGCCTCCGGCGAGCACGGCGGCGACCCGTTTGACCAGGTCGGCGACGAGGGACCCGCGCCAGGAGGACCAGGCCGCGGGCCCGGTGGCCAGCGCGTCCGCCTCGGTGAGGGCGTGCAGCAGTTCGAGGGTGCTCTGCGATCCGACGGCCTCGGCGACCGAACGGACGGTCGCCGGGTCCTCCAGGTCGCGTCGGGTCGCGGTGTCGATGAGCAGCAGGTGGTGGCGTACGAGGGTGGCGAGCACCGCCACGTCGGCGCGGTCGAAGCCGATGCGGGCGGCCACGTCCCGGGCGATGATCTCGCCGGCCACGGAGTGGTCGCCGGGCCAGCCCTTGCCGATGTCGTGCAGCAGGGCGGAGACGAGGAGAAGGTCGGGGCGGCCCACACGGCGGGCCAGCTCGGAGGCGCGGACGGCCGTCTCGATGAGGTGGCGGTCGACGGTCCAGATGTGCACGGCGTTGCGCTGCGGGCGGCAGCGCACCCGCTCCCAGTCGGGCAGGAGCCGGGTGATCAGGCCCTCGGCCTCCAGTGCCTCCCAGACCTCGATGGTCGGGCGGCCCGAGCCGAGCAGCGTGACGAGCTGTTCCCGGGCCTCGGCGGGCCAGGGCGTGGGCAGTGGGCGCGCGACGGCGGCCATGCGCCGTACGGCGTGCAGGGAGAGCGGGAGCCCGGCCTGTGCGGCGGCGGCCGCGGCACGCAGCGGGAGTACGGGGTCGCGCTCGGGGCGTGCGGCGCGGGCGAGTACCACCTCGCCGTCCATCTCGACCACACCCTCGGCGAGCGGTGAGCGCTCCACGGCAGGCTTGGCACCGCCGCCGAGCATGGCGCGCAGCCGTGGCCGCACAGCGCGCGACTTGAGCACGCGCCCCACCTCGCGCCAGGTGACGTCACTGGCGTACGACACGACGCGCGCGGCCTCGTACACCTGACGCAGCAGGGTGTCGGCGTCCAGGAGTCCGAGTTCGGCGGCGACCTGGTCCTGCTCCTGGAGCGCGAGGCGGTCGGTGGCACGGCCGGTGGTGAGGTGGAGGGCGTCGCGGACGTCCAGGAGCCTGCGGCGGGCGTCCGCGAGGCCCTCACGGGGCGCGTCCGCGAGCCAGGAGGCGGCGACGGCACGCAGGGCGGTGGCGTCGCGCAGGCCGCCGCGAGCCTCCTTCAGGTCCGGTTCCAGCAGGTACTGCAGCTCGCCCTGGCGTTCGGCGCGCTCGGCGCACAGCTCCTGGAGTTCGGGGAGGCGTTTCGGCGCCTGGTTGCGCCAGTCGGCGAGGATGGCCGTGCGCAATCCGGCGGTGAGGCCGAGGTCGCCCGCGATGTGGCGGGCGTCCAGCAGGCCGAGCTGCACCTTGAGGTCCCCGCCCGCGGTCTTGCGTGCCTCGCCGGGCGTACGCACCGAGTGGTCGAGGGCCAGGCCCAGGTCCCAGATGGGGTACCAGATGCGGTCGGCGAGCGCGGCGACCGTGCCGGAGTCGGCGCCGTCGTGCAGGAGCAGCAGGTCGAGATCGCTGCGTGGCGAGAGTTCTCCGCGGCCGTAGCCGCCGACGGCGACGAGCGAGACGCCGCGCAGTCCCTCGGCACCCGCGCCGAACAGGCCGGTCAGCCATTCGTCCGTGAGTTCGGCGAGGGCGGCACGGCGCGGCGGCCCGGACTGCGCCCCCTCCTGGAGGAGGCGCAGCCGGGCCGCCGCATAGCCGCTGGGTCCCGAGTCCTCTGCTTCCGTACGCATCTCCGTACTCGTCACCCAGTGGCTCCTGTTCTGATCTTCTGTTTAGAGCGCGTCCGGGCCGCGCTCGCCGGTCCGGACCCGGACGGCCGTCTCGACCGGGATGGACCACACCTTGCCGTCACCGATCTTGCCGGTGCGGGCCGCCTTCACGACGACATCGATCAGCTGTTCGGCGTCGTCGTCCTCGGCCAGCACCTCGATGCGGATCTTGGGGACCAGGTCGACGGTGTACTCGGCACCACGGTAGACCTCGGTGTGTCCCCGCTGCCGACCGTAGCCGCTGGCCTCCGTGACCGTGAGACCGTGCACCCCGAAGGCCTGCAGGGCCTCCTTGATCTCGTCGAGCCGGTGGGGCTTCACGACGGCGGTGATGAGCTTCATGCGTCCACCTTCTTGCTCTCCGTACCCGCGAGGGCGGAAACCGAGCCGCCGACGATGCCGCCGCCCGCTCCACTGAAGTCGTATGCGGTCTCGGCGTGCTCGGCCTGGTCGATGCCGGCGATCTCCTCGTCCTCGGTGACCCGCATGCCCATCGTCTTGTCGATGATGAAGGCGAGGATCGCGGAGACGACCAGGGAGTAGCCGAGGACGGCGAAGACACCGGCGCACTGCTTCCAGAACTGGGTGAGACCGCCGCCGTAGAAGAGGCCCTCGACGGTGGACTGGCCCTTGCCGCTCGCGAAGAAGCCGATCAGCAGGGAGCCGATGACACCGCCGACGAGGTGCACGCCGACCACGTCGAGGGAGTCGTCGTAGCCGAACTTGTACTTGAGGCCGACGGCCATGGCGCACACGACACCGGCGATGGCGCCGACGGCGATCGCGCCGAGCGGGGAGACCGCGCCACCGGACGGGGTGATGGCGACCAGACCGGCGACCGCGCCGGAGGCGGCGCCCAGCGTGGTGAACGCGCCGTGGCGGATCTTCTCGTAGATGAGCCAGGCCAGCATGGCGGCCGCGGTGGCGATCTGCGTGTTGACGAACATCAGCGCGCCGACGCCGTCGTCGTTGCCGAGCCACGAACCGGCGTTGAATCCGAACCAGCCGAACCACAGCAGACCGGAGCCGAGCATCACCAGCGGGAGGCTGTGCGGACGCATCGGGTCCTTCTTGAAGCCGACGCGCTTGCCGATGACCAGGATCACGCCGAGGGCCGCGGCACCCGCGTTGATGTGGACCGCCGTTCCACCGGCGAAGTCGATCACGCCGAGGTCGAACGCCCAGCCGCCGGTGCCCCAGACCCAGTGCGCGACCGGGAAGTAGACGACCGTGGCCCACAGCGCGATGAACAGCGACCACGCCGTGAACTTCACCCGGTCCGCCAGCGCACCGCTTATCAGCGCGGGCGTGATGATGGCGAACATCAGCTGGAAGACCATGAAGACGAAGATCGGGATGGTGTAGCCCGGCCACAGCTCCGTCAGGCCGATGTTGCTGAGGCCGACCCAGTCCGAGGTCCAGCCGATGAACGAACCCTTGTCCGCGCCGAAGGCGAGCGAGAAGCCGTACAGCACCCACAGGATCGTGATGATCCCCATGCTGATGAAGCTCATCATCAGCATGTTCAGGGTGCTCTTGACACGGACCATGCCTCCGTAGAAGAAGGCGAGGCCGGGGGTCATGATCAGCACCAGGGCGGAAGCGATGAGCATGAACCCGGTGTTGGCGGCCGAGAGCTTGGGAGCTTCTGCGGCTAGCGTGATGGCTGGTGCCATCGGCGTCTCCTCGTCGTTGGTACGGCCCCGTGCGGGCGAAGCCTGAGCGGTCATGAGGGGTGGGCCGGTTATGCGCCATGAGATTGACGCAGCGCGGTTTCCGTCGACGCCCCTCGATGTTTCGCCGCAGTGACGAAGGCACCTCGTGTGTTACGCCTCCATGAACTGGCTGATACCGGGCGGAGCGATCGTTATCGTGGCGCAACCTTCCCAGAAGGCAAACGAACCGGCCACGGCTGGTCGTCCGATGACCTGGCATGGGGGAGCCGAGTCGGGCGGTTCGGGACGACCGGCCGTGGCCGGGGTACTGGGATCGGACCGCTTCCGCGGCCTGGGCTCAGACCGCTTCCGCGGTCTCGGGAAGGTCGGCGGCGAGCTGCTCGGTGAGGTCCACGACCTCGGCGAGGTCACCGAAGTCGCGGACGGCCGTGTCGACCGTCTTTCGGATACGAGTGTTGACGCGCTCGGAGCGCACCTTCTTGGCGATCGCCATCGCGTCCTTGGCCAATACCGCACTCTGCTCGGGCTCGCGCCGCAGCAGGTGCACGGTGGCCATGCCGATGAGATTGAGTGCGTACGAACGCTGGTGCTCGCCGTCCTTGGCGAAGAGGTCGACGGCCTGCTGCATCAGGGGCTCGGCGAGCGAGGCGTACGTGGGGCTGCGGCCCGCGACGTAGGCCAGGTCGCGGTAGGAGTGCGAGTTCTCGCCGTGCAGCTCGGCCAGCGAGAAGAAGCGGATCCAGTCGGGGTCCGGATCGTCCCAGTCGTGAACGTCCTCGAAGCTGTCCTCGGCCATCCGGACGGCCCGCTTGCACTTTCCGGGCTGGCCCATGTTCGCGTAGGCGCGGGCCTCCATCGCATACAGCATGGCCTGGGTGCGCGGGCTCGCGCAGTCACGGCTTCCGTACTGCGCCAGATGGATGAGTTCGAGCGCGTCGTCGGGCCGGCCGAGGTGGATCATCTGGCGGCTCATGCTGGAGAGGATGTACGAGCCCAGGGGCTTGTCGCCCGCCTCCTTGGCGGCGTGCAGGGCGAGCACGAAGTACTTCTGCGCGGTGGGCTGCAGCCCCACGTCGTAGCTCATCCAGCCCGCCAGCTCGGCCAGCTCGGCGGCGACCTTGAACAGGCGTTTGCTGGTCGCCCCGGGCTGCGGCTCCTGGAGCAGGTCGGTCACCTCGTGCAGCTGGCCGACGACCGCCTTGCGGCGCAGACCGCCGCCGCACTGGGCGTCCCACTGGCGGAACATCACCGTGGTGGACTCCAGGAGGTCCAGCTCGGGCTGGGAGAGCCGGCCGGGGCGGCGCGCGGCGGCCGGGGACTCGGGCTCCTCCTGGGGCGCGGCGGGCGAGGGCACCAGCCAGCGCTGCATGGGCTCGATGAGGGCGGGGCCCGCGGCGAGGGCCAGCGAACTGCCGAGGAAACCACGCCGCGCCAGCATCAGGTCGCTGCGCGAGTACTCGCTGATCAGCGCCACGGTCTGCGGGCCGGTCCAGGGCAGGTCGACACCCGACACGGACGGTGACTGGTGGGCGGCGCGCAGACCGAGGTCCTCGACGGCGACCACACAGCCGAACCGCTCGGAGAACAGCTCGGACAGGATCCGCGGAATCGGCTCACGCGGATTCTCGCCGTCCAGCCAGCGGCGCACCCGTGAGGTGTCCGTGGAGATGTGATTGGCCCCCAACTGGCGGGCCCTTCGGTTCACTTGCCGTGCCAGCTCGCCCTTCGACCAGCCACTGCGCACGAACCACGAGCCCAACAGCTCATTCGGGCGCTTGTCAGCGTTCGTACCGCTTCCGCCGTTGCCGCCCACTGGAACGCCCCCATCCCTGAGACCACTTGTACGCTGCGTGCGCCAAGCCCTATCAGAATGCCGGTAAATACGGCCGCGCGTCCGGCAGTTCTCACCCTTCGAACGGGAAGCCGACTTGCCTCCGGCATACCCACGAGTGCATACGTCCCCAGGACTCGTGCACTCAAAGTAATCCTACGATCACGCGTCCAGCCATGGCGATCCCGGAAACGCCACCATTCGCCACCCCTTCGAATGAACTCCTGATCGCCTGTACGCGATTCACTTGACATAGGACAGCCAGAAGTGGCGAAACGATGCATTCGGGGGCGCACGCCGCCGGGTACACCACCCGGGACGCTTCCGGGCGCCGCCGGGACCACGTCGCCAACCACGTGACATCCGGGGACGGGAACACACTGAGTGATGTTCCGCGTTCATGGCGTAACCGTCGACGCGTTGGACCCGTTGGAGGGGGCATGGGCTTCACGATCGGCAGCAGTCGGGGAATGCGCGAAAGCCGGCCCGGCACCCGTCGCCGCGGCCGCTCGTCGGAGTGCACCGCGGTGGCCGAGTTCACCGGGCTGTGGGGCTGGGACGTGGTCCCCGGCGCCCGGGCCGCCGCGGGGGCGTGCTCCTGCGGCAAGGTCGGCTGCCCCACGCCGGGGGCGCATCCGCTGGACTTCGCGCCCGTGCTCGAAGCGGGCGCCACGCTCGACGAGGTCTCCGAGACCTGGGGCGAGTTCCCGGGTGCCGCGGTGATGCTGCCGGTCGGCCGCGCGTTCGACGTCATCGAGGTCGCCGAGGCCGCCGGGCGCCGCGCGCTCGTCCGCCTCGAGCGGATGGGACTGCCCACCGGGCCGGTCACCGCGACCCCGGACGGCCGCGCCCACTTCCTCGTCGCCCCCGGCGCCGCGGCCGAGCTCCCCGAGTTGCTCTACCGGATGGGCTGGGACGACGCCTCCCTCGACCTGCACGGCCTCGGCCCCGGTACGTACGTCACCGCCCCGCCCTCCGACCGCGCCGGCCTCGGTCCGGTCCGTTGGCTGCGCTCCCCCGCCCTGGACTCGGCGACGAAGCCGCCGCAGGCACGGTTGCTGCTGGGGACGCTGGCGTACGTGGCACACAGGTCGCGCGCGTAACGACACCGACACCGACGTACACAGCGAAGCGCCCGCTCCCCGAACTGCACCTCGGGGGCGGACGCTTCCTGAACCACCTACCGACTTCGGGAGGTAGGGGTCACTCTCCGATAAGGGCGTCAACGAACGCCTCCGGCTCGAACGGCGCCAGATCGTCCGCGCCCTCGCCCAGACCCACCAGCTTGACCGGCACTCCCAGATCGCGCTGGACCGCGATCACGATGCCGCCCTTCGCGGTGCCGTCGAGCTTGGTCAGCACGATGCCGGTGATGTCGACGACCTCGGCGAAGACGCGGGCCTGCACCAGACCGTTCTGGCCGGTCGTGGCGTCGAGGACCAGCAGCACCTCGTCGAGCGGGGCGTGCTTCTCGACGACCCGCTTGACCTTGCCGAGCTCGTCCATGAGCCCGGTCTTGGTGTGAAGTCGTCCGGCCGTGTCGATGAGGACGACGTCGGCACCCTCCTCGATGCCCTCCTTGACCGCGTCGAAGGCGATCGAGGCGGGGTCGCCGCCCTCGGGGCCCCGCACGGTACGGGCGCCTACGCGCTCGCCCCAGGTCTGCAGCTGGTCGGCGGCGGCGGCACGGAAGGTGTCGGCGGCGCCGAGCACCACGTTCTTGCCGTCGGCGACGAGGACGCGGGCGAGCTTGCCGGTGGTGGTGGTCTTGCCGGTGCCGTTGACACCGACGACCATCACGATGCCCGGGGTGTCGAGGTTCGAGTCGGTCTTGACCGTACGGTCGAACTCGGGGACGAGAAGCTGCAGCAGCTCCTCGCGCAGCAGGGTGCGCAGCTCGTCGGGCGTCCGCGTACCGAGCACCTTCACGCGCTCGCGCAGCCGCTCGACCAGCTCCTGGGTGGGCTGCACGCCGACGTCGGCGGTCAGCAGCGTGTCCTCGATCTCCTCCCAGGTTTCCTCGTCGAGGTGCTCGCGCGAGAGGAGCGTGAGCAGCCCCTTGCCGAGCGCGTTCTGCGAGCGCGAGAGGCGGGCTCGCAGCCGCACCAGGCGTCCCGCGGTCGGCTCCGGGATCTCGATCGCGGGAGCTTCGACAACGGGTTCGGGCTCCTCGACGACGACCGGCGCGGCCGAGCCGCCCGGGAGATCCACCTCCTCTATCGTCCGGCGCTCTTCGTCGTGCGGGATCTCGGCCTCGTCGCCGATGTGCGGCTCGGCGGGAGGGGCGGTGATGTCGGGCGTGGTGGGGGGCGCCGGGGGCAGCGGCTTCTTGCGGCGACTGCCGATGACGAGCCCGCCGAGTGCGCCGATCACGACCACGGCGATGACTACAGCAAGGATGACGGTTTCCATAACGCTCCCCAGTATCAGTCATCCCCCTCCCGGGAGGGGTTCTCCGTGTCATCGGAGGGATTCCGTGGCTTCCTCCGAGAACACGCCTCGCGAAAGCGTAAAAAACGACACAAAGTATGCTTAATTGCCATGAGGACCACCGACTGCTCCGATGGCACCCTCGACACATCCGCGCACCACGTTCTGGAGACCCGGGGCATCGAGCCCGTCCCCGACGCCGAGCGACACGCGAAGACTCGCGCACTGCTTCCCACCTGGATCGCCGCCAACATCACCGTCCTGCTGCTGACCATGGGCGCGGCCCTGGCCGTCTCCTACGGACTCAATTTCTGGCAGGCGATGGCCGTCGGCCTCGCGGCGCCGGTCGTCTCGTACGGCCTGGTGGGTCTGGTCGGCATCGCGGGCAAGCGGGGCGGGGCTCCCGGCCTGACCCTGTCCCGCGCGGTCTTCGGTCAGCGCGGAAACCTCCTGCCGGGTTCACTGATCTGGATCGCCCGCTGGGGCTGGGAGACGATCAACGCGGTGACGGGCTCCTACGCCCTGCTCACCGTCCTGAACGTGCTCTTCGGCATCAGGAGCAACACGTTCCTGATCGTCGCGACGCTGCTGGCCTTCGTGGTCGCCACGTTCGCGATCTCGGGCCTCGGCATCAGTGCCGTCCGGACGTGCGGCACATGGGCGACGTGGCTCTTCGGCGGCTTCTCCGTGCTCGTCCTCGGGCACCTGGTCGCGGACACGGACTGGGGCAGGGTCTTCGGACAGCCCGCCGGCCCGACGGCCCTGATGATCACGGGGGTCGGACTGATCGCGGCGGGCGGCATCAGCTGGGCGCCGTCGGCGCCGGACTTCACGCGCCATCTGCCGCGTACGGCCTCGTCGGCGGCGATCGTGCGCAATTCGGTGGCCGGCGCCGGCATCGTCGTACTCCCCCTGATCCTGATGGGAGCGGTGATGGCGGTCTCGACGCCGGAGCTGGCCACGGCGGCCGACCCGGTCTCCTTCGTCGGCACGATCCTGCCGCTGTGGATCGCGGTGCCCTACCTGCTCATCGCTCTGGTCGGCATGCTGCTGATCAACGCGATGTCGATGTACTCGGCGGGCTTCACCGCGCAGACCCTCGGCATCAAGGTGTCGCGGCACCGGGCGGTCGCGGTCAACGCCGTGATCTCACTGCTCCTAGGCGGCGTCCTGATGCTGGTGGCGACCTCCTTCATGGGCTCGTTCATCGCGTTCCTGTCGCTGCTCGCGGTCGCGTTCTCGGCCTGGGTCGGCGTCTTCGGCGCGGACATGCTGCGCCGCGAGGAGTACGACGCCGGGGCCCTGCTCGACACCACGCGCACCAGCGCCTACTGGTACCGGGGCGGCTTCAGCCCGGCCGCGGTCGCCGCATGGGCGCTCGGGCTCGGCTCGGGCCTGCTGTTCAGCACGTCCGACTGGTTCACCGGTCCGCTGGCGTCGAACAACCCCGTCGGCGAGTACGGCCTCGGCTGGGTGGCGACCGTCGCGGGCTCCTTCCTGCTGTACGCGGTGCTGCCGAAGCCCGCGGTGGCGCCTGTGACGCAACCCGCGAAAGGGTCCGCGACTATGGCTGTCTGACGTACCGTCAGCTACCGTCCCCCTCCACACCGAAGGGGGGCTTCCATGCCCGTAACCGTCGTGCGCTTCAACCTCGTCGACCCCGCCGCCACCCCCGCGTCGCTGAGCGCCCGCTACAAGGCGGCCATCGAGATGGCCGCCTACGCCGACGACCGCGGCATCACCACCGTGCAGACCGAGGAACACCACGGGGTCGCCAACAACTGGCTGCCCTCGCCGTTCGCCTTCGCGGGCGCGGTCTTCGGAGCGACCCGGCACCTCGCGGTCACCGTCTCCGCGGTCATCGGCCCGCTGCACGATCCACTGCGCCTCGCCGAGGACATCGCCGTGCTCGACCTGCTCAGCGGCGGCCGCCTCGTGACCGTCGCGGGC
Source organism: Streptomyces diastatochromogenes (assembly GCA_001550305.1). GTDB lineage: Bacteria > Actinomycetota > Actinomycetes > Streptomycetales > Streptomycetaceae > Streptomyces > Streptomyces mirabilis_D. The sequence continues at coordinate 10,045 of LRTP01000933.1, forward strand.
ATCGGCTACCGGCCCGAGGAGTACGCCCTCTTCGACGTCGACTGGAAGCGGCGCGGGGCACTCCAGGACGAGCTCCTGGAGACGGTGCTGAAGGCGTGGACCGGCGAGGAGTTCACCTACCGGGACCGTACGGTACGGGTCACACCGCGCCCGTTCTCCGACCCGCACCCGCTGCTGCTGGTCGGCGGCTCGTCCAGGGCCGCGGCCCGGCGCGCCGCCCGGCTCGGGCTCCCCTTCTTCCCCAGCGCGCACCTCCCCGACCTGGAGGCGTACTACAAGGAGCGGCTCGTCGAGTACGGCACCGAGGGCTGGACCATGATGCCCGCCGCCGAGACCCCGCTGCTGCACATCGCCGAGGACCCGGACCGGGCGTGGGCCGAGTACGGCGGGCACTTCCTGCACGAGGCACGGACGTACGCCTCCTGGCAGTCCGGTGACATCCGCTCGGCGGTGAAGTCGGCTGCCACGACGGTCGAGGAACTGCGCGCGGAGGGCGTGTACCGGATCCTGACCCCCGACCAGTGCGTGGCGCAGGGTCTCGACAACCACGTGCTGCACCCGCTGTCCGGCGGGATGCCGATCGACGAGGGCTGGCGCAGCCTGCACCTGTTCTGCGAAGACGTACTGCCCCGGCTCGGGGATTGAGCCGGGGCAGTACGTCTTACGGGTACGAGGAGAGGGGCAGCGGGGACTTGGCCCTTCTCCTCGAGTCTCGGGGCCTCTTCAGGAGGCTCAGCCCATTTCCTCCAGCGTCTTGCCCTTGGTCTCCTTGACGTACTTGAGCACGAAGGGGATGGAGAGCGCGGCGAAGATCGTGTAGATCACGTAGGTCGCGGAGAGGTTCCAGTCGGCCAGCGACGGGAAGCTCGCGGTGATGGCCCAGTTGGCGATCCACTGCGCGGAGGCGGCGACGCCGAGGGCGGCGGCGCGAATCCGGTTCGGGAACATCTCGCCGAGGAAGACCCAGACCACGACACCCCAGGACAGGGCGAAGAAGAGGACGAAGACGTGCGCGGCGATGAGGGCGACCCAGCCCTGCGTCGCCGGCAGCTTGCCGTCCACGAGGTCGTACGAGAAGGCCCAGGCCTCCAGCGCGAGACCGATGGCCATGCCCACGGAGCCGATGAGCGCGAGCGGCCGACGGCCGATCCGGTCGACGAAGATCATGGCGATCACGGTGCCGATGATGTTGATGATCGACGTCGTGAACGAGTAGAAGAACGACTGCGAGGGGTCGACACCGACCGACTGCCACAGCGTCGAGGAGTAGTAGAACGCGACGTTGATGCCGACGAACTGCTGGAAGACCGAGAGGCCGATGCCGACCCAGACGATCGGCTTGAAGAAGAAGCTGCCGCCGAGCAGGTCCTTGAAGGTCGACTTGTGCTCGCTCTTCATGGCGTGCTCGATCTCGGCGACGCGGGCCGTCAGATCGATCCTGTCGCCCTCGACCTCCTTGAGCACCTCACGGGCGCGGTCTTCCTTGCCCACGGAGATCAGGAAGCGCGGCGACTCGGGGATCGCGAAGGAGAGCAGACCGTAGAGGACGGCCGGGACGACCATGACACCGAGCATGACCTGCCAGGCCTCGAGGCCCATCAGCTTGCCGCGCTGGTCGCCGCCGGCGGCGTTCAGGATGCCCCAGTTGACCAGCTGCGAGATGGCGATGCCGATGACGATCGCGGCCTGCTGGAAGGAGCCCAGGCGTCCGCGGTACGCGGCCGGCGAGACCTCGGCGATGTAGGCGGGGCCGATGACGGAGGCCATACCGATGGCGAATCCGCCGATGATGCGCCAGAAGGCGAGGTCCCACAGCGCGAACGGCAGCGCGGAACCCACGGCGCTGACCGTGAAGAGGACCGCGGAGATCTGCATGCATCGGATGCGGCCGATGCGGTCGGCTATGCGGCCCGCGGTCGCCGCGCCGATGGCGCAGCCGATCAGCGCGATGGCGATGACCTGGGCCAGGGTCGCGGAGCCGATGTCGTATCGGCTTCGGATGGCCTCGACGGCACCGTTGATCACGGCGCTGTCGTAACCGAAGAGGAAGCCGCCCATCGCGGCCGCCGCAGCGATGAAGATGACATGCCCGAGATGTTCGGGGTGAGCCGTCTTGGCTCCTGGTCGGGGTGCCTGCGCGGTGCTGGTCACGTGTAACTCCTCGGGCCACCCGGCCTCGCTGCCGGGGGTGTGGGGGCAAGCCCTTCGGTGGTGGTACCAGTGGCGCACAACTTCGCAGCCCCCACCACCTGAAGGTAAAAGCAACGTTGCAGAGACTATGCCTTCAAGTTTCGAAGTCAACAGTTCGACTGCTGTGAATTTTTCGCACCCAAGCGGTCATCGGGTGTTCACTACTTGAACTCAGCTAGAAGCCCAGGTCACGACCGGTGTGCACTACACGCATCTAGCGCAGCCGCTGACTGATGACCTTCGACACACCGTCGCCCTGCATGGAGACGCCGTACAGCGCGTCGGCGACCTCCATCGTCCGCTTCTGGTGTGTGATCACGATCAGCTGCGAGGCCTCCTGCAGCTCCTGCATGATCCGGATCAGCCGCTGCAGGTTGGTGTCGTCGAGCGCCGCCTCCACCTCGTCCATCACATAGAACGGACTGGGCCGCGCCTTGAAGATCGACACAAGGAGCGCGACGGCGGTGAGAGACCTCTCCCCACCGGACAGCAGGGACAGCCGTTTCACCTTCTTGCCGGGGGGCCGTGCCTCGACGTCCACACCCGTGGTGAGCATGTTGTCGGGGTCGGTCAGGATCAGTCGCCCGTCCCCTCCCGGGAACAGCCTGCTGAAGACACCCTCGAACTCACGCGCGGTGTCCCGGTACGCCTCGGTGAAGACCTGCTCGACGCGCTCGTCGACCTCCTTCACCACCTGCAACAGATCGGCCCGCGTCTTCTTGAGGTCCTCCAGCTGCTCGCTGAGGAACTTGTGACGCTCCTCCAACGCGGCGAACTCCTCCAACGCCAGCGGATTGACCTTCCCCAGCTGCGCGTAGGCCCGCTCGGCCGACTTGAGCCGTCGCTCCTGCTCGGCACGGTGGAAGGGCCGGGGCTGGTTGCGCGGGTGCTCCGGGTCCTCGGGCAGTTCCTCGCCCTCGGCGGGGAGCGAGGGCGGCACGAGCTGGCCCGGACCGTAGTCCGCGACAAGCCCCGCCGGTTCGACACCGAGCTCCTCCAGCGCCTTCGTCTCCAGCTGCTCTATCCGCAGCCGCTTCTCGGCGCCGAGTACCTCGCCACGGTGAACCGAATCCGTGAGTTTGTCGAGCTCCGCCTTGAGATCGCGGCCTTCGTTGCGCGCGGCGACGAGATCCTGCTCACGGCGGGCCTTGGCGGTGTCGGCGGCGGTGCGCTCCTCCTCGGCCCGGCGCAGTGACACCTCGACGTGCGCCAAGAGCTGCCGGGCGCCGGAGGCGACGGCCTCGGCGACCGCCGCCTCGTGCCGCAGCCGGGCCCGC
>LRTP01000934.1 GCA_001550305.1 Streptomyces diastatochromogenes
CGCCGCGGAGCTGCTCGGGCAGGCCGCGGCGGCGTTCGTGGCGGCGGGGTTGCCGTGGTTCGCCGTCGAGTACGAGTCCCGGCTCGCCGGGATCGCCCGGCACCTGGGCGACGCGGAGGAGGCCGAGCGGGCCGCACGCGCGGCGCTGGAGCACGGAGGGCCTCGCCTGGAGCCGATGGGCCACGCGCAGCTGCACCTGCAGCTCGCCGAGGTCCTGGGCGCGACCGGGCAGTTCGGGCCCGCCTCGGAACACGCCCTGGAGGCCGCGCACTGGGCGGACGAGGCGGGCGAGGGGCCCACACTCGGCGCCTGGGCCCGGCACCAGCTCGGCGGGTTCCTGCTCCGTCAGGGGCGGTGGGCCGAGGCCGCGGAGATCCTGGAGTCGGCGCTGCCCGACCTGACCACCGACATGCACGGCGACGGTGCGATCGTGCAGACGCGGTGGTGGCTCGGCGACTGTCTCACCGAGCTCGGCGAACACCGTGCGGCGGCCGAGCACTGGTTGCGGGCCGCGGACGTCGCCCGGCACTGGCCCGAGCAGCGTGACCACGCGATGCTCGCCCATCTCGCCGCCGAGGCTCTCGGCCACGCCGAACTGCCCGCGCAGGCCGAGCAGGCGTACGCGCGCGCCGGTGACCTGTGGCGTGACCTCGGCAACGTCCACGGTCTGATCCGCTCGCTGCGGGCCCGGGCGTGGGTCGCGTTGCGTACGGACTCGGGGCCGGACGGGGCGCGGGAGTCGATGGCGGCGGCGGTGCGGGAGTGCGAGGAGGGGCTTCGGGCGGTGTCGTCCTCCGTTGGGGCCGAGGCTGTGGAGGCCTCGGATGCCGTGGCGGGCTCCGATGCCCCGGAGGGCTCCGACGCCGCGGAGCGCCGTCATCGCCTTGTCGCCGAACTCGGTCACACCCATCGGCAGTTCGGTGACCTGGTCGCCCGTGCCGTTCCGGACGACGCGCAGGAGGCTCTGGCCCACTACACGCGGGCCATCTCCGTCTTCGCGTCCCTCGGAGAGGACGCCCTCGACGCGCGCACCGGGGCCGAGCTCGCGGCGGGATGGCTGGAGGCCGATCTGCTCCGGCCCGCGGCGGCTGCCGCCCGCGCGCGGGCGGTGCTTTCCGCGTACGCGGATGTGGACGGGGAAACCGCGCGGGCGCGTCGGGCCGAGGCGGAGAACATGCTGGGCATGACGGAGAAGGCGTGATGGAGAAGCAGCGGGACCGGTGACGGGGCGGGGCGCGTCGGGGGTTCCCGCCCGCCGCCCCTCCCCGTTCCCGTCCCCCGGGGGCTACTCCACCCCGATCAGCAGCAACGCGCCCTGTCGACCGCCCCGGTACGCCACCGTGTCCACGGCCAAGTACGACTCCCGGACCCGTGCTTCGAGATGGGCGGCGATGGAGCCGGGAGCGTCGTCGCCCAGGACGAGGGTGACCATCTCCCCGCCGGCGGCGAGCATGCGGTCGAGGACGGTTTCGGCGGTGGCGGTGATGTCGGAGCCGATCACGGCGACATCGCCGTCGATGAGCCCGAGGACGTCGCCCGCCTGGCAGATGCCGGCCATGGTCCAGGACTGACGCTCGGCGACGGCGACCTCGGCGTAACGCGTGGCGCCCGCCGCCGAGGTCATGGCGACGACGTCCTCGTCGAAGCGGCGTTCGGGCTCGTGGACGGCGAGCGCGGCGATGCCCTGGACCGCGGAGCGGGTCGGGATCAGCGCGACCCGGACGCCTTCCGTACGGGCCTGCTCGGCGGCGGCCGCCGCGGTGTGCCGCAGGTCGGCGTCATTAGGCAGCAACACCACCTCGCGCGCGTGGGCCCGGCGTACGGCCTCGACGAGTTCCCCGCTCGCGGGCGGTTCCCCGGGCCGCGCGAGCACGGTGGTCGCCCCGGCCTCGGCGTACAGCCCGGCCAGCCCTTCGCCGGGCACGACCGCCGGAGATGTCCATGCCCATGAGCTGCGGACGCTCGGGCCCGA
>LRTP01000935.1 GCA_001550305.1 Streptomyces diastatochromogenes
GCGCCCGGCCGCGCCCGCCGTGTGGGCGTCGCCGAGCCCGAAGTGCGTGATCCGGATCCGGTACGGCCGCCCGGCCTCGACGCCCGCCTCCACGGCGGCACCGGCGTCGTCCGCGTGCACATGGACGTTCCACAGCCCGTCCCCGCCGACCACGACGAGCGAGTTGCCGAGGCGGTCGAGCCGGGCCCGCAACCGCGCCACGTCCGCGTCCTCCGCCTCCAGCAGGTAGGTCACCTCGAAGGCCGGGCCTTCTTCCCCCGGCCGGCTGTCCACGCACACGCCGTTCACATCCACACGGCCCACGCCATCCACACGGTCCACCCCACTCACGCCGTCCATGCCATTCACGCGCGTGTGGACCTCGCCCGCCACCCGTCCGGCGCCCGGGGACTCCCCCGTGAACGTCTCCGCCAGGGCCGCCAGCACCGCCAGCAGCCCCCGCCCACCCGCGTCGACCACACCGGCACGCTCCAGCACGGCCAGCTGGCCGGGGGTCGCCATGAGGGCCGCCCGTGCTCCCTCGTAGGCCGCGCACGCGACCGTGCCGCAGTCG
>LRTP01000936.1 GCA_001550305.1 Streptomyces diastatochromogenes
GTGCCGCAGTCGCCCTCCGTGCCGGTGGCCGCCTCGGCGGCGGCCGTGGCGACCGTGAGGACCGTGCCCTCCACGGGGTGCGCGACGGCCTCGCGTGCGGAGTCGGCGGCCTGTCGCAGGGCCAGCCGGAGGGCCTGTCCGTCGGTGTGAGCGCTCTCACCATCGGTCGCACCGTCGGTCTCACCACCGGCCGCACCATCGGCGGCGAGGACCTGCGCCATGCCGCGCAGCAACTGCGCGAGGATCGTCCCGGAGTTCCCGCGGGCCCCGATCAGCGCCCCGTGCGCCATCGCCCGCACGGCGTCGGCGAGCGTGGGCAGACCAGCCCCCGTGACCTCCGTGGAAACCGCCCCGGAGGCAGCGGACCCTGTGGGACCGACGACCCCCGTCACCGTCTCGTAGCCCGCGAAAACCGCCTCCACCGCCGCCGCCGCCGACTCCACCGTCAGATACAGATTCGTCCCGGTGTCCCCGTCCGCGACCGGGTAGACATTGATGGCGTCGATCTCCTCGCGCGCCCGCCCCAGCGCCTCCAGCGCGAGGCCGCACCAGGTGCGCACCGCGAGAGCATCCAATGTCTGCGGCACCTGCGGCACCTGCGCCTCCTTGAGCATCTGGACGTGGCACGCAGCGTAGTACCCGAATGGGTTACTGGCGGTAGGGGACCCCAAGGAGGGCCGGGGTGAGCCCCGGGGCAGCCATGGTAGTTTCGTTCTCCGGACGCAGTCGTTGTATGCTGCTCCAGTTGCCCGATTCGATCGGGTCTTCCCCCTGGCACCGCCACTCAGATCCTAGATCTCGATTCCGGCATGCCGGGATCAACCGTAAGAGCATCTGAAGTCTTTGGAGTGACCCGTGGCTGCCAACTGCGACGTCTGCGGCAAGGGGCCGGGCTTCGGCAACAACATCTCGCACTCGCACCGCCGTACGTCCCGTCGCTGGAACCCCAACATCCAGCGCGTCCGTACCGTGGTGGGCGGGACGCCGAAGCGCGTGAACGCTTGCACCTCGTGCATCAAGGCCGGCAAGGTCTCGCGCTGACGCAACGCTAGCGCGCGGCCACTGCTGGTTCGCTTAAAAACCGGTCCACCTTCACGGTGGGCCGGTTTTTTGTTGTCTTCTTGCTTCCATCCGCTGTGCGGTATCGGCCATGGGGTGTCCCACGCGCGCGTAGCCCCCGAGCTCTCCTGGTTCTGGCGGTTGCGCGGTCTCCACGGAGAGTGGGCGGCCACGGCCCGGGAGCTGGTCGCGGCCGTGGGCGCCGAGCCGCCCGCGGGTCTCGCGGAGGAGTACGTCCTGTGCGTGATCAACGCGCTCTCGGGTGAGAGCGACGATCCGGCCGACCAGCGGCGCCTGGCCCGTGTCGAGGACGCACTGGCCGATCTGAGCCGACCCCCGCGGCAGGAGCAGTTCGCCGGGCGTCCGACGGCGTCCGAGGAGTCGTTCGCACCGTCTCTGGCGGGTTTTCGCGCGACCGGGGACCGCTGGGGCCTGGCGAGCTGCCTCGACTCGCTGGCCATGTTCGCCGACTGGCGTGGGGACCACCGGCACGCTCTCGAACTGCTCGACGAAGGGCTCTCGTACGTCAGGGAGTTGGCCGCTCCCGAGGAGACCTCGGTCCTCCTGCGCACCCGTGCGACCGTGCTGCTGCACCAGGGGGAACCGGTCGAGGCGAGGGAGCACTTCAGCCAGGCCCTGACGCCGGCCCGCACCGTGGGCCCGCCGACAAGGTGGCGGGTGCCCTGCGGGGCCTGGGCGACGCCGCTCGGCTCGCCGGAGACACCGGCCACGCGCGCGTGCGCTACGAAAGCGCCTTGGAGGCCTGCGCCGCCAACTGGTTCGGCATGGGGAGACCGTGAGCATCCTCATCGGTCTCGGCCGTTCCACGGCCACGGAGGGGCGCCTCGGCGAGGCGCGTGACGGGGCCCGCCAGGCGGCCGACCTCGCCGTCGGGAGTCCCGGAGTACGGGAACCCGCCGAGTCCGCGGAGGCGTTGCCGGTCCTCGCCGACTCCCCCGAGCGCGCCACCGTCCCGCTGGGCGCCGCCGTCGGCCTGCGCGGGGACCGAGAAGGCGGCCACCGGCATCGAACTCCGCGCACACCCCGCCTGACGGGGTGGGCGGCTACGACTCGATGTCCCCGAAGTGGTCCCAACCGCCCTTGCTGGTCCAGGGCGCGCCGTCCACCGTGACCTGGGGCAGCGCCGAGGGGTTGAGGACCTCGCCGATCACCTTCCAGCGCGCGGGCAGCTTCACGTCCGGGGGGAAGGCCGCCACGATCGCGTGGTCCTCCCCGCCGGTCAGCACCCACTGGATGGGGTCGACGCCGACGGCCTGGCCGATGTCGTTCATCTGGGAGGGGATGTCGATCGCGCCTGAACGGATGTCGATCCGCACCTTGCTCGCCTCGGCGATGTGGCCCAGGTCGGCGATCAGCCCGTCGCTCACGTCGCACATCGCCGTCGCGCCGAGCCCGGCGGCGGCGGGACCCGCGTGGTACGGCGGCTCGGGGCGGCGGTGGGCCTCTACGAAGGCGCGCGGTGAGCGGAAGCCGCGGGAGAGCACCGCGTGCCCGGCCGCGGACCAGCCCAGCCAGCCCGTCACGGCGATCACGTCACCGGGCTGGGCGCCGCCCCGGGTGACCGGCTCGTGATTGCGCAGATCGCCGAGCGCGGTGATCGAGATCATGATGGTGTCGCCGCGCACGACATCGCCGCCGACCACGGACGCGCCCGCGACCTGACACTCGTCGCGCAGCCCGTCCATCATCTCGGAGGGCCAAGTGGCCGGGAGTTCGGCCGGGACGACCAGACCAAGCAGCAGCGCGGTCGGCACGGCGCCCATCGCAGCGATGTCCGCGAGGTTCTGCGCGGCCGCCTTGCGCCCGACGTCGTACGCCGTGGACCAGTCGCGGCGGAAGTGCCGCCCCTCCAGGAGGATGTCGGTGCTCGCCACCACCCTGCGGTCGGGCGCGGCCACCACCGCGGCGTCGTCGCCCGGGCCGACCCGGACCGCCGGGGTGGTGGTGAGACGCGAGGTGAGCTCCTTGATGAGCCCGAACTCCCCCAACTCGCCCACGGTGCCCTTCATGATCGTACTGCTCCCTCTGCCGCTACCCGTGCCCGGTCGCGAGCCGTCTCTGTACTCGGTACGGTCGAGTTGACCGTCAACTTGTGCAGTCCGTGCACCCCGGCGCGCAAGCCCCAGCCACCGCGGGTCTCCCCGTGGCGAGCGGCGACGCGATACCGTGGCGTTCCTTTTCCCCACATGATCCTCGTGGCCGCCCTGGAGGTTCCGTGGTACAGGCGTACATCCTGATCCAGACGGAGGTCGGCAAAGCGTCGACCGTCGCCGAGACGATCAGCAAGATCCCGGGGGTGATCCAGGCCGAGGACGTGACAGGACCGTACGACGTGATCGTGCGGGCCCAGGCCGACACGGTCGACGAACTCGGCCGCATGGTGGTCGCGAAAGTCCAGCAAGTGGACGGCATCACCCGTACGCTGACCTGCCCGGTGGTGCACCTCTAGCCCCCGTCTACCCTTGGCCGGTGAACTTCTCCCGTCACCGGCACACCGCTCTCTTCGGGCCGTCCGTTCTCGCCCTGTTGATCGCCGCCACAGGCTGCTCCTCAGCAGACGACGGCGGATCGGCCGCGGTTCCCAGCCCGGGGGCGAAGGTCACCGGGCTGTGTCAGAACCTGGACAAGGTGCTGCCGAAGAAGATCGACGGCCTCGACCGGAACGATCCCGAGCCCCGGTCCGCGCTGACCGCGGGCTGGGGAAGCCCGGCGATCATACTGCGCTGCGGTGTCGAACGACCCGCGAAGATGAGCGACCAGAACGCGCTCAGCGGCGAGGTGAACGGAGTCGGCTGGCTCATGGAGAAGCAGAACGACGGCTCGTACCGCTTCACCACGAGCCTGCGGCGCGCGTATGTCGAGGTCAGCGTGCCCAAGAAGTGGGTCCAGCGGGACGGGTCGAACGCGCTCGTCGACCTGGCCGCGCCCATCAAGAAGGCGATCCCCGAAGGGATCGCCGACTGACGTACACACGTGCGCGCGGGGGCGTGTGCCCTGGAGCGGAGCCCCGGTGTCCCAGCTCTACCGAAGTCCCGTCGGGCGGCGCAGCGCCGCCCCGATCAGGCGGTCCACCAGCTCCGGGTAGGCCACGCCGCTCGCCTCCCACATCTTCGGGTACATGGAGATGGGCGTGAAGCCCGGCATGGTGTTGATCTCGTTGATCACGAACTCGCCGTCCTCGGTGAGGAAGAAGTCCGCGCGCACCAGGCCCTCGCAGGAGGCGGCCTCGAAGGCGTCGACCGCGAGCCGCTGGACCTCGGCGGTCTGCTCGGGGGTCAGCGGGGCGGGCACGAGACCGGGCGTCGAGTCGATGTACTTCGCCTCGAAGTCGTAGTACGCGTGCGACTGCACGGGCGGGATCTCCGCGGGCACGCTGGCGCGCGGACCGTCCTCGAACTCCAGCACTCCGCACTCGATCTCGCGGCCGCGCAGCAGCGCCTCCACGATGATCTTCGGGTCGTGGCGCTGGGCCTCCTCGATCGCCTCGTCGAGGCCTTCGAGGGAGTCGACCTTGGTGATGCCGATCGAGGAGCCCGCGCGCGCGGGCTTGATGAACAGCGGCCAGCCGTGCTCACCCGCGAAGTCGATGATCTTCTTGCGGGCGGCGGACTCGTCGCGCTCCCACTCACGGGGCCGGATCACCACGTACGGGCCGACGGACAGCCCGAAGGAGGTGAACACCCGCTTCATGTACTCCTTGTCCTGGCCGACGGCCGAGGCGAGCACACCCGCACCGACGTACGGGACTCCGGAGAGTTCCAGGAGGCCCTGGAGGGTGCCGTCCTCGCCGTAGGGGCCGTGCAGCACGGGGAAGACGACGTCGACCTCGCCCAGGGCCTTGGGGACCGATCCGGGCTCGCTGTAGACGACTTCGCGGTTGGCCGGGTCGACGGGGAGGATCACGCCGCCCTCGCTCGACTCCGCGAGCTGCTCCACGTCCGGCTGACGCCGGTCGACGATGGCCATCCGGTCCGGTTCGTCGGCGGTGAGCGCCCAACGGCCGTCCCGGGTGATGCCGATCGGCAGGACGTCGTACTTCGTCCGGTCGATGGCGCGCAGGACGGCGCCGGCCGTGACCACGGAGATCCCGTGTTCGGAGCTGCGGCCGCCGAAGACGACGGCCACGCGCGGCTTGCGAGGCGGCTGCTCAGGGCTCTGGGGGAGGTTCTCGGTGCTCATATCGCGTTGAGAGTACCCGTTGGTACGGCGCTGAGTCAGCGCCCCACCGCGGCCGTTGCCCAACGTCGCACGGGTGGTCGCTCAGCGTCGTACGAGCCGTTGCGGAGCGTTGATTCCCGGCGCCGCGGCGCCGCTCCTCAGCGGCGCTCGGCCTTGGCGCTGCGCCCCATCAGCTCCTTGACCGCGACGACCGGCGACTTGCCCTCGTGGACGATGCCGACGACCGTCTCGGTGATGGGCATGTCGACGCCGTGCCTGCGGGCCAGATCCAGCACCGACTCACAGGACTTGACGCCCTCGGCGGTCTGCTTGGTGACCGCGATGGTCTCCTGGAGGGTCATGCCCCTGCCGAGGTTGGTGCCGAAGGTGTGGTTGCGTGACAGCGGCGAGGAGCAGGTGGCCACCAGGTCGCCGAGGCCCGCGAGTCCGGAGAAGGTCAGCGGGTCGGCGCCCATGACGACACCGAGCCGGGTGGTCTCGGCGAGTCCGCGCGTGATCAGCGAGCCCTTGGCGTTGTCGCCCAGGCCCATGCCGTCCGCGATGCCGACGGCGAGACCGATCACGTTCTTCACCGCGCCGCCCAGCTCGCAGCCCACCACGTCGGTGTTGGTGTACGGGCGGAAGTACGGGTTGTGGCTGGCGGCCTGGAGGCGCTGGGCGACCGCCTCGGAGGTGCAGGCGACCACGGCGGCGGCCGGCATCCGAGCGGCGATCTCACGGGCCAGGTTCGGTCCCGTGACCACGGCGATACGGTCGGCGCCGACCTTGGCGACGTCCTCGATGACCTCGCTCATCCGCATCGCGGAACCGAGTTCGACGCCCTTCATGAGGGAGACCAGGACCGTGTCGGGCTCCAGCAGCGGCGTCCACTCGGCGAGGTTCCCGCGCAGGGTCTGCGAGGGCACGGCGAGCACGGTGAAGTCGGCGTCACGCGCGGCCTCGGCGGCGTCGGTCGTCGCCCGCAGGTTCTCGGGGAGTTCGACGCCCGGCAGGTAGTCCGGGTTCGTACGCGTGGAGTTGACCGCCTCGGCGAGCTCGGCGCGCCGCGCCCACAGGGTGACCTCGCACCCCGCGTCGGCGAGCACCATGCCGAAGGCCGTACCCCACGATCCGGTCCCGAAGACGGCCGCCTTGACCGGCTTGCTCACGTGCTCTGCCCCTCTTCCTGCTGTGCCTGTGCCTGCTGCTGGGCCTGTGCCCGCTCCTGAGCCCTCTCCTGGGCCCGGGTACGCCTGCGCTGCTCGATCCGTACCTGGCGCGGGTCGTAGGGCGTCTCAGGGGCCTTCTCGCCGCGGAGCTCCTCCAGCTGCGCGGTGATGGCGGCCATGATGACCTCGGTGGCCTCCTTCAGGAGGTCCGGGCTCATCTCCTTGTCGTAGAAACGCGACAGGTCCACCGGAGGGCCGGCGAGAACGTGGTGGGTCTTGCGCGGAAGGAGGTTGGGCTTCTTGGCGTACGGCGGCAGCAGTTCGTTGGCACCCCACTGGGCGACCGGAATCACCGGGCACTTGGTCTGCAGGGCGACCCGGGCGGCACCGGTCTTGCCGGTCATCGGCCAGCCGTCGGGGTCGCGGGTGAGGGTGCCCTCGGGGTAGAACGCGACGCACTCGCCGCGCTCCACGGCGTCGATCGCGGCCCGGAACGCGCTCAGCGCGTCGGTGCTCTCGCGGTACACGGGGATCTGTCCGGTGCCGCGCATCGCGGCACCCACGAATCCCTTCCTGAAAAGCCCGGCCTTGGCCAGGAAACGCGGAACACGCCCGGTGTTGTACTGATAGTGGGCATACGCGAACGGGTCCACATGCGAATTGTGGTTCACCGCGGTGATAAATCCGCCCTCAGCCGGAATGTTCTCCATTCCGCGCCAGTCCCGCTTGATCAGAACCACCAGTGGCGGTTTGCAGAGGACCGCTGCAAAGCGGTACCAGAAGCCGATTCTGCGGCGGGGCACGCGGACACCTTCCTCTTAGGGCCTGGGGGGCCGCACAAGTGTCGCCCCAGGCCGCCTGTCTGTCGAGAACACCGTACGCCCCGACGTCCGGACCGCCAGGGGTGCCGGGTCACAATGGGCGCGACAAGGGAGGAACGGAGCGCTCGTGCAGTGGACCTTGGTCATCCCCCTCAAAGCCCTCTCGCGGGCCAAGAGCAGGCTCTCGGACACCGCCGCCGACGCGGTGCGCCCCGGACTCGCCCTCGCCTTCGCGCAGGACACCGTGGCGGCCGCGCTGGCCTGCGCCGCGGTCGGCGATGTGGCGGTCGTCACGGACGACGCGCTGGCCGGGCGGGAGCTCGCCGCACTGGGGGCGTGGATCGTGCCGGACGAGCCGGGAGGCGGTCTGAACGCCGCGCTGGCACACGGAACGGCGGCCGTACGCTCCCGAAGTCCCGAATCCGCCGTGGCCGCCCTGAACGCCGATCTGCCCGCGTTGCGTCCCCTGGAATTGGCCCGGGTACTCGATGCCGCCGCCGAATTCCCGCGTGCTTTTCTCTCCGATGCGGCCGCAATCGGCACCACTCTGCTGGCCGCATCTCCCGGCCGGGAATTGCGTCCCGCCTTCGGCACCGATTCCCGAGCCCGTCATCGTGACTCGGGAGCCGCGGAACTCCTCCTCACCGCGGTGGATTCCGTACGCCAGGACGTGGACACCGGCGACGATCTGCGCGCCGCACTCGCCCTGGGGGTGGGCCCGCGCACGGCCACACTGGCGGCGAAACTCCTGATCCCGGGCCAACCGGGCACCTGAACGCCCCTGAGGCCTGTCCGGCGGAGCACACCGGATACGCGGGCCCCAGCCGCGTGAAACTGCGTTCGCCGAAGCCCGGTCCGCCGGGCCCACCGGCGGCGTACACCGACGCTGGATAGGCTTTCGGCATGCAGGCGACCGCGTACACGTACGACCCCGACACCCGTAGCGGACAGGTGCTGCTCGACGACGGCACGCCGGTGCCCTTCGACGGCGCGGCGTTCGACGCCGGCGGGCTCAGGCTGCTGCGCCCGGGACAGCGCGTGCGCATCGAGACCGAGGGCGACGGCGAGGCCCGCCGGATCACCCTGGTGACGCTCCAGACCTTCTGACCAGGCCCTACTACCAGGTCCCGGACACGCCGCGGGCCGGGCTCCCCGTGGGAGTCCGGCCCGGCGCGTGGGTTGCCCTGCGTCCCTGCTTCTAGCGGGCGGTGGCCTTCTTGGCGGTGGTCTTGCGAGCCGTCGACTTCTTGGCGGGGGCCTTCTTGGCGGTCGCCTTCTTCGCCGGGGCCTTCTTGGCCGTCGCCTTCTTGGCGGTGGTCTTCTTCGCCGCGGTCTTCTTGGCGGTCGCCGTGGTCTTCTTGGCGGTCGTCTTCTTGGCGGTCGCCGTGGTCTTCTTCGCCGCGGTGGTCGTCTTCTTCGCGGCCGTCTTCTTCACGGCGGCGGTGGTCTTCTTCGCGGCCGTCGCCCTCTTGGCGGTGGTGGCCTTCTTGGCCGCGGCCTTCTTCACGGTCGCCGCGGCGCCGCCGGTCAGGCTGCCCTTGGGCGCCTTCTTGACCGCGACCTCGCCGCCACGCGGGAGCTTCTTCGAGCCGCTCACCAGGTCCTTGAAGCCCTGACCGGCGCGGAAGCGCGGCACAGAGGTCTTCTTGACCCGAACACGCTCACCGGTCTGCGGGTTGCGGGCGTAACGAGCCGGACGGTCTACCTTCTCGAAGGAACCGAAGCCGGTGACCGAGACCCGGTCCCCGCCGACAACTGCACGGACGATCGCGTCCAGTACGGCGTCGACCGCGTCGGCGGCCTGCTGACGCCCGCCGACCTTGTCGGCAATCGCTTCTACGAGCTGCGCCTTGTTCACGTCTTCCCCTTCGGAGACATTGCCCGAACGAATGCGTTCAAGCTTTTTCGCACGTTAGGCAGATATATACCGCAAATCAAACACGAAACGGGCTAATCACCCTTGTGCCGCAACGAACTCGGGCTGTCGCGGAGTTCCTCAGCGATCCCCTTCGAGGAATCGACCCTCGTCGAGGTCGGTGGTGAACCGCTCCAGCCGCCTTGTCGCGTCGGCGAGATCGTGCTTGGCCACGGCCGTAATGACCAGCAGCTTCCGGGTCAGCGCCATCCGTACGCCCTCCGGGACTTGCAGTGCGCGCACTCTTGTGTGCGCTTCCTTCAGTTGGGCCGCGACTGCCGCATAGAGCTCGAGTTGGCCGTCGTGTTCCATGCACAGATTGTGCCATCTGGGGCGAGTTGTCGCCTGCCCAGGGGGTAACTGCCGCCCCTGGAGAGGGTCCTGGGCGCCCCGGAGCACCGCGTCCCCAAGAGGCGCGTACCCAGGCAATCTCCTTTGTAACTAGGGGAGTTGAAGCCTCTCGAAGAGGCGTTCCGGGGGCGTCCGGGAGCAGACACAGCTGTACCCCCAACCGTCCACGATTGGGGGTACAGAGGGGTGTTGCGGTGGCTGAAATCAGCCCTGCCTCAGCCGCGAAGCGGCGCGGGCGTCAGACCTGGAGCGTCTTCGGCTTGTGCGACGGCCGCTTGGCCTCGTATTCCGCGATGTCGCCCTCGTTCTGGAGGGTGATGGAGATGTCGTCCAGCCCGTTCAGCAGCCGCCAGCGGGCGTTCTCGTCGAGCTCGAAGGCGGCTGTGATGCCCTCGGCGCGCACTTCGCGGGCCTCCAGGTCGACCGTGATCTCGGCCTCGGGGTCCTTCTCCGTCAGCTCCTGCAGCGCGTCCACGATCTTCTGCTCCAGAACCACCGTGAGCAGGCCGTTCTTGAGCGAGTTGCCCCGGAAGATGTCCGCGAACCGGGACGAGATGACGGCCTTGAAACCGTAGTTCTGCAGCGCCCAGACGGCATGCTCGCGGGAGGAGCCGGTGCCGAAGTCGGGGCCCGCGACCAGGACCGTGGCGCCCTTGCGCTCGGGCTGGTTGAGGATGAAGGACGAGTCCTTGCGCCAGGCCTCGAACAGCCCGTCCTCGAAGCCGTCCCTGGTCACCTTCTTGAGCCAGTGGGCGGGGATGATCTGGTCGGTGTCGACGTTGCTGCGGCGCAGCGGAACGGCCCGGCCGGTGTGCGTGGTGAATGCTTCCATGACTTCTCAGACTCCAGCGGGCGTGCGGGCGGCAGACGAGTCGGCGAGATCGGCCGGGGAGGCCAGGTGGCCGAGTACGGCGGTGGCGGCGGCGACCTGCGGCGACACCAGGTGCGTACGGCCACCCTTGCCCTGCCTGCCCTCGAAGTTGCGGTTCGAGGTGGAAGCGGAGCGCTCACCGGGGGCCAGCTGGTCGGGGTTCATGCCCAGACACATCGAGCAGCCCGCGTGCCGCCACTCGGCGCCGGCCTCCTTGAAGACCACGTCCAGGCCCTCGGAGACGGCCTGCAGACCGACCCGCGCGGAACCGGGGACCACCAGCATCCGTACGCCGTCGGCGACTTTGTGGCCCTCGACGATCGCGGCGGCTGCGCGCAGGTCCTCGATGCGGCCGTTGGTGCAGGAACCTACGAAGACGGTGTCGACCTTGATGTCGCGCAGCGGCTGTCCGGCGGTCAACCCCATGTACTCCAGGGCCTTTTCGGCGGCCATGCGCTCCGAAGCGTCTTCGTACGAAGCCGGGTCGGGGACGGACGCCGAAAGCGGCGCTCCCTGGCCGGGGTTGGTGCCCCAGGTGACGAACGGCGCCAGCGACGGGCCGTCGATGACCACCTCGGCGTCGAAGACCGCGTCCTCGTCCGACTTCAGGGTCTTCCAGTACGCGACCGCCGCGTCCCACTCCTCGCCCTCGGGGGCGTGCGCACGGCCCTTGAGGTACTCGAAGGTGGTCTCGTCGGGGGCGATCATGCCCGCGCGGGCGCCGGCCTCGATCGACATGTTGCAGATGGTCATCCGGGCTTCCATCGAGAGCTTCTCGATGGCGGAGCCGCGGTATTCCAGGATGTAGCCCTGGCCGCCACCCGTACCGATCTTGGCGATGATCGCCAGGATCAGGTCCTTGGCGGTGACGCCGTCGGGCAGCTCGCCGTCGACCGTGATGGCCATGGTCTTGGGGCGGGCCAGCGGCAGCGTCTGGGTGGCCAGCACGTGCTCGACCTGCGAGGTGCCGATGCCGAACGCCAGCGCGCCGAAGGCGCCGTGCGTGGAGGTGTGGGAGTCGCCGCAGACCACGGTGGTGCCGGGCTGGGTCAGACCCAGCTGCGGTCCCACCACGTGGACGACGCCCTGCTCGACGTCACCCAGCGAGTGCAGCCGTACACCGAACTCGGCGCAGTTCTTGCGCAGGGTCTCCAGCTGGGCCCGGGAGACCGGGTCCGCGATGGGCTTGTCGATGTCGAGGGTCGGGGTGTTGTGATCCTCGGTGGCGATGGTGAGGTCGAGACGGCGCACGGGACGCCCCGCCTGGCGGAGGCCGTCGAAGGCCTGCGGGCTGGTCACCTCGTGCAGCAGGTGCAGATCGATGAAGAGGAGGTCGGGCTCGCCCTCGGCGCGCCGGACGACATGGTCGTCCCAGACCTTCTCCGCGAGTGTCCTACCCATCGCTTTCCCTCCGGCCGGCCTGTGTGGCGCCGGCCCAACTAGAGATTTCCGGGGCGGTGGCGTCCGCACCCCTCGTCCGGACGCCCTCCACCGGGCCCGTTGGTCCGCGGGCCGCTGTGTCTACAAGGGTGGCGCGTTCCACCGAAAATTGAACTTGCGTTTCACAGAGTGAGACGCGAGTATCGTTGCATGGACAACAGTAGCGGCGTCGGCGTTCTGGACAAGGCAGCCCTTGTCCTGAGCGCTCTGGAGTCCGGTCCGGCCACCCTCGCGGGACTGGTCGCGGCGACCGGACTGGCACGACCCACGGCACATCGCCTCGCCGTGGCACTTGAACACCACCGCATGGTGGCGCGTGACATGCAGGGCCGTTTCATTCTCGGCCCCCGCCTCGCCGAGCTGGCCGCGGCCGCGGGCGAGGACCGCCTCCTCGCGACGGCCGGCCCGGTGCTCACGCACCTGCGCGACGTCACGGGCGAGAGCGCCCAGCTCTACCGCCGCCAGGGCGACATGCGCATCTGCGTCGCCGCGGCCGAGCGTCTGTCCGGCCTTCGGGACACGGTCCCGGTCGGTTCGACGCTCACGATGAAGGCCGGTTCCTCGGCGCAGATCCTGATGGCCTGGGAGGAGCCGGAGCGTCTGCACCGCGGCCTCCAGGGCGCCCGCTTCACCGCCACGGCGCTCTCGGGCGTACGGCGCCGGGGCTGGGCCCAGTCGATCGGCGAGCGCGAGCCGGGCGTCGCGTCGGTCTCCGCGCCGGTGCGCGGACCCTCGAACCGGGTGGTCGCCGCCGTCTCGGTCTCCGGTCCGATCGAGCGCCTGACCCGGCACCCTGGCCGTATGCACGCCCAGGCGGTCATCGACGCCGCCGCCCGCCTCTCCGAGGCCCTCCGCCGCACGGGCTGAGCCACACCTCCAGTACGACACCGGTCCAGCACGACACCGGGGGACGAGCCGGCCTCAACGCCGCGGCAGGCTCACCCCCCGAACACCTCCCCTCCCTGCGCCGCCCCCCAGGGGCGCGAGGAACTGCACGCTCAACCACGCACAACCCGCAGAGACCGACCGACCGTCACCCCCAGGGACGCGGGGAACTGCGCAACCACCCGCAGCCGGCCCGCACCATCCGGTCAACCCGCCACTCCCCCGGCCCCCGCTCCCGCCTTGGGCGACCGATGAGCGAACCGGTCCGCCGCCCGCCGCCCCCGCTTCTCCACGGGCAACGCCCCGTACGCGGCCGCGAGCCCGAAGGGCGGCATGTCCGCGTAGATCGACTCGTACGACCCCTCCGGCACCACATACGCCTCGTGCCAGATCCCCACGTGCTGCCGCACCTTCCCCGCCCGTTCCTTGCGGTTGATGATCGCCCACACCTTGTGGTGGAACATGTCGGGCGCCGACGCGTACGCGTACAGCTTCTCCTTGGACTCCCAGTACTGGACGACGTAGTACGTCCGTGGTGACGCCGTCAGCAGAACGCGGCCGAGCAGGCCCCGGCTGCCGTCCTTCTCCAGGTCCCGCACCATGCGCAGCATGGCGAAGAACACCGGTACCCACTGGTGCACCGCCCAGAAGTGATTGACGCGCATGCCGATCAGCAGGACGACCACGTCCCCCTCGGCTGCTGCGGTGGTACGGCCTGCGGTCACCCGGGTACCGGACATCTCGTCCCCTCCGTTGGCGAGCGGCGCTATCCGATGGCGCCATGCTTGGATAGTGACGCCACCCAAGGAAGGGCGCAAGAGATGCGGCTGTCGGAGTTGAGCGAGCGGAGCGGGGTGTCCACCGCGACGATCAAGTACTACCTGCGGGAAGGGCTGTTGACTCCCGGGCGCCAGGTCAACACGACGACGGCGGACTACGACGAGAGCCATCTGCGCCGGCTGCGGCTGGTGCGGGCGCTGATCCAGGTGGGCCGGGTGCCGGTGGCCACGGCTCGGGAGGTTCTCGGACACGTCGACGACGAGTCCCTGGGCCGGACGATCCGGCTGGGCGCGGCCCTGTGGGCGCTACCGCAGGAGCCCGAACCGGACGATCAGGACCCGGCCGTCCGGTCCGCGCGCCGCGAGGTGGACCAACTGCTGGCGGACCTGGGCTGGGAGACCGCACGGGAGCTCGCGCCCCTCTCCCCCGTGCACCGTTCGCTGGTGGCGGCGGTGGCCACGCTGATCCGGCTCGGCTATTCCTGGGACGCCGAACTCCTCGCGCCGTACGCGGAGTTGATGCACCAGGTGGCGATGCGGGACCTGGACTACCTGGAGACGCACACGTCCGACGCGGAGCGGGTGGAGACCGCGGTCGCCTCGGCCGTGCTCTTCGAGCCGGTGCTGCGGGCGCTGCACCGACTGGCGCAGGAGCAGGAGTCGGCGCGGCGGTACGGCATCGAGTGAGTGGTCGTACGGGCCGGGCGCGTCGGGCCGTACGACGGGGTGCGGGGCCGGCCGGGAAACGCCTACGGGCCCCCACCGAAGTGGAGGCCCGTAGGACTCTGTACCCCCGACCGGATTCGAACCGGCGCTACCGCCTTGAGAGGGCGGCGTGCTAGGCCGCTACACAACGGGGGCCTTGGATCTTGCGTTTCCGCAGATCCGAGCTGGGCTACCAGGACTCGAACCTAGAATGACGGTACCAGAAACCGGAGTGTTGCCAATTACACCATAGCCCATGGTGGCTTAGACCATTAAATGGTTTAGACCAGTACCCCCGACCGGATTCGAACCGGCGCTACCGCCTTGAGAGGGCGGCGTGCTAGGCCGCTACACAACGGGGGCCCTAGCGATCCTGCATGAGAGACAGCGGGTGCGACCCGGACTGTCTTCCTGGGAAGGATCTGTACCCCCGACCGGATTCGAACCGGCGCTACTGCCGTGAGAGGGCAGCGTGCTAGGCCGCTACACAACGGGGGCGTTGCGGAGTTGGTCTCCGCATGTGCAGATGAGCTCTGCGAGCTGGCCTACCAGGACTCGAACCTAGACTAACGGAACCAGAAACCGTCGTGCTGCCAATTACACCATAGGCCACTGAAACTCAATCCCTTGCGGGATCTTGTTTTAGCTAGCGCCTCCGAGTTCCGGCCTTTCGGCCCGCTCTCGGCGGCGCAGGAAGAACATTACCTGAAGGTGGACGACGCTCCAAAACGGGTATCGGCGCCGAGGATCGCGGGGAGTTCGGCCAGCGAGGCGATCCGGTGCGGACCCGTCGGTGGATCACCCGCGGCGGCGTGAGTGCCGTCCCGGTCGATCCAGACGGAGAGCAGGCCGGCCTCGGCGGCGCCCCGTCCGTCGATCTCCGGGTGGTCACCGACGTAGGCGACCCGATGCGGCGGCAGTTCCAGGGCTTCGCAAGCCGCGTGGAAGGCGGCCGCGGCGGGCTTGGAGACGCCGAGCTCGGCGGCGCACAGGATCGCCTCGAAGCGGTCGTGCACACCGAGGACCCGCAGCTTGCGGTCCTGCACGAGGAGGCTGGAGTTGGACAGGACCGCGTGCCGGTGGCTGGCGACGAGGCTGTCCAGGACGGGCAGGACGTCCGGGAAAAGACTCCAGGCGGACTCGTAGTGCGTGATGTAACGGTCGAACCAGGCGTCGGCCTCGGTGTCGCTCAGCGGCTCCCCCAGGAACACCCTCACGCGTTCCCTGCGCTGGCCCTGCCAGTCCGTCTCACCCGCCGAGAACCGCGCCCACTGCGCGTCGGTGACCTCGCGCCAGCGCGCGAGGGCCTGCTCGACGGACGCTCCGCCGAGCAGGCCCTCGGCCGCCAGATGGTTCCGCATGCCCGCCCGGTCCGCGGCCGTGTAGTCGAAGATCGTGTCGTCGATGTCCCAGACCACCGCGTCGATGCTCATGCACCGAACCGTATCCCCGGGCGCGGGCGGCTGTCCCTCAGCCGGCCGTGGTCGTACCCGTCAGGGCGAGGGCCGGCCCCTGGCCGTCGCGCGGCTCGGCGGTCAGCTTCCAGGTGTAGGTGCCGGACGGGACGAAGGCGCCGGAGTCCGTACGGGCGTCCCAGGCGGGGCGGACCGCGGCGGCGGTGGAGGCGCCGGTGAGGGTGCGCACGACGGTGCCGGAGGCGTTGCTCAGGGTCAGCCGCCATGTGGAGGGCTTGTTCAGCTGCCACACGGGCCGCCAGGGGTTCGCGGTGGTGGGGCCGCCCGGCTGCGGGTCGGTCTGTGCCTCCATCTGGGCGAGTGCCGAGGTCGGCACGCCCGCCGTGACGATCGCCACCTGACGCCTGTCCGTGAGGTAGGCGACGTTGCCGCCGAACCGGTCGACCGCCCAGCGGCCGGTGCTGCCGCCGGTGTTCTGGTCCGCGGTGGGCAGCACGGCCATGGTCCGGGTGGTCGCCGTGCCGGTGTGGAAGTCGGTGAGCAGCAGCTCGTGCGTGGTGCGGTTCTCGCGGACGAGATAGCCGTCGGCGAGGCGGGCCTGACCGGACGGAACGGTGATGGCGCGGTTCGCGGCACGGTCGTAGACACCCGCGGGACCGGCCGAGCCGCAGCTCCAGTACAGCCAGGCGTTGACGGCCTGGATCTCGCTGGGTGTGCAGGGGGCGCCGGTGTCGACGGTGGCGACGTTCTTCTTGGCCTTGAGGTCGTACGCCACGACGGTGCCCTGGGTGCCGCCGGGGGTCCACAGGCGCTGGCCCCAGACCGCGGCGGCGGTGCGGGTGCGGTCGAGCGCGGTCCCG
>LRTP01000937.1 GCA_001550305.1 Streptomyces diastatochromogenes
TGGCGCCGCGCGGGAAGTCGGCGACCCGCTGGCTGCCGGGGGTGCCGCCGTTGTAGAGGACGTAGCGTCCGGTGCCGGTGCCGATGCGGCCGCCCGCGTCGCCGGTGGGTTCGTCGGCGATGGTCGTCGCGTCGAGCCCGACGGCCAGGACGTGCTCCTCGCCCTGGGCGTCGGTCCACAGGTGGGCCACCCGGCCGTCGCCCAGTGCTTCGAGCTGCGGGCACGCGGCGTCGCCGCCCGGGCAGGTCGAGCCCTGGAGCGTCGGGCCGCGACGGGACTGGAGGCCGGTGGGCCTGCCGGCGGTGTCCAGCGGGATGTCGTAGAAGCCGTAGACGCCGCCGGTGTGCGTCGTGTTGCCGTACATCAGCAGCTCGCCCCCGGCGAGCGTCATGCCGTCCGGCGCGGCCTGCCAGGCGGGCAGGTCGAGCGCCTTCTCGGTGGTGGCGGAGCCGTCCTCTGCGGGGGTGACCCGGTACACGTGCCAGTCGACGCTCGACGGTCCGGCGGTGGCGAGGGCGCCGCCGTCCGGGGTGGCCACGAAGGAGCCCTTGGAGTCGGCGAGCAGTGTGCGGGCCGTGTTGTCGGTGAGCGAGACGGCCGTGAGTTCGGGGGTGGCGCCGCCGGGCAGGAACATCGCGTTGCCGGTGAGGAGTTGGTCGCCGACCACGGCCTGCGCCTCGCCCAGGAAGGACGCCGTGATGGTGCTGGGGGCGGTGCCGGGGGCGGAGTCCACGCGGATCGCCTTGGTGCCGTTGACCAGCCAGCGGTCGTTGAAGACGATCCGGGGCGAGTTGCCGACGCCGGTGAGGTACGTACGGAAGGTCCCGTCCGCGAGGTCCACGAGCCCCACGTCGGTGGAGCCGTCGCGGGTGTAGACGACGGCGAGGCGGCGCACCGAGCCGCCGGTGACGAAGGTGCCGGTGAGCAGGGCACCGTCGGGGAGCCCGGTCACCGGAAGATCGGTGGTGGTGCCGTCGGCGGCGGCACGCAGCACGTGCGGGGCTCCCGCGGCGTCCTGGGTGAGCACGCTCCAGCCGGAGGCGGCCCGGTACGTCTGGCCGGACGGGACGGTGACCGTGGCGCTCACGCCGGTGGAGCGGTGCTGCTGGGTCACGGTGGCACCGGAGACGCTGGTGATGACGTCGGTGCCGGTGCTCAGGTCGTCCGGGCCCGCGTGCGCGGGCGGTGTGACACCCGGGTAGTCGGCCCATTGGAGCGTTCCCGAGCTCTCGGGGAGCCGGTAGCGGAACCCGGAGGATCCCGCCCAGGTGTAGTCGATCTCGGTCGGCAGCGTGCTGCTCAGCTGGACGGTGGCCACGGCCGTGTCGACGTTCGGCGCGGCGTGCGCGGGCGCGGTGAGCACGGCGCACGAGAGGGCCACGGCCCCGCTGAGGGCCACTGCGGCAAGTCTTCGTGAACGGGTCACGTTCCCCTCCCCTGAAACATGGTGCACAGACGCATCATGAGCACGGGGGACATACAACTGGCCCGCCAGAGCGGGAGTTGACAGGAACGGTGAACTCCGGGTGACGGGTCGGCGCACACGAGGGGGGCGGCGTCCGAACCGGACGCCGCCCCCCTGTGCGTACACCGTGTGCCTACGCGGCGAGCCGCTCCAGTGCGGCGTCGACCCGGGCCAGCGTCTTCTCCTTGCCCAGGATCTGCAGGGACTCGAAGAGCGGCAGGCCCACCGTGCGGCCGGTGACGGCGACGCGGACCGGCGCCTGGGCCTTGCCGAGCTTGAGGCCGTGCTCCTCACCGGCGGCCAGCACGGCCTCCTTGAGGGACTCCGGGGAGGACCAGTCGGCGGCGTCCAGCTTCTCGCGAGCCGTGCGGAGCAGGGCGTCGCTGCCCTCCTTCATGGCCTTCGTCCAGGAGGCCTCGTCGACGGCCGGCTCCGGCAGGAACAGGAAGTCGACGTTGTCCGTGATCTCGGAGAGAACCTTCATCCGCGACTGGGCGTACGGGGCGATCGCCTGCCACTTCGCCTCGTCGAAGTTCTCCGGCGCCCAGGGGGCGAACGGGGCCCGCAGCCAGGGGGCGCAGCGCTCGGTGAAGTCCTTCACGTCGAGCAGGCGGATGTGGTCGGCGTTGATCGCCTCGCACTTCTTCAGGTCGAAGCGGGCCGGGTTCGGGTTCACGTCCGTGACGTCGAAGGCGGCGACCATCTCCTCGATGGAGAAGATGTCGCGGTCCGCCGAGAGCGACCAGCCGAGCAGGGAGAGGTAGTTCAGCAGGCCCTCGGGGAGGAAACCGCGCTCCCTGTAGAGGTTGAGCGAGGACTCCGGGTCACGCTTGGAGAGCTTCTTGTTGCCCTCGCCCATGACGTACGGCAGGTGGCCGAAGGCGGGGGTCTCCTTGGCGATGCCCAGCTCGATCAGCGCCTTGTAGAGGGCGATCTGCCGCGGGGTGGAGGAGAGCAGGTCCTCACCGCGCAGGACGTGGGTGATCTCCATCAGGGCGTCGTCGACCGGGTTGACCAGCGTGTAGAGCGGCGCGCCGTTCGCCCGGACGATGCCGTAGTCCGGAACGTTCTCCGGGAGGTAGGTGATCTCGCCGCGGACCAGGTCCGTGAAGGTGATCGCCTCGTCGGGCATCCGGAAGCGGACGATGGGCGTGCGGCCCTCGGCCACGTAGGCGGCCTTCTGCTCGTCGGTGAGGTCGCGGCAGTGGCCGTCGTAGCCGGAGGGCTTGCCGGCGGCGCGGGCGGCCTCGCGGCGGGTGTCCAGCTCCTCGGTGGAGCAGTAGCAGTGGTACGCGTGGCCGGCGTCCAGCAGCTTCTGGGCGACATCCTTGTAGATGTCCATGCGCTGCGACTGGCGGTACGGCGCGTGCGGGCCGCCGATCTCGGGGCCCTCGTCCCAGTCGAAGCCCAGCCAGCGCATCGAGTCGAGCAACTGGTTGTACGACTCCTCGGAGTCGCGGGCCGCGTCGGTGTCCTCGATGCGGAAGACCAGAGTGCCTTCGTTGTGCCGGGCGAACGCCCAGTTGAACAGGGCGGTGCGGACCAGGCCCACGTGGGGGTTGCCGGTCGGGGACGGACAGAAACGTACGCGGACGGTCGCGTTAGCCACGCTTGATCACCTTGTTGGTGAGAGTGCCGATGCCTTCGATGGTGACGGCGACCTCGTCGCCGACGTTCAGGGGGCCGACCCCAGCCGGGGTGCCGGTGAGGATCACGTCGCCGGGGAGCAGCGTCATGGCCTCGGTGATGTTGACGATCAGGTCCTCGACGGAGTGGATCATCTCGCTGGTGCGGCCGAGCTGGCGCTGCGCGCCGTTGACCGTGCACTGGATCGTGATGCCCTCGGCGATCGCGGCGAGGTCGAGGTCCGTCTCCACCCAGGGGCCGAGCGGGCACGAGTTGTCGAAGCCCTTGGCCCGGGCCCACTGCTTCTCGCGCTTCTGGACGTCACGCGCGGTGACGTCGTTGGCGCAGGTGTAACCGAGGATCACGTCCTTGACGCGCTCGCGCGGGACCTCGCGGCACATGCGGCCGATGACCACGGCGAGTTCGGCCTCGTGGTGCAGCTCGCTGGAGAAGGAGGGGTACTGGATCTCGTCGCCGGGGCCGATCACCGAGGTCGACGGCTTGAAGAAGGCGAACGGGGCGTCGGGCACCTCGTTGCCGAGTTCCTTCGCGTGCTCCGCGTAGTTGCGGCCGAAGGCCACGACCTTGTTGGGGAGCACCGGCGGCAGTAGCCGCACCTTGCTCAGCGGGACCTTCGTACCGGAGAGCTCGAAGTCCGCGAACGGAATGCCCTTGATGATGTCGAGGACGAGTTCGTCCGGCTTTTCGCCCTCGACCGCGCCGAAAGCGACGTTGCCGTCGATGGAGAACCTGGCGATGCGCACGGGATCCTTGCGCCCCTCACTGAGCTGGCTGGAGTCTGACGCTCCAGGCTAACGCGGGGAAGGGGGCGAGCCTCGCGTATATCCGCCGGTGGGCCGCAAGCCGTGCGCCGGCGGCTGCCCATCGTGGGTGCCGGGCGGCTGCCCGCCGTATGCGCCGGCGGGCCGCAAGCCGTGCGCTCCGGCGGCTGTCCACGGTGGGTGCCGGTGGGCTGTCAACCGTGGTTTCCGGTTGGTTGTCCGCCGCTGGTGGCCGCCGCCGGCCACCAGCGCCGAGGGCCAGTCTCCACATGCCCCCGGCCATCGGCCGTATGTGGCGGTCGGTCGCCGACCGTGCGCGCGGGGCGACCGGCGATCATCCGTGCCGACCGTCGGCGATCGGCGCCCGGCGGCCCATCAGCCAC
>LRTP01000938.1 GCA_001550305.1 Streptomyces diastatochromogenes
TGCGCGGCGGCCGGCCCCGGCGCGGTGAGTCGGCGGCGGTCCGCCTGCGTATTACTCGGCGACGGCGGCCGCGACCGGGGCTTCCATGAGGATGGTGCGGCGGGGGTTGGCGGTCTGGGCGGGGAGGTCGACCGAGTGCTCCGGCTGCTCCGGCGTCTGCAGCGCGTCGGCGTCCTCGAGGTGCGCCAGCGTGGTGCGTCGCGGGTTGGCTATGTTGCGGAACATCATCGTCGTCTTCACTGTTGTCCTAGACCTCGTGGTGGTGGGCGCCGCGGGAGGTCAAGGACCGCCTGGTCGGCGCGGGTTGTCGGATTTGCCATCCATGTAAAGCGTCAGGCTAAACATGCAATTCCCGGTCGGAGCCGTGAAGACCTCATGATCGCCATGTGAGTTTGCTCACTTACTAGCAGGCAAACCGGTCAATTCAGGCCGCCAACTCACCTCGACGAAACGGACATTGCTCCACTGAACCCAACATTCCGCTCCTGATCATCGCGACTGGGACACCCCTCGCACGCCCATGGCTCGTAGGCATACGCCCCTTATGTACGAGATCACTTTCTACGTCTCGTAACGCATCCCTCACAAGGTGTCACGGTGGTCACAGCCTGGTACACGGGCCTTGTTGGAGATCCTGCACTGTGCTGGAATTCCACGGACCGCCGCGGGATCCAACCGGCGCACAGGGGGCGCGACTCAGCGCCGGGTGGCGGCGGGAAGGGGGAGCAGCGCCGGTCACTCACGACCACACCTGGGGGCGTATCTGCGCCCCTGAACGACGCCGACACCGTCCCGCCGTTTCCGCGGAGGGGCGCCTGGTCCAGAGGTTGCGACGCTAGTGCAGGGACGTTTCAAGAGGGATGGCAGCGCTTCGGCGGAGCCGGAGCCGCACGGCGGGACCGACCGCGGTTCCTCGCCCCAGCACGCCCAGAACCCGGGACAATCAGAACTCGGCGGCGGTGAGCGCTCCGCGCGCCCCGGCGCGACGGCTCCCGACCAACCACCCGCGAAGCCGAAGGGTCCCCCCGGCCCCGGCTCCCGAATAGCTCTGCGCAACTGGCGCATCTCCACGCGTCTGGTGTCGCTGCTCGCGCTCCCCGTGGTCGCCGCGACCACCCTGGGTGCCCTGCGCATCAACCAGTCGATGGACGACATCCAGCAGCTCGACAACATGAAGCTGCTGACCGACATGACCAAGCAGGCGACCGAGCTCGCCGCCGCCCTCCAGAAGGAGCGCGACCAGTCGGCCGGCCCGCTCGCGCACGGCGCGAAGCCCAACGACATCACGGTCAAGGGTGTCCGCGACGCGACGGACGTCGCCAAGCAGCAGTTCATCACGGGCACGCAGGAGATCGACACCGCCAGCGCGAACGGACAGCTCACCGGTGTCCGTGACAGCCTCGTGGCCATCGCGGGCGAGCTGAACAAGCTGAGCACCATCCGCAACGGCGCCTACAGCGACCCCAAGAACTCCTCGCAGACGGTCGACGGGTACCACCGCCTCATCACCCAGCTGATCAGCCTCTCCCAGGACATGGCCGAGGCGACCAGCAACCCGGAGATGATCTCGCGCACCCGCGCCCTGTCGGCCTTCTCCTCCGCCAAGGAGTACGCCTCCGTCCAGCGCGCCGTCATCGCCGCCGCGCTGCCCGCGGGCAACACGACCTTCGGCCAGCTCTCCGAGAACGACCGGCTGTACGCGAACTCCGCGCAGGACAGTGAGGCCTCCGAGCGCACCAGCTTCGCGAGCATCTACGGCTCCGGCGCGGAAGACCTCACCAAGCCGATCGACCAGGGCAACCCGACCATCCAGGCCGCCGACGCGTACTCCAACCGCGTACTCGGCTCGACGGGCGGTCTGAACACCCAGGACAAGCGCTCGTACAAGGACTGGGTCGACGACGACACGGCCAAGATCGAGCAGATGTCGAAGATCGAGCTGACGCTGCTCAACCAGATGGAGCAGAAGGCCCGTGAGCTGAAGAACGCCTCCCAGCAGGAAGCGATCATCTCCGGTGCGCTGATCCTGCTGGTCCTCGGCGTCTCGCTGGTCGGCGCCTTCGTCGTGGCCCGCTCCATGATCCGCTCGCTGCGCCGGCTCCAGGACACCGCGACCAAGGTCGCCCAGGACCGTCTGCCCGAGCTGGTCAAGCAGCTCTCCGAGTCCGACCCGCAGGACGTCGACACCTCCGTCGAGTCCGTCGGTGTGCACTCCCGGGACGAGATCGGCCAGGTGGCCGCGGCCTTCGACGACGTGCACCGCGAGGCCGTACGACTGGCCGCCGAGCAGGCCCTCCTGCGAGGCAACGTCAACGCGATGTTCACCAACCTCTCGCGCCGCTCCCAGGGCCTCATCCAGCGTCAGCTCTCGCTCATCTCCGAGCTGGAGTCCCGCGAGGCCGACCCGGACCAGCTGTCCTCCCTCTTCAAGCTCGACCACCTCGCGACCCGCATGCGCCGTAACGGTGAGAACCTCCTCGTTCTCGCCGGTGAAGAGCCCGGCCGCCGCTGGACCCGCCCGGTCCCGCTGGTCGACGTGCTCCGCGCCGCCGCCTCCGAGGTGGAGCAGTACGAGCGCATCGAGCTGTCCTCGGTCCCGACGACGCAGGTCGCCGGCCGGGTCGTCAACGACCTCGTGCACCTGCTCGCCGAGCTCCTCGAGAACGCCACCTCGTTCTCCTCCCCGCAGACCAAGGTCAAGGTCACCGGTCACGCACTGCCCGACGGCCGCGTACTGATCGAGATCCACGACACCGGTATCGGCCTCTCCCCCGAGGACCTGGCCGCGATCAACGAGCGGCTCGCCTCACCGCCCACCGTGGACGTCTCCGTCTCCCGCCGCATGGGTCTGTTCGTGGTCGGTCGTCTGTCGCAGCGCCACGGCATCCGTATCCAGCTGCGTCCGTCCGACTCCGGTGGCACGACCGCGCTCGTCATGCTCCCCGTCGATGTCGCCCAGGGCGGCAAGAAGGCTCCGGGCAAGCCGGGTCCGGGTGGTTCCGGTGGTCCGGCCGCCGCACAGGCCTCGGCCGGTGTCGCGGCGGCCCG
>LRTP01000094.1 GCA_001550305.1 Streptomyces diastatochromogenes
GCCCGCGCGCCACACGGCGCACGACGGCACAGGTGGCCATCGCGGGCCGCCCGTCCGCGCGCGTCGACTTCCGCTTGGGTACGAGGAGTTCACCACCGCGTACGAGCGCGGCGGCCTCCGCCACGGACGGGGTGCCGACGGCGGCGAGCGGCGCGCCCGAGGGGTTCGGCACGTCCACCGTCGCCAACTCCTCGGCGGTGTACGTCACCACGGGCACCCCGAGCCGTCCGGCGGCCTCGACGATGCCGGGCTCCTCGGCCTTGGCGTCGACGGTGGCCAGCTCCGCGACGGACCTCGGGGACAGCCCGGCGTCACGGAGTGCGTCCTCGACGAGCGCGAGGATCTCCGCCACCGGGGCGCCCTTGGACGCGCCGACCCCCACCACGAGGGAGGGCGGCCGCAGCAGCACCTCGCGCTCGCCGGGCGCCACGGCCCGGTCGGTGACACGAATGCCGTACGCGCCCTCCGTCGCGACCGGCAGGGGCGGCAGCGGCCACGCCAAGTCGGCCCGCAGGGCGACGGGTTCGCCGTCCAGCAGGGCTCGGGTGACCGCGGCGACCTCGCCCTCCACGGGGAAGCCGAGCGTGTCGAGGCCCGGCACTGCGACCGCGTCCGTCGCGGTCGTCACCACCGGCTCGGCTCCGAGGAACTCGCCCACCTCGCGGGCGAGTTCATTGGCGCCGCCGCCGTGACCGCCGACGAGCGACACGGCGAACCGGCCGCCCTCGTCCACGCACACGACCCCCGGGTCGGACGTCTTGTCGCCCAGCAGCGGCGCGATCAGCCGCACCACCGCGCCCGTGGCGAGGAAGCACACCAACTGGTCGCACTCCGCGAAGGCCCGCCGCACGGCGTCCCCGACGGACCCGTCGTACACCCGGGTACGGGTGGGCCAGGCCGCGGCCAGCCGGTCACGGGCCGCCGCGCCCGCCGCCGTGGCGGAAATCAGGCCGATCACTGGAGGACTCCTTCGGTACGCGCCGGAGGCCGGACGCCCCACAGCAGAAAAACGGGGTTGGTGGCCGCGAGCCGGGTGACGTTCCCCGGCAGCGGCGCGAGCCGGGAGGACTGCAGCAGTACGCCGTCGCAGTCGAGCCCGGCGGCGGTGAGCGCCTCCCGGGCCGCCGGCACCCGGTCGAGCGCG
>LRTP01000939.1 GCA_001550305.1 Streptomyces diastatochromogenes
GGCCGGCGCGGGTGCCTTCGGTCAGGGCCCGCAGGGCCTGCACGCCGCCGGAACCGGTGCCCCCCAGGGCTTCGGCGACGGACCCGCGACCCGCCAGGGCTTCGACTTCGGTGACAGCAGTGCCCCCGCGGCCACTCCTCCGCAGCAGCCCGCGGGCAACAAGGGCGGCGGCCGTCGCAGGCCGCAGCTGCCCGGACGCGGTGGTCCGCGTGCCGAGCTGCCCGGTGGCAGCCCGCAGCAGTCCCGGCCGAGCTGGAGCGACGACAACGCGCAGCCGCCGGTGCCGCGCGCGTCCCTCGACACCCCGCGCGGTCACGAGGAACCCGACTCCACTTCGCGCATGCCGCGGATCGACGACCGGCAGGACCCGGCCGCGACCTCGGAGATGCCGCGCATCGACGACCGCCAGGGTCCCGCAGCCACCGCGGGGTTCCCCCGTCCGGACTTCGACGCCCCGCGCCCCGGCATGAACACGCCGCAGAACAACGGGCAGAACAACGGTCAGTTCGTCCGCCCCGACGTGTACGGCTCCTCGGGCACTCCGGCCGCCCCGAACCCGTCCGCCACGGGCCAGTTCGCCACCCCGGGCTACGGCGCCTCCCAGGACCCCTCGTCCACGGGCCAGTTCGCGACGCCCGGCTACGGCGCCTCCCAGGACCCGTCGTCCACCGGCCAGTTCGCCCAGCCGGGTTACGGCAACGGCCAGGGCCCCTCGTCGACCGGCCAGTTCGCGACGCCCGGCTACGGCAACCGCCAGGACCCCTCGTCCACCGGCCAGTTCGAGCGCCCGGCGCCCCCGCAGCAGCGGTCCACGCGTCCGCAGGAGCCCGAGGCGCTGCCGCCGGCGACGGGGCCCGGTGACGGACGTACGCCGCTGTACGACACGCTGGAGACCAACTGGTTCCACGGTCAGGCGAACGGCTCCCAGAACGGCTCCCCCAACGGAGCTCACAACGGCGCCCAGAACAACGGCGTCCACACCAACGGCTCGCAGCCCTCGCAGCAGCCGCCTCAGACCCCCACAGCACCACCGCAACGGCCGGCCGCCGCACCGGCCTCCGCCAACTGGCGCACCTCGCCGAACGACGACCTCGTCCGGCAGGCAGAACGCGTCCGTCAACCGTCGGCGGGCGGGGTCACCACCTCAGGCCTGCCGCGCCGCGTCCCGCGAGCCAACCTCGTCGCGGGCACGGCACAGCAGCAACAGCACCAAACTGGTCCGCAGGTCTCCCGTGCGCCTGATGACGTACGCGGCCGGCTGACCAATCTCCGTAGGGGCATTCAGCAGGGTCGACAGGCCGGTACCGGCCAGACCGGCAGCTTCCCCAGCCCCACTCACCAGCAGGAGCGTTAGTTGAGCCCGATGAGCCAGGCGGCACAGAACCTGAACTGGTTGATCACCAACTTTGTGGACAACACCCCCGGGGTGTCCCACACCGTCGTCGTGTCCGCCGACGGGCTCCTTCTGGCCATGTCCGAAGGATTCCCACGCGACCGCGCCGACCAGCTTGCGGCCGTCGCCTCCGGCCTGACCTCGTTGACCGCCGGGGCATCCCGGATCTTCGAGGGCGGCACGGTGGCCCAGACGGTCGTCGAAATGGAGCGCGGCTTCCTCTTCCTCATGTCCGTCTCGGACGGCTCGTCCCTGGCGGTCCTCTCCCACCCGGAGTGCGACATCGGCCTTGTCGGCTACGAGATGGCGCTGCTCGTCGATCGGGCGGGTGCCGTACTCACGCCGGACCTGCGCGCTGAACTCCAGGGAAGTCTGCTCCACTAAAGGGCCCTGGTTCTAGAGACTGCACGAAATCACCGTCCGGCCGCCACAATCCCCCCACCGGCCCCAACAGACGGCACGAATGACCGACTTGCTGTCCCGCCCGGAGGATTCATGACCCCGCCCACCGCCTCTCATGATCCGTACGCACAGCCGTACGGGGACGAGGGCGACCAGCCGCTGGTACGTCCGTACGCGATGACCGGCGGCCGGACCCGGCCGCGGTACCAACTCGCCATCGAGGCGCTGATCAGCACTACGGCCGACCCCGCGCAGTTGATGGGGCTGCTCCCCGAGCACCAGCGGATCTGCCACCTTTGCCGTGAGGTCAAGTCGGTGGCCGAGGTGTCGGCCCTCCTGTCCATGCCGCTCGGCGTGGCCAGGATCCTCGTCGCGGACCTCGCGGAGGCCGGACTCGTCGCCATTCACCAGCCTGGCGGCGACGAGAACAACGGCGGCGCGCCGGACGTGACTTTGCTCGAAAGGGTGCTCAGTGGACTTCGCAAGCTCTGACGGAGGTCGGACGACCACCTCCGCGAAGATCGTGGTGGCGGGCGGCTTCGGCGTGGGCAAGACCACGTTCGTCGGCGCCGTCTCGGAGATCAACCCGCTGCGCACCGAGGCCGTCATGACGTCCGCGTCCGCCGGCATCGACGACCTCACGCACACCGGAGACAAGACGACGACCACCGTCGCCATGGACTTCGGCCGCATCACCCTGGACCAGGACCTGATCCTGTACCTCTTCGGTACGCCGGGTCAGGACCGCTTCTGGTTCATGTGGGACGACCTGGTCCGCGGCGCCATCGGTGCCGTCGTCCTGGTCGACACCCGCCGTCTCGCCGACTGCTTCCCCGCGGTCGACTACTTCGAGAACAGCGGCCTGCCGTTCGTCATCGCCCTCAACGGCTTCGACGGACATCAGCCGTACAACCCCGAAGAGGTGCGCGAGGCGCTCCAGATCGGACCGGACGCCCCGATCATCACGACGGACGCCCGACACCGTGCGGATGCGAAGAGCGCGCTCATCACGCTCGTCGAGCACGCGCTCATGGCACGTCTGCGGTAGCACTCAAGTCGACAGCTTCATAAGACAGTTGTCGTAGGGACATTGGAGCCGGCTGTGTCGTTTGACACGGTCGGCCACAGTGTTCATAACGTTTCGACATGGAATTCGGTGGACACCGACACGCATCGCGGTCATTCGGTGTCGCTGCGCTCACAAAAGCCCCGTCTTTTGACGGGGCTCGCTCTTTATGACCGTTTTATCTAGGGGATACGTCACCCGGAACCAGCCGTTCCGAGTGTTTGGAAGGGCGCTGCCTGACGTGCTGGAATGCGCTGAACTGCCCAGTAGTCAAGGGCGCTGGAGACACCGCGGCACAACGTAGGTGCCGACGCCGAGAGGTTGTTGGTCGAGTGAGGCGAAGCAAGAACGGTCCCGAGCCGTCGGCACGGGGCAACTTCACCCCGCCGCCGCGCGGCGCGGCGCCCGCACAGGTGCCCGTCCCGGAGCCCACGCCGGCGCCCCCGCCGAGCGGCGGTCGTCTGTCCCCCCGTAACTGGCGTGTGCCCACCAGGCTGAACGCGATCCTGCTCATACCTGTGATCGTCGGCCTCATCATGGGCGGCTTCCAGGTGAAGAACTCGATCGACACCTGGCAGGAGGCCCGCGACGCCGAGAAGGTCGCCAAGATCGTGGCGGCCTCCAGCAACTACGCGGAGGCTCTGCTCAACGAGCGCGACGTGTCCGCCGAGCCGCTGCTCAAGGGCGACCGGAACAACGCCACGGTCAAGAAGGTCCGCGACACCACCGACCAGATGGCCGACGCCTTCCACAAGGAAGTCGTCGGCATGCCGGCCAAGCAGGGTCTTGAGCGCCGGCTGAGCCTGGTGGTGAAGGCGGAGCCCCAGCTGGACCAGATCCGCAAGGCCGCCTTCACCAAGTCCATGGACCCGGTGAAGACCGAAGAGGGCTACGTCACCGTCGAGCACCTGCTGATGGAGTTCTCGAACGAACTCGGCCTCGGCACGGGCAACATCACGAGCTACGGCCGTTCGGTGTACGCCATCGCGCTCGCCAAGGGCGCCGAGTCGCTGCAGCGCTCGATCGGCACCCACCTCCTGGTCAAGCCCAGCACCAACACGAAGAACCACGCCCTGCAGGTCACCTCCTTCACCTCGTACGCGTACCTGGAGAACATCGCTCTTCAGGAGTACGTCTCCGGTGGTACCGAGGCGGACGCCGCCCGGCTCGCCGCGGTGATGGAGCAGAAGACCGCCGAGGGCAAGAGCCAGCTGGCCGCGGCCAAGAGCAAGACCGAGGCCGCGGGCGGGACCTTCGTGGCGCCGCCCGACATGAATGGGATGATCCAGGCGATCGCCAGCGGCGCCACGCCCACCCAGCTCGCCGCCCAGGGCATCACTCCCCAGACGTGGATGGCCGCCGCCACCCTCAAGTTCCAGGGCTACAGCCAGGTCGAGAAGGAACTCATCGACCGGGCCGTCAACGACGCCGGAAGCATCGCCTCCGACGCCCAGCGCCAGGCCTACATCAACGGCGCCATCGTCGTGATCGCCCTGCTCGCCGCCTTCATCCTGGCCGGGCTCATGGCCCGCCAGATGAGCCGCGCGATGCGCCAGCTGCGCAACGCTGCCTTCAGCGTCGCCGAGCAGCGTCTGCCGATGCTGGTCGACCAGCTCTCGCGCACCGACCCGGGCCGCGTCGACACCCGTGTCACGCCCATCCCGATCACCACCACGGACGAGATCGGCGAAGTCGCCCGCGCCTTCGACCAGGTCCACCGCGAGGCCGTCCGGCTCGCCGCCGAGCAGGCCCTCCTGCGGGGCAACATCAACGCGATCTTCACCAACCTGTCGCGCCGCAACCAGTCCCTGATCGAGGGCCAGCTGACCCTGATCACCGACCTGGAGAACAACGAGGCCGACCCGGACCAGCTGGAGAACCTCTTCCGTCTGGACCACCTCGCGACCCGTATGCGCCGCAACGGCGAGAACCTCCTCGTCCTCGCCGGTGAGGAGCCGGGCCGCCGCTGGGACCAGCCGGTGCCCCTCGTGGACGTCCTGCGCGCCGCCTCCTCCGAGGTGGAGCAGTACGAGCGCATCGAGCTCTCCGGTGTCCCGGAGGCCGAGATCCACGGCCGCGCCGTGACCGACCTCGTGCACCTGCTCGCCGAGCTGCTGGAGAACGCCACCACGTTCTCCTCCCCGCAGACCAAGGTCCGCGTCACCGCGACCCGGCTGCCCGACGGCCGCATCATGGTCGAGATCCACGACAAGGGCATCGGCCTCACCGCCGAGGACTTCGCGGACATCAACCACAAGCTGGCCAACCCGCCGACCGTGGACGCCGCGATCTCGCAGCGCATGGGCCTGTTCGTGGTCGGCCGGCTGTCCGACCGGCACGGCATCCGCGTCCAGCTGCGCCCCTCCGGCGAGCAGGCCGGTACGACCTCGCTCGTCATGCTCCCCGACGCGATCACCCACGGTGGTGGCGGCGGCGAACAGCAGCTCCAGCGCGACGAGTTCACCGTCTCGCAGATCATCCCGGAGCCGCAGAGCTTCCAGCCGGAGCAGGCCTTCCAGTCCCAGGCCCAGCCGATGCGCACCGCCGCCGAACTCGGATTCGACGACAGCCGCTACACGGAGGTCCCCGACGACATCCGGGAGCTGGACCCCGTCGGGCGCTCGCTGATGCGTGAGGAGCGCCGTGCGGCCCTGGAGGCCCAGGCACAGGGCCAGCCGGAGGCCATCGAGCCGCCGAGGTACCAGGAGGACTTCGAGGCCCCCCAGCCCGCGTACGACGACGCTCAGGCCTCCTACGGCAACGGGCAGCCCGGGTACGACAACGGCCAGGGTGCCTTCGAGGAGCAGCAGGCCTCGTACGACCAGCAGACGGGGTACGAGGAGCCACAGCAGGGGACGTACGACGAGACGTACTTCCCGTCGAACGGCGGCTACCCGGAACCCGCGTATGCGGAGCCGGTCCAGGAGGAGCACACGGGAGCCCGGAGTTCCGCTTCGGACACCTTCCCGACCTTCGACGAGCCGTCCTACCAGGACGACTGGCCGCAGCAGGACTCGTACCGGAACGGCTACCCGTCCGAGTACGCTCCCGAAGCGGAATCTTCGCAGGCCGCTGACGTGGGTGAGCAGGACCGCGTAGGCTTCAGCCGTCCGGGACCGACCTCCTCCGCCCCCCATGCGCTGACCGACGCAGGGCTGCCGCGCCGCGGATCCACCGCGAGCGGCACCAACGGCCAGCGGCCCGTGGACCATGGCACCCAGGGGGTTCAGGCACCGCCCGCGGCCACCGCGAGCAACGGCGACGGCGACTGGCGTACGTCCAACGACAACCGCTGGCAGCGCGCCGAGCAGCTCAAGAAGCCCAAGGCGGGCGGGGTCACCTCGTCCGGTCTTCCCCGGCGGGTGCCCAAGGCCAATCTGGTCGAGGGAACCGCGGAAACGACCCCACAGGGCGGCCCCCAGGTCTCCCGCGCTCCCGAGGACATCCGGGGCAGGCTGAGCAACCTGCGCCGCGGCGTCCAGCAGGGACGCAATGCAGGTAGTGACACGAACGGCCAGGGCTTCGGTCCTGACAGCACCTACAACCAGGAGCGTTAGTGTGAGCCCGATGAGCCAGGCGGCGCAGAACCTCAACTGGTTGATCACCAACTTCGTGGACAACACCCCCGGGGTGTCCCACACGGTGGTGGTCTCCGCCGACGGACTCCTTCTGGCGATGTCCGAAGGCTTTCCCCGTGACCGCGCCGACCAGCTCGCGGCCGTCGCGTCCGGGCTGACCTCGTTGACCGCGGGTGCGTCCCGCATCTTCGAAGGCGGCGGCGTGAACCAGACAGTTGTGGAGATGGAGCGAGGATTCCTCTTCCTCATGTCCATTTCTGATGGTTCCTCGCTCGCGGTCCTTGCACATCCCGAAGCGGACATCGGTCTCATCGGGTACGAGATGGCCCTTCTGGTGGACCGTGCCGGTACGGTTCTGACCCCGGATCTTCGAGCGGAGCTCCAAGGGAGCCTTCTCAACTAACAGACAGACCGTGCGTTTTGGCGTCCCGGGGCCGTAAGGTTTCGGGACGCGGTCCCACAGTGATGGGTGCCCGGCACAGTCGGAGGAGGAGAAAGTGGCAACACCCCCAGGCGGTTCGTCTTCGGGCAACTGGTCGTACGGCCCCGGCCAGGGGCAGGGCCAGGGTGACGGTTCACAGAACCCGAACCGATACAACTTCCCCTCCGCGCCAAGCCACCGACGCCAGCAGCCGTACGCACCGCAGGGCCCCGGGCCCTCGCCGTACGACCAGCCGCCGGCGCCGCGCATTCAGCCGGTGCAGCCTCAGCGACGCACCCCCGAGGCGGCGCCCGCGGGATCGTCGAACAACCCTCTGGTGCGCCCGTACGCGATGACGGGCGGCCGCACCAGGCCCCGCTACCAGCTCGCCATCGAGGCGCTGGTGCACACCACCGCACAACCGCACCAGATGCAGGGCCAGTTGCCCGAACATCAGCGGATCTGCAACCTCTGCCGGGAGATCAAGTCGGTGGCCGAAATCTCGGCGCTGCTGACGATCCCTCTCGGTGTGGCCAGGATTCTCGTCGCCGACTTGGCGGAGGCGGGCCTGGTCGCCATCCATCAGCCCGGCGGCGACGAGAACGCCGGCGGCCAGCCAGACGTGACTTTGCTCGAAAGGGTGCTCAGTGGACTTCGCAAGCTCTAGCGGAGGGCCTTCCCGCTCCACCACGTCCGCGAAGATCGTGGTGGCGGGCGGCTTCGGCGTGGGCAAGACCACGTTCGTCGGGGCCGTCTCGGAGATCAACCCGCTGCGTACCGAGGCCGTCATGACGTCCGCGTCCGCGGGCATCGACGACCTCACGCACACCGGAGACAAGACGACGACCACCGTCGCCATGGACTTCGGCCGCATCACCCTGGACCAGGACCTGATCCTGTACCTGTTCGGCACCCCCGGTCAGGACCGCTTCTGGTTCATGTGGGACGACCTGGTCCGCGGCGCCATCGGCGCGATCGTCCTGGTCGACACCCGCCGTCTCGCCGACTGCTTCCCCGCGGTCGACTACTTCGAGAACAGCGGCCTGCCGTTCGTCATCGCCCTCAACGGCTTCGACGGACATCAGCCGTACAACCCCGAAGAGGTGCGCGAGGCGCTCCAGATCGGACCGGACGCCCCGATCATCACGACGGACGCCCGACACCGTGCGGATGCGAAGAGCGCGCTCATCACGCTCGTCGAGCACGCGCTCATGGCACGTCTGCGGTAGCACTCAAGTCGACAGCTTCATAAGACAGTTGTCGTAGGGACATTGGAGCCGGCTGTGTCGTTTGACACGGTCGGCCACAGTGTTCATAACGTTTCGACATGGAATTCGGTGGACACCGACACGCATCGCGGTCATTCGGTGTCGCTGCGCTCACAAAAGCCCCGTCTTTTGACGGGGCTCGCTCTTTATGACCGTTTTATCTAGGGGATACGTCACCCGGAACCAGCCGTTCCGAGTGTTTGGAAGGGCGCTGCCTGACGTGCTGGAATGCGCTGAACTGCCCAGTAGTCAAGGGCGCTGGAGACACCGCGGCACAACGTAGGTGCCGACGCCGAGAGGTTGTTGGTCGAGTGAGGCGAAGCAAGAACGGTCCCGAGCCGTCGGCACGGGGCAACTTCACCCCGCCGCCGCGCGGCGCGGCGCCCGCACAGGTGCCCGTCCCGGAGCCCACGCCGG
>LRTP01000940.1 GCA_001550305.1 Streptomyces diastatochromogenes
TCCGGGGCGGGGAGGGGGCGGTGCGGGACGGGGGGCGGGCGGGGGTTACTGCGGGGGGTTGCCGTGTTTGCGGGAGGGCAGGTCGGCGTGTTTGGCGTGCAGCATGGCCAGGGAGCGGATGAGGACCTCGCGGGTGGCGGCGGGGTCGATGACGTCGTCGACCAGGCCGCGTTCGGCGGCGTAGTAGGGGTGCATGAGTTCGGCCCTGTACTCCTTGACCATGCGGGCGCGCATGGCCTCGGGGTCGGCGGCCTGGGCGATCTGCCGGCGGAAGATGACGCCTGCCGCGCCTTCCGCGCCCATCACGGCGATCTCGTTGGTGGGCCAGGCGTAGGTGAGGTCGGCGCCGATGGACTGGCTGTCCATGACGATGTAGGCGCCGCCGTAGGCCTTGCGCAGGATGAGCGAGATCCGCGGCACGGTCGCGTTGCAGTACGCGTACAGCAGCTTGGCGCCGTGCCGGATGATCCCGCCGTGCTCCTGGTCCACCCCGGGCAGGAACCCGGGCACGTCCAGGAGGGTGACGATCGGGATGTTGAAGGCGTCGCACATCTGCACGAACCGGGCGGCCTTCTCGGAGGCCTCGATGTCCAGCACGCCGGCCAGGGTCTGCGGCTGGTTGGCGACGATGCCCACCACCTGGCCGTCCAGACGGGCCAGCGCGCAGATGATGTTGCGGGCCCAGCGCTCGTGGACCTCCAGGCAGTCGCCGTCGTCGACGATCTCCTCGATGACCTTCGCCATGTCGTAGGGGCGGTTGCCGTCCGCGGGGACCAGGTCCAGGAGAATCTCGCCGCGCCGTCCAGCCGGGTCGCGGGGGGTGGTGTGCGGGGGGTTCTCGCGGTTGTTCTGCGGGAGCATCGACAGGAGGTAGCGGACCTCGGCGAGGCAGGTCTCCTCGTCGTCGTAGGCGAAGTGCGCCACGCCGGAGGTCTCCGCGTGGACGTCGGCGCCGCCGAGCCCGTTCTGGGTGATCTCCTCGCCGGTGACCGCCTTGACGACGTCGGGGCCGGTGATGAACATCTGCGAGGTCTCACGGACCATGAACACGAAGTCCGTCAGGGCGGGCGAGTACGCCGCACCGCCCGCGCACGGGCCGAGCATCACGCTGATCTGCGGGATGACGCCGGACGCCTTCGTGTTGCGCTGGAAGATGCCGCCGTAGCCGGCGAGCGCGCTCACGCCTTCCTGGATGCGGGCGCCCGCGCCGTCGTTGAGGGAGACCAGCGGCGCGCCGGCGGCGATGGCCATGTCCATGATCTTGTGGATCTTCGTGGCGTGCGCCTCGCCCAGCGCGCCGCCGAAGATACGGAAGTCGTGCGCGTAGACGAAGACCGTACGGCCCTCCACCGTGCCCCAGCCGGTGACGACACCGTCGGTGTACGGCTTCCTGGCCTCCAGGCCGAACCCGGTCGCCCGGTGCCGGCGCAGCTGCTCGACCTCCTGGAAGCTGCCTTCGTCCAGCAGCAGGGCAATGCGTTCCCGGGCGGTCAGCTTGCCCTTGGCGTGCTGCGCGGCGGTCGCCTTCTCCCCCGGGCCCAGCCGGGCCTCCTCGCGGATCGCGTGCAGCTCGGCCACACGTCCGCGGATGTCGGCCGGGTCCTGGGCGGGGGCCGGGTCCTGGGCGGGGGCG
>LRTP01000941.1 GCA_001550305.1 Streptomyces diastatochromogenes
CCGGTCAGGCGCAGCTCGACGGCGGCGTCCGCGACCGCCGACAGAGCCAGCGCCGCGAGCCGCACACCGATGTCGGGCCGCCCGTTGCCGGAGCCGTCGCTGAGCGACGCGAGCGTCGCACGTACGGAGGCGACGGCGCCCTCGGGGTCGCCGCGCAGGGCGGCGGCGTCGGTCAGCACGATGCCCGCGACGAGTGTGGCCATCCAGTCGAACGGTCCGTCGAGCAGCGCCCGGGCCCGCTCGGCGGCCCCTTCCTCACCGCGTGCCAGGGCGACGTACAACGCGGGCCCGACGGCGAAGCCGCCCGCCGGTGGCAGCCGTTCGGCGTCGGCGGCGGCCGACCGCGCGCACTCGTCCCAGCGGCCCAGGGTGTAGAGGATCAGGGACTGGAGGTAGCGCAGCTCCAGCGCGTACGGGGAGGAGACGAGACCGGAGCGGTTCGCCCGCTCGAGTCCCTCGGCGAGCCAGGTCAGACACTCGTCCAGGACCCCGGACTCGTAGGCCCCGATGGCGAGGTTGAACAGCGCGCGCATCTCGACGGAGACATTGCCGGCGCGCCGGGCCAGGTCACGGGCCTGCCGAAGCCGCTCCCGGCCCTCGGCCGCACGCCGGTTGTGGTCCTCCAGACCGACCAGGGAGATGATCAAGTCGGCCTGGGCGTCGGCGAGTCGGAGCTCCTCGGCGATGCGCAGCGCCTGCCGGGCGACGCGCTCGGCGTCCTCGTCGTGGCCCATGTACCGCGCGGCCATGACATGGGTGGCCGCCGCCCACACCCAGGTGTGCGACGGGGGCTCGGCCGGGATCATGGCCAGTGCCTCGCTGCTGTAGGTGAAGGCGGCCTTCAGACTGTCGACGCGCATCAGATTGCCCGCGAGGGTGTAGCGGACGCGGGCGGCGAGCTCCGAGTCCGCGTCCGACCCCGCCCTGGCGAGGGCGGCGCGGGTGAGGGAGACCGCCCGATGGGTCTCCCCGGCGTGCGCCGCGGCGGCGGCGGCGC
>LRTP01000942.1 GCA_001550305.1 Streptomyces diastatochromogenes
GTACTCCGGTTCCTGCTGGGGCGGGCGCCGGGGTCCACGGCGGGCCACAGTTCGAGCGCGGCCTCCACGTGGTGCAGCTCCTCGGCGGGCGCGCCGACCCGCTGGGCGTGGTCGGCCGCTTCCAGCGAGGCGGTCAGCGCGTCCGCGAGATCGTGACTCTCCCGCGAGTGATGGGCGCGCTCGGCCGCGCTCTCCGCCGTGTGACCGCGTCCGGCGAGGAGTTTGGCGAACGCGCCGTGCAGCCGGACCCGCTCGCCGGGCAGCAGATCGGCGTAGACGGCCTCACGGGCGAGGGCGTGCCGGAAGGAGTACGTGGCGTCGTCGCCGGGGACCAGCAGCTGCCGTCCCACGGCCTCCCGCAACGCCGACTCCAGCTCTTCCTCGGGCAGTTGTACGGCGTCACGCAGCAGGTCGTGCTCGACGCGCCGCCCGGCGACGGCGGCCGTGCGCAGCACCTGCTGGGCGGTGTCGGAGAGTTGCTCGATCCGGATGAGGAGGAGGTCGGCGAGGCCGCTCGGCATGGCGGGCGCCGCCGGGTCGACGTCGCCGGGCAGCGCGGCGAGCAGCTCCTCCGCGTAGAAGGCGTTGCCCTCGGCGCGGTCGACGATGCGGCGGACGGTGGTGTCGGAGAGGGCGTCGGTCCGCAGGGCACGCACCAGGCGGGCCACTTCGGCGTCGGCCATGGGGCGCAGTTCGAGCCGGTCCACGGAGGGGAGCCGGGCCAGTTCGGCGAGCAGGGGGCGCAGGGGGTGGCGGCGGTGCAGGTCGTCCGAGC
This sequence comes from Streptomyces diastatochromogenes, assembly GCA_001550305.1. Lineage (GTDB taxonomy): Bacteria > Actinomycetota > Actinomycetes > Streptomycetales > Streptomycetaceae > Streptomyces > Streptomyces mirabilis_D. Next base: position 776 of record LRTP01000942.1, read on the forward strand.
GGTACGAGGCGAAGAGGGCGAGGTGGTGGGTGGGGGAGCCGGGGGTCGGGTTCTGCAGGACGCCTCGGCTGAGGAGGAAGCGCAGGAGGTCCCTCGATGACTGGTCGGCCCAGTGGAGGTCTTCGAGGACGAGGAGGAGGGGGGTGATGTCGGCGGCGTCCGCCAGCAGGCCGGCCACGCCCTCGAAGAGTCGCAGCCGGCTGCCGGTGTCCGTGTCGGTCCCACTGCCGGAGCCCAGCAGGCGCTCGACCGCCGGGTGTGCGGCGAAGGCGGCGGCGAAGCGCTCGTCCGCGCCGAGCACGCCGAGGATCTCCGTGAACGGCAGATAGGGCAGGCCCACGTCGCCGAGGTCCACGCAGTGGCCGGTGAGCACCGTCATGCCGGTGCGTGTGGCGTGTGCGGCGGCTTCCGTCAGGACGCGGGTCTTGCCGACGCCGGCGTCTCCGGAGAGGACGACGGCGCGGGGGGTGCCTGCGCGGGCGCGGTCCAGCACGCCGGTGAGCCGGGCGAGTTCGTCGTCCCGGCCGATGAACGGCGTACCGGATGTCTGTGCCACGCCGCCCATCCTGACACGCCCCACCGACACGGTCCCGCCCCTTTGTCCTCGCCCCCGCCGCCCCTACCCGTCCCATCCCCAGGGGCTCCGCCCCTTCAACCCCGCCAGGGACGCTGCGCCCCTGGACCCCCGCACCGTCCTGAACGGCCTCGTCCTCAAACGCCGGACGGGCTGGTGGTCTGGCTCAGGGGTGGGTGGGTTGAGCGGGGTGGGCGGGGCATCGGCCTTCGGCCTTGTCCTCATGGGTCGGACGGGTTGGGTGGTGTGGTTTGGGGGGTG
>LRTP01000943.1 GCA_001550305.1 Streptomyces diastatochromogenes
GGTCACCTGAGGTGACCGGGCCCCGGCCCGCGTACTGCGCCCGCGTACTGCGAAGGTCAGACGAGGTTCACCGAGCGCGCCGAGGTGGCGCCGATCTCCTCGGCCACCTCGCTCAGCACGTTCTGCGGGACCGTGTCGTCGACGGTGAGGACCGCGAGGGCCTCGCCGCCCGCGGCGGCACGCGCGACCTGCATGCCGGCGATGTTGATGCCCGCCTCGCCGAGGATGCGGCCGACGGTGCCGACGACACCGGGACGGTCCTCGTAGCTCAGCACGACCATGTGCGCGGCGAGCGCGAGGTCCACGTCGTAATCACCGACGGCGACGATCTTCTGCAGGTGCTTGGGGCCGGCCAGCGTGCCGGAGACCGAGACCTCCTGGCCGTCGCCGAGCGTGCCGCGCACGGTGACCACGTTGCGGTGGTCGGGGGACTCCGAGCTCGTCGTCAGACGGACCTCGACGCCGCGCTCCTGCGCGAACAGCGGGGCGTTGACGTACGACACCGTCTCGTCGACGACGTCCTCGAACACGCCCTTGAGCGCGGAGAGTTCGAGCACCTTGACGTCGTGCTGGGTGATCTCGCCGTACACCTCGACGTCGAGGCGGACCGCGACCTCGCCCGCGAGGGCGGTGAAGATGCGGCCGAGCTTCTCGGCGAGCGGCAGACCGGGCTTGACGTCCTCGGCGATGACACCGCCCTGCACGTTCACCGCGTCCGGGACGAGCTCACCGGCGAGGGCGAGGCGCACCGAGCGGGCGACGGAGACACCGGCCTTCTCCTGCGCCTCGTCCGTGGAGGCGCCGAGGTGCGGGGTGCAGACGACCTGGTCGAGCTCGAAGAGCGGGGAGTCCGTGCAGGGCTCCTTCGCGTACACGTCGAGGCCGGCGCCGGCGACGCGGCCCTCCTTGAGCGCCGAGAACAGCGCCTCCTCGTCGACGATCCCGCCGCGCGCGGCGTTGACGATCCGCACCGACGGCTTGACCTTGTGCAGCGCCTCGTCGCCGATGAGACCGACCGTCTCGGGGGTCTTGGGCAGGTGCACGGTGATGAAGTCCGAGACCTCGAGCAGCTCGTCGAGGGAGAGGACCTTGACGCCCATCTGCGCGGCACGGGCAGGCTGGACGTAGGGGTCGTAGGCGACGACCTTCATGCCGAACGCGGACATGCGCTGGGCGACCAGCGCGCCGATGCGGCCGAGGCCGACGACACCGAGGGTCTTCTCGGCGAGCTCGACGCCGGTGTACTTCGAGCGCTTCCACTCGCCGTTCTTCAGCGCGGAGTTGGCCTGCGGGATGTGGCGCGCGGTGGCGAGGAGGAGGCCGCAGGCCAGCTCGGCCGCGGTCACGATGTTCGAGGTGGGGGCGTTCACGACCATCACGCCGGCCTTGGTGGCGGCGGAGACGTCGACGTTGTCCAGGCCGACGCCGGCTCGTGCGACGACCTTGAGCTTCTTCGCGGCGGCGACGGCCTCCGCGTCGACCTTGGTGGCCGAACGGATCAGGATCGCGTCGACGTCGGCGATCGCGGGCAGCAGCTCGGCGCGGTCCGCGCCGTTGCAGTGCCGGATCTCGAAGTCCGGGCCCAGGGCGTCAACAGTCGCGGGCGACAGCTCTTCAGCGATGAGTACGACAGGTTTCGAGCTCACGTGAGTCCTCACAGGTCCAATGCGGACGGCCGTCCCGACGGCCGCATGCGGTGGAGGGTTGTAGCGGCCCCGGGGAAGTCTAGGTGCGTTCCCGCGTCGTTCGGTGCGTGCTGTCGGCGTGCCGGACGAAGGTCCTCGTAGCGGAGCTACTTGGACCTTTGGCCGGTGCGGCGAGAGTGCGTGCCGGGCGGCGTGGGGGCGGGCCTACATTTCTTCGGGGTCGCTCGAGCCGCGTGGAAGACGCACGACGCTGTGGGCCTGACGCGTATGTTGTGCAGCAGTGTAGTGCCGCTACGGGGGCCTTCTTGCGCCTCCGTGGAAGGATCACCCGTCCGTGGCTGGACGGGGTGGACAACGTCGCGCTCACGGGCGTTACCCAGGGTTGACCGAAGGGGCCGGAGCGGATGCTCCGGCCCCTCGGCCGTACGGCTTACGCCTCGTCGTTGACCCACGACATGAGCTTGCGGAGCTCCTTGCCGGTGGTCTCCAGGAGGCTGTTCTCGTCCTGCGTCTTGTACTCGTTGTACTTCTTCAGGCCGGAGTGGTACTCCTCCATCCAGTTCTTGGCGAAGGTGCCGTCCTGGATCTCCGCGAGGACCTTCTTCATCTCGGCCTTGGTGGCGTCCGTGATGATCCGCGGGCCGGTCACGTAGTCGCCCCACTCGGCGGTCTCGGAGACCGACCAGCGCATCTTCTCCAGGCCGCCCTCGTACATGAGGTCGACGATGAGCTTCAGCTCGTGGAGGCACTCGAAGTACGCGATCTCCGGCTGGTAGCCGGCCTCGGTCAGCGTCTCGAAGCCCGCCTTGACCAGCGCCGCGGTGCCACCGCAGAGAACGGCCTGCTCACCGAACAGGTCGGTCTCGGTCTCCTCCGTGAAGGTCGTCTTGATGACGCCCGCGCGGGTGCCGCCGATGCCCTTGGCGTAGGACAGGGCGAGCGGGAAGGCGCTGCCCGTGGAATCCTGCTCGACGGCCGCGATGCAGGGAACGCCGCGACCCTCCTCGTACTGGCGGCGCACCAGGTGGCCCGGGCCCTTGGGGGCGACCATGCACACGTCGATGCCGGCCGGGGGCTTGATGAAGCCGAAGCGGATGTTCAGACCGTGGCCGAAGAACAGCGCGTCGCCGTCCTTCAGGTTGTCCTTGATGGACTCCTCGTAGACCTGGGCCTGGATCGGGTCCGGCACCAGGATCATGATGACGTCGGCCTCGGCCGCGGCCTCCGACGGCGTCACCACGCGAAGGCCCTGCTCCTCGGCCTTGGCCTTGGACTTGGAGCCCTCGTGCAGACCGACGCGGACGTCGACACCCGAGTCGCGCAGCGACAGCGCGTGGGCGTGGCCCTGGCTGCCGTAGCCGATGACCGCGACCTTGCGGCCCTGGATGATGGACAGGTCGGCGTCGTCGTCGTAGAACAGCTCGGCCACTGGGGTTCTCCTTGGTGTGCGGTGTTGCGTCCCACCGTACGGCGGGCGGGGGAAGGGAAGTTTTCGGGTCTCGGTATACGGGCGGTCGGTGATCGCCGACCGCCCCTACCAAGGATCAGGCTGATCGGTCGAGCGCGCGAAGCGAGCGGTCCGTGATCGAACGCGCCCCGCGTCCGATCGCGATCGTGCCGGACTGGACGAGCTCCTTGATGCCGAACGGCTCCAGCATCTTGAGCATGGCCTCCAGCTTGTCGCTGCCGCCGGTGGCCTCGATGGTGACGGCCTCCGGTGAGACGTCCACGGTCTTGGCGCGGAACAGCTGGACGATCTCGACGATCTGGGAGCGCGTCTCGTTGTCGGCGCGCACCTTCACCAGAACGAGTTCGCGCTGCACCGCCGAACCGGGTTCCAGTTCGACGATCTTCAGCACGTTGACGAGCTTGTTGAGCTGCTTGGTGACCTGTTCGAGCGGCAGCGCCTCGATCACGTTCACCACGATGGTGATGCGCGAGATGTCGGGATGCTCGGTGACACCGACGGCGAGCGAGTCGATGTTGAAGCCGCGGCGGGAGAACAGGGCGGTGATCCGGGCGAGGACACCCGGCTTGTTCTCGACGAGGACGGAGAGGGTGTGCTTGGTGCTCATGGTGGTGGACTCGGCTCTCTCTCGGTCTCAGTCGTCTTCGTTGTCGCCGAAGTCGGGGCGGACGTCCCGGGCGGCCATGATCTCGTCGTTCGAGGTGCCGGCGGCGACCATCGGCCACACCATGGCGTCCTCGTGCACGATGAAGTCGACCACGACGGGGCGGTCGTTGATCGAGTTCGCCTCCGCGATGACCTTGTCGAGATCCTCGGGGGACTCGCAGCGGATCGCGTGGCAGCCCATGGCCTCCGACAGCTTCACGAAGTCGGGGACGCGGGTGCCGGCGCTCGGCTGCTTGCCGTCCGCGTCCGGGCCGGAGTGCAGCACGGTGTTGGAGTAGCGCTGGTTGTAGAAGAGGGTCTGCCACTGGCGGACCATCCCGAGGGCGCCGTTGTTGATGATGGCGACCTTGATCGGGATGTTGTTCAGGGCGCAGGTGGTGAGCTCCTGATTGGTCATCTGGAAGCAGCCGTCACCGTCGATCGCCCAGACCGTCCTGTCCGGCTGACCGGCCTTGGCGCCCATCGCGGCCGGGACCGCGTAGCCCATCGTTCCGGCGCCGCCGGAGTTCAGCCAGGTCGCGGGCTGCTCGTACTGGACGTAGTGCGCGGCCCACATCTGGTGCTGGCCGACGCCCGCCGCGAAGATGGTGCCCTCGGGGGCGAGCTGTCCGATGCGCTCGATGACCTGCTGCGGGGACAGGGAGCCGTTGTCCGGCTGCTCGTAGCCCAGCGGGTAGGTCTCGCGCCAGCGGTTGAGGTCCTTCCACCAGGCGGCGTAGTCGCCGGCGTGGCCCTCGCTGTGCTCCTTCTGCACGGCCTGGACCAGGTCGGCGATGACCTCGCGGGCGTCACCGACGATCGGGACGTCCGCGGCGCGGTTCTTGCCGATCTCGGCCGGGTCGATGTCGGCGTGGACGATCTTGGCGTACGGGGCGAAGCTGTCCAGCTTGCCGGTGACGCGGTCGTCGAAGCGGGCTCCGAGGGCGACGATCAGGTCGGCCTTCTGCAGCGCGGTGACGGCGGTGACCGCACCGTGCATGCCCGGCATTCCCACGTGCAGCGGGTGGCTGTCGGGGAATGCGCCGAGCGCCATCAGGGTGGTGGTGACGGGCGCTCCGGTGAGTTCCGCGAGGACCTTCAGCTCGGCGGTGGCCTTGGCCTTGAGGACGCCGCCGCCGACGTAGAGGACGGGCCGCTTGGCCTGGGTGATCAGCTTGGCGGCCTCGCGGATCTGCTTGGCGTGCGGCTTGGTCACCGGGCGGTAGCCGGGCAGGTCCTGGGTGGGCGGCCACTGGAAGGTGGTCTGCGCCTGGAGGGCGTCCTTGGCGATGTCGACGAGGACGGGGCCCGGGCGGCCGGTGGAGGCGATGTGGAAGGCCTCCGCGATCGTCCTCGGGATGTCCTCTGCCTTGGTCACCAGGAAGTTGTGCTTGGTGATCGGCATGGTGATGCCGACGATGTCCGCCTCCTGGAAGGCGTCCGTGCCGATCGCCTTGGACGCGACCTGCCCGGTGATCGCCACGAGCGGCACCGAGTCCATGTGCGCGTCCGCGATCGGCGTCACCAGGTTGGTGGCACCCGGGCCGCTGGTCGCCATGCAGACGCCGACCTTGCCGGTGGCCTGCGCGTAACCGGTGGCCGCGTGACCCGCGCCCTGCTCGTGCCGCACGAGCACGTGCCGCACACGCGTGGAGTCCATCAGCGGGTCGTACGCCGGAAGGATCGCGCCGCCGGGAATGCCGAATACCGTCTCGGCCCCGACCTCCTCAAGCGAGCGGATGAGGGACTGCGCTCCCGTGACGTGCTCGGGGGCGGACTGCTGTCCTCCGGAACGGGGCCGCGGCTGCGGGTGATGGGCCCCGGTGGCCTGCTCGGTCATCGGCATTCTCTTCTCGATGCTGAGGGTTTTTGCGAGTTTTGTGCGATGTACGACTGGTGCCTGTGCAACAAAAAACCCCTCGTGCCGTGAGGCAAGCGAGGGGAGCGCGCCGGGTGCGGTCGCTGGGTGTTCCGGGTCCGTCCGGTGGTCACCAGCTTCAGCCGACGCGCTTTCCAAGTACGAGAATTCGGGTGCGCATGGCATTGACCCTCTCCCCGGCACGCACCGACTGTCAAGTGGGTGGGACGGGAGTCTCATTATGTGAGCGGAGGGCCGTACCGCCCCCGAAGACTGCGGGCACACCACTCGTATACACCCCCGCGCCGCCGCCCGCGAACGCGGGCTCGGCCGGGCCGTGCGGCACCGGGTAGTGGCCGCAGGACAGCGCTCTGCGCAGCCGGTACTCGTCGAGCGGACCGGAGAAGGCCATGCCCTGTCCGTGCGTGCAGCCCATCGCGCGCAGGGCGACGACCTGCTCGGGCAGGTCCACACCGTCGGCCACGGACTGCAGCCCGAGGTCGGTGGCGATCCGCAGCAGCCCGCTGGTGATCTTGTGCAGCCGGGCGGACTCGACGACACCCTCCACGAGGCCCCGGTCGAGCTTCAGTACGTCGACGGGCAGCCTTCTGAGCGTCGTGATGGCCGCGTAGCCACTGCCGAATCCGTCCAGGGCGATCCGGACGCCGAGCCTTCGCAGCGCGTTCAGCCGCCGCTCCAGCTCGTCCAGGGAGACCCTGGGGTCGGTGTCGGCCAGCTCGACGATCAGGGAGCCGGAGGCGAGCCCGTGCCGGGTCAGCAGGGCCTCCACGGAGCCGAGAGGCATCGAGCGGTCCAGCAGACGCCGGGCGCTCATCCGCACGGCGACGGGCACCGTGACACCCGCGGCGGCCCGCTCGACGGCCTGCTCGACCGCCTCCTCGAGCATCCATCGGCCCAGCTCGGCGGTCTTGTCGCTGTCCTCGGCGACGCGCAGGAACTCCGCCGGTGTGAAGAGCACCCCTTGGGAGGAACGCCAGCGGGCCTGGGCGGTGACCGTCACGATCCGGCCGTTCCCGAGGCAGACCACGGGCTGGTGGAGCAGTGCGAACTCGCCGTCCTGGAGCGCGGAGCGCAGCCGGGTGGCCAGCTCCGCCTTCCGTACGACGTCCTGCTGCATCTGGGGCGCGTACAGCTCGACGCGGCCCTTTCCCGCCGCCTTGGCCCGGTACATGGCGAGGTCGGCGTTGCGCAGCAACTCGCCCGCCCCCAGGCCCGGTTCGGCGAAGCCGACGCCGATGGACGCGGCGACGCGGACATCGTTGCCGCCGATGGCGTACGGCTGGGAGAGCTTGATCCGCAGCCGGTCGGCGAGCTCCAGGATCTGCTGTTCGCGCGCGCCCCGGTCGCGGCTGCCGTCGCCGACGATGAGCGCCGCGAACTCGTCGCCGCCCAGGCGGGCGGCGGTGTCGCCCTGCCGCACCGAGTCCTGGAGTCTGCGGGCGGCCTGGACGAGGAGCTCGTCGCCGGCCTGGTGCCCGATCGTGTCGTTGACGGCCTTGAAGCCGTCGAGGTCGATGAAGAGGACGGCCGTGCCGCGCAGCGCGGCGCCGCGGTCGGTGGAGCGGCGGCCGGACAGGGCCTGCTGGACGCGCCGGGTGAACAGCGCGCGGTTGGGCAGGTCGGTGAGCGGATCGTGTTCGGCGTTGTGCTGGAGCTGCGCCTGGAGCCGGACCCGCTCGGTCACGTCACGGCTGTTGAAGATCAGGCCGCCGTGGTGCCGGTTGACGGTGGACTCCACATTGAGCCAGCCGCCGTCGCCGGACTTGAAGCGGCACTCGATGCGGGTGGTGGGCTCCTCCAGGTGGCTCGCGGCCAGGAAGCGGCGCACCTCGTGCACCACGCAGCCGAGGTCCTCGGGGTGGATGAGGGAGGCGAGCTCGGAGCCGACGAGCTCCTCGGCGTTGCGGCCGTAGACCCCGGCGGCGGCCGGGCTGACGTACCGCAGGATGCCGTTCGGTGCGGCGATCATGATGACGTCGCTGGAGCCCTGCACCAGGGAGCGGAAGTGGTTCTCCTGCTGGGCCAGCTCCTGGGTGAGGGTGATGTTGTCGAGCAGCATGATGCCCTGGCGCACCACGAGGGCGAGTACGACGAGGCCGGCCGTGATGAGCACGACGCGGTCGACGCTGCGGCCGTTCAGGACGTTGTAGAGAATGCCCAGCGTGCACACGGCGGCGGCCAGGTAGGGCGTGAGTGCGGCCAGTGATCCGGCGATCGGACGGGTGGTCGGGTACCGGTTGTGGCCACCGTCCTGGGGTTCCTGAGACCCCTGAGGTTCCTGATGCCCTTGAGAGCCCTGAGACACCTGAGACCCCTGAGATCCCTCGGTGATCCCTGGTCCGCCCTGGCGGGGCCCCGGGATGTGCTCGTGCACCACGCGCGCGTGCCCGTCCCTACGGGGCTCCTCCGTGCCGTGACCGTCGGCGACCGGCTGCCCGGGCCGGGGACCGACCCACGGGGCGTACGCGAGGAGCAGCGACCCGGCGAACCAACCCGCGTCGAGGAGCTGCCCGGAGTGGTAGTTGTTGTGCAGGAGGGGCGAGGTGAACAGGGCGTCGCACATCACGGTCAGGGCGAGCGCGCCGATCGCGGTGTTCACCGCCGAGCGGTTCACCGACGAGCGCCTGAAGTGCAGCGCGAGCACCATGCTGACCAGGGCGATGTCCAGCAGCGGGTACGCCAGCGAGAGCGCGGTGTGCGCGACGCTCGGCCCGTCGAACTTCGCCGCCTGGGCGAGCGCGAGGCTCCAGGACAGCGTGAGCAGGGAACCGCCGATCAGCCAGGAGTCGAGCGCCAGGCAGATCCAACCCGCCTTGGTCACGGGCCTCTTGGCTAGCACGAGCAGTCCTACGATGGCGGGCGGAGCGAAACAGAGGAAGAAGAGATCGGCGTAGCTGGGACTCGGGACCTGGCGGTCGAGGACGACCTCGTACCACCCCCAGACTCCGTTGCCCAGCGAGGCCATGGTGGAGGAGAGCGCGAACAGCAGCCACGCGGGTCGAAAGCGGCTGCGGCGGCTGCGGGCGTAGAGGAAGCAGGAGACCGCGGCGGTGCCCGCGGCGGCGCTCAGCCCGAAGTCGCCCATGAACAGCGCGAGGCCCGCGGAGCCCCAGCCGAGCGCGGATCCGAAGGCGTAGCCCGCGCACACCAGGGCCAGCACCAGTTGCGGAATCAGGCCCGTCCCAGCGCCGTACAACTGCCGACGGGACAGCAGCGCCCCGGGGGAGCTCACCGGGTCCACCCGGTCCGCGCGGGGTCCCGCTGGCCCGTGTGCGCTGGGTGCGCATGCCTTCTGCGGCCGCTGTGCCCGCGGTGGTGATGGCCACCGTGACCACCATGGCCGCTGTGGCCGCGTCTGCGCGTGGCCGCGCGCCAGGGTCGTCGGCGGCCCCGCCGCGTCGGATCGTTGGTCCATAGGCCGTGCATCGCCCGTCGCCCCCCTCGCAGTCCGAATGTCCATCCCCGGCGCCGAACGGTGCGCGGCGCAGCCCCTGTCGGGACGATACACCAGTCTCGTCACTCAGGGACATAGTGCCTCTACGCTCCGTGACGATCAGCGGCGGCGCGGACACCGCCCGCATCCGCCGGACTGCGGAGGGTGTCCGAAGCCGGCTACGCGCCCGTCGTAAGGACCACGTTGCCCAGGGGTTCCCGGTTCACGAAACGATTCAACTGCGCGGTCAGAAGCCGCTTGGCGCGCGGCAGGAACGCGGAGGTGGGGCCGCCGACATGGGGGCTGATGAGCACGCCGGGCGTCTGCCACAAGGGATGTCCCTGGGGCAGCGGCTCCGGATCGGTGACGTCGAGGGCCGCGGTGAGGCGCCCGCTGTCCAGCTCGGCGAGCAGCGCCTTGGTGTCGACAACGGGCCCGCGGGCGACGTTCACCAGCAGTGCGCCGTCCTTCATCGCGGCCAGGAACTCGGCGTTCACCAGGCCCCGTGTGCTGTCGGTGAGGGGCGTGGAGAGCACCACGATGTCGGCCTCGGGGAGCAGTGCGGGCAGTTCCGTGAGTGGGTGCACCGGACCGCGCGCCGTGGTGCGCTCGGAGCGCGCGACGCGCGCCACCCGCGCTACTTCGAAGGGCGTGAGCCGGTCCTCGATCGCAGATCCGATCGAGCCGTAGCCCACGATCAGTACGGACTTGTCGGCCAGCGCCGGATGGAATCCGGAGTGCCACTCCCCCTTGTCCTGCGCCCGTACGAAGCCGGGGACGCCCCGCAGCGAGGCGAGGATCAGCGTGAGCGCGAGCTCGGCCGTGCTCGCCTCGTGCACTCCGCGCGCGTTGCACAACTGCACACCCGGGGGCAGGGACTGCACGCCCTGCAGAACGTGGTCGACCCCGGCGGAGAGAGTCTGCACGACCCGCAGGGAGGTCATTTCGGCCAGCGGCCGCTGCCCGACGCCGGGCGCCTTCATATAGGGGACGACGTAGAACTCGCAGTCCGCGGGATCCGCGGGAAACTCCTGGTCGCCGTCCCAGAAGCGGTAGCTCAGGCCCTCGGGGAGGCCCTCGATCTCGTCGGCGTGAAAGGGAAGCCACACATCGGAAGTCATGCTCAGGAGGCTATGCCAGGCGCCTGGTCGCGCAGAGGTTAGGTTGGGGTGCCGGAAGAAGGAGGGGCAGGGCCAGGTGGAGCGCAGGACGATCGGCGCGGCAACGCTCGATGTGGGGGCGATCGGGCTCGGGTGCATGCCGATGAGCTGGGCGTACACCTGTTCGCGACAGCGCGGTGAGGAGTCGCTGCGTGCGGTGCACGCGGCGCTCGACCGGGGGTCGACGCTGCTCGACACGGCCGACATGTACGGGCCGTTCACCAACGAGCTGTTGGTGGGGCGGGTGTTGAAGGAGCGGCGCTCCGAGGCCTTCGTGTCGACGAAGGTGGGGCTGCTGGTGGGCGAGCAGCACATCGTGGCCAATGGGCGCCCCGGCTATGTGCGGCGGGCGTGCGACGCTTCGCTGCGCCGCCTCCAGACCGATGTGATCGACCTGTACCAACTGCACCGCGCGGACCCGGAGGTTCCGGTCGAGGAGACGTGGGGCGCGATGGCCGACCTGGTGTCGGCCGGAAAGGTGCGCTCGCTCGGGCTGTGCGCGGTGGGCGCCAGGTCCGCCCGTCGTGCGGGGGCGCGGCTGCACGACGGAACGATCCGGCAACTGGAGCGGGTGCAGCAGGTCTTCCCGGTGAGCGCGGTGGAGGCGGAGCTGTCGGTGTGGTCGACGGAGGCACTGGACGCGCTGCTGCCGTGGTGCGCGGCGCGCGGGGTGGGCTTCCTGGCGGCGATGCCCCTGGGCAACGGCTTCCTGACCGGCACGCTCACCCCCGGCGAGGGGTTCGAGCCCGATGACCTGCGCGCCCGCCACCCCCGCTTCACGGCCGAGATGATGGCCGCGAACCAGCCCATCGTCGTCGGGCTGCGGCGCGTCGCCAGGCGCCACGGCCTGCTCGGGAACACGGTCACGCCGGCCCAGGTGGCGCTGGCCTGGGTGCTGGCCCAGGGACGGCACGTGGTCCCGGTGCCGGGGGCCAAGCGGGAACGGTGGGTCACGGAGAACGCCGGGGCGGCGGGGCTGCGGCTGACGGCGGAGGACCTGGCGGAGGTGGCGGCGCTGCCGGGGGCCCGGGGATCCTGGGACTGAGGCCGCCCCGCTCCGGAGGGACCGGGTGTTCGGGTTCGGGAACCCCTGGGACTCGCGCGGTGTATGAACAGTAGGACCGCCGCGTCGAAGGGACCTCTGATCGTGCAACGTCGAGTGATGAAGGCCGTGTTGGCCGCGGCAGCGCTGGTGGTGACGGCCGGCTGTTCCTCCGGTGGCGGAGGAGGGGCGCCGATCGGCGGCCTGAGCCCGTCGTCGAGCGGTGGTACGGGGACGGGGGCGTCGTCCGCCCCGCGGGCCACCGAGACGGCAGCGCCCGCCAAGGGCTCGGTGAAGGTGCTGCGTACCGTCACCGAGAACCTCAAGTCGCCCTGGGGCCTGGCGCCGCTGCCGGAGGGCGGCCTGCTGGTGTCCTCGCGGGACGAGGGGACGATCACCCGGGTCGACGAGAAGACCGGCAAGAAGACCGAACTGGGCCAGGTGCCCGGCGTGGCCCCCGCCGGCGAGGGCGGCCTCCTCGGCATCGCGCTCTCCCCCGCGTACGCCTCCGACCACATGATCTACGCGTACTTCACGACGGCCTCGGACAACCGCATCGTCCGCATGCTGTACGACGAGAAGAAGCCGTCCGGGGAGCAGCTCGGGGCGCCGGACACGATCTTCAAGGGCATCCCCAAGGGGATGATCCACAACGGTGGGCGGATCGCCTTCGGCCCCGACCGGATGCTGTACGCGGGGGCGGGCGAGACGGGCGACCGGGGGCAGGCCCAGGACACGAAGGCGCTCGGCGGCAAGATCCTGCGGATGACGCCGGACGGCGATCCGGCGCCTGGCAACCCCTTCGACAACTCGGTGGTCTACTCGTACGGCCATCGCAATGTGCAGGGCCTCGCCTGGGACGACAAGCAGCGGCTGTGGGCGTCCGAGTTCGGCCAGGACACCTGGGACGAGCTGAACCAGATCAAGCCGGGCGACAACTACGGCTGGCCGGTGGTCGAGGGCAGGAGCGACGACCCGAAGTACCACAACCCGGTCGCCCAGTGGCACACGGACCAGGCCTCCCCGAGCGGTATCGCCTACGCCGAGGGCTCCATCTGGATGGCGGGGCTGCGCGGCCGACGGCTGTGGCGCATCCCGTTGAAGGGCACGGAGGCCGCCGCCGCCCCGCAGGCCTTCCTGAAGGGCGCGTACGGCCGGCTGCGCACGGTGGTCCCGGCGGGCGGCGACAAGCTCTGGCTCGTGACGAGCGAGACGGACGGCCGCGGCAGCCCCGGCAAGGGCGACGACAGGATTCTGGAGCTGGAGGTGAAGTAGGCGCCCGGCCTCAGGACTCGTCCGGCCTCAGGACCCGCCCGGCCTCAGGACTCGTCCGGCTCCGACACGGGTTCCTCCCCCGTGTCGCCCTGCCCGCCCTCCCGCTCCTGGTCGCGCTCCTGCTTGGGCAGCCGTACGACCACCTTGCCGGAGGTCAGGTCTATGGGGCCGCGGCCCGGGTCACCGTCGTTCAGGTCCACACGGCTCAGTTCGAGCCGCTTGCGTTCGTCGTTGGTGTGCTTGCGGCCTGGTGCGAAGAGCTCCTCGAACATGTTGAACACGGCGCCTCCCTCGGCCCGGGTCCCTGCCAGCGTATGCCTCAGCCCGCCGTCCGGGCCGTGGGGGCCTCCTGGGGGAACAACCGCAGTCGGTGCGCCAACGCCGCCGCCTCCCCCCGGCCCGAGACGTCCAGCTTGGCCAGGATGTTCGAGACATGGACGCTGGCGGTCTTCGGGGAGATGAAGAGTTCCTCGGCGATCTGGCGGTTGCTGCGGCCGGCGGCGACCAGGCGCAGGACGTCGCGCTCACGGCTGGTGAGGCCCAGGGCCTCGGCCGGGTCGGCGGGAGCCGGGGCCGACGGC
>LRTP01000944.1 GCA_001550305.1 Streptomyces diastatochromogenes
TGGGTGCCGGGTGGGAAGCCCGCGTCGAGGGCGTCCTCCAGGGCGGCGCGGGCGTCGAGGAGGCGGCCCTCTCCGGCGGCGATGCCGATCGCGGTGCGGACCAGGGGCAGCGAGTGCTGCGGCATGGGGTCGTGGGTGCCGAAGTGGGCGCGGGCCGCGGCGAGTTGGCGTGCCGCTTCGGCGAGGTCGCCGCGGGCGAGCGCGAGGTCCGCGAGGCGCATGGCACCGCTGCCGGACGGTTTGCCGCTGAGCCCGACACCCAGCGCGTTGCGCGCGGCCTCGACGGCCTCGTCCCACTGGCCGAGCGCGTAGAGCGACTCCGAGAGGTTGCCCCACACCCAGGCCTCGGTGTCCAACAGCCCGGATCTACGGGCTAGTTCGATGCCCTCGCGCAGGACCGTGACCGCTTCCCGGGAGCGGCCGACGGACTCCAGGTGGGAGGGCAGGTTGATGTGGACGCGCCCCGTGACCATGGAGGGGGCGTGCCGGAGCACCCGCTCCTTGACCACGTACATCTCCGCGATGCCCGTCTCCACGTCGCCCGCGTCGACCATCAGGCCGCCGAGCGTGAGCCGGGCGTTCAGCTCGATGTCCCGGGCGCCCACCATCCGCGCGTACTCCACGGCGCGCTCGGCGGCCGAGAGGGCGCCGGGACCCGGTTCGTGCAGGCTGCACCAGGCGGCGACCATGGAGAGCACCTCGGCGTGCACCTCCGACGGCGGCAGGCCGCGCACCAGGTCCTGGGCGGTGGCGAGCTCCGTCCAGCCGTCCCCGCGGGCCTGTGCCTGCACCAGGCGGGAGCGCTGGATCCAGAACCAGGCGGCACGGAGGGGGTCGTCCTCGTCCTCCAGGACGCGCAGCGCCCGCTTGGTGATCTTCAGGGCGCGCTCGCGCTCCCCGCACAGCCGGCCCGCGACGGCGGCCTCGGCCATCAGGTCGAGGTAGCGCAGGGGGGTGGTGGCCGGGTCGCAGCCACAGGGTGGGAAGACCTCCACGTAGTCGATGGGGCGCAGCTCGTCCCGTACGGCTTCGGGGGTGGCCTCCCACAGCTCCATCGCGCGCTCCAGGAGCCTGAGTTGCTCGGAGTGGGCGTGTCGGCGGCGGGCCTCGACGGAGGCGTCGAGGACGGCGGGGAGGGCCTTGGCGGCGTCGTGCGCGTGGTACCAGTAACTGGCCAGGCGGGTGGCGCGCTCGTCGGCCGGGACGAGGGTGGGGTCGGCCTCCAGGGCTTCGGCGTAGCGGCGGTTGAAACGGGAGCGCTCACCGGGGAGCAGGTCGTCGCTGACGGCCTCGCGGACCAGGGAGTGGCGGAATCGGTATCCGTCGCCGCCGGGTGAGGCGTGCAGGATGTTGGCGCCGACGGCGACGCGCAGCGCCTCGATGAGGTCGTCCTCGGCGAGCCGGGCGACGGCGGCGAGCAGCGGGTACTCGACGGTGGAGCCGCCCTCGGCGACGATCCGGGCGATGCGCTGGGCGCTCTCGGGGAGGCCTTCGACGCGGACGAGGAGCAGGTCGCGCAGGGAGTCGGTGAGCCCGGTGCGGCAGCCCTGGTGGGCGGCGACGGCGAGCTCCTCCACGAAGAACGCGTTGCCGTCGGAGCGTTCGAAGATGTCGTCGACCTGGGCGGGGTCGGGTTCGTGGGCGAGGATGCCGGCGATCTGACGGCCGACCTCGGCGCGGCTGAAGCGGCCGAGTTCGATGCGGCGGACCGTGCGGAGGCGGTCGAGTTCGGCCAGTAGGGGGCGCAGGGGGTGGCGGCGGTGGATGTCGTCGGCGCGGTAGGTGGCGATGACGACGAGGCGGCCGCTGCGCAGGGTGCGGAAGAGGTAGGCCAGCAGGTGGCGGGTGGAGGCGTCGGCCCAGTGCAGGTCTTCGAGCGCGACGACGACGGTGCGGTCGGCGGCGACGCGCTCCAGGAGGCGGGCGGTGAGTTCGAAGAGGCGGGCCATGCCCTCCTCGTCGGGTCGGCCGCCGCGGCCGGTCTCGCCGAGCTCGGGCAGCAGCCGGGCCAGCTCGTCCTCCTGCCCGGCGGCCGCGGCGGCGAGCTCGTCGGGGAGCAGTCGGCGCAGGGCGCGCAGGGCGGTGGAGAACGGGGCGAAGGGCAGCCCGTCGGCGCCGATCTCCACACAGCCGCCGCTCACGAAGACGGCGCCCTCGCGGACGGCCGCGGTGGCGAACTCCTCGAGCAGGCGGGTCTTCCCGACCCCGGCCTCGCCGCCGAGCAGCAACGCCTGCGGCTCTCCCCCAGTGCTCAAGGCCTGGGAGGCACCCCCGGTGACCGCACGGGCGAGCGCGTCGTGCAGGACGCCGAGTTCGTCGGTGCGGCCGACGAACACCGGGCTGACGGACCTGGTTTCCACAGGCCCGAGCATCGCACAGGGGTCTGACAGTGCGGCACTGGTTATCGAGCGGGCGACCGTCGCCCCCTTCGTGTGACGGGCGACCGTCGCCGGGTCGTGGCCGTCACCGCTCGCCGGGAGGCGGCCGACCCCCGTACGGCCGCCCCCCGCCCCCGCGCTCATGCGGCGCGG
>LRTP01000945.1 GCA_001550305.1 Streptomyces diastatochromogenes
GGCTATGCGCCTGCCCCTCCGGGTCGTTCTGCCCGGACTCGCGCGCGGCGGCGCGGCGGGCGGCGCGACGGCCACGGAGGGCTTCCTGCGCCTGGCGGTGGTCCTGTGCCTCGCGGATCAGCTCGTTGGATCGCATCTGCTGGAGCTCGTACTCGAACATGTCGTGTCCCTCGTGAGGAGTCGGTGTCGTCATCGCTTTCCGCGATGCCTCAACCTTCGTCTCCCAGGGGGGTGCGTCACATCGGGAGAGTTCCGCATCTTGCGCACGCGAAGGGCCTTAGGGCCGCCGTAAGTGGCTTACGGCGGCCCTAAGGCCCCTCAGAGGTACGGAGATCCAGCCGTGGTTTCAGCCGGGGAATCGGCCGGGGAATCGGCCGGGGATCCAGCCGTGGTTTCAGCTGGTGGACGGCAGCCCGAGAATGATGTCGGAGTACTTGGCGACGGCGAGGACCAGGCCGATCACGCCGAGCGAGACGCCGGCCCAGGCGACCGACTTGATCCAGGCGGCCTGCGGCTTGCCGGGGGCCCCGAAGGCGGGCCGGACCAGGACCACGACGCCGACGATCAACGCGGCCAGCGCGAAGAGGCCGCCGACCAGCGCGGTGGTCGCCCACGCGTCGCCGTAGACCTCCTTGACCTGCTTGGCGACGCTCGCGGTCGAGGAGGTCCCCAGCTGACCGACGAGGGTCTCGCGGGCGGCGGCCACGGTGGCGACCCAGCTGCCGGTGAGGGACACGACGCCAAGGCCCGCGGAGACGACGGCGGCGGCGCCCTGGCCGACGCCGGGGGTGCCCTTCTCGGCCTCGGGGGTGTCCTCGCCCTCCAGTGCCTCGGCGTCGAGGTCGTCCCGGTCCTCGGCGTCCTCGGCTTCGGCGTTGCCGGTCTCCTCGACCTCGGCGTCCGGCGCCTCGTCGGTCTTGGTGGCGTTCACGGTCTCCTCGTCGCTCTTTGCCTCGGTGCCGTTCGCGTCCACGGCTTCGTCAACTGTCTTGGTTCCCATGACCCGCACCGTACGGACGGAGTCTGAGAAGTCTCTTAATGATCGTCGCGAGCGGTGGCCAAGATCATCGTTGCTCACGCGCGCGTGCCGCCCGCCACTCGGGCGCGAGTACCGACCAGACCTCCATGTCGAGGCGTACGCCGCGGTGGGGGTAGCTCTCCCGCAGCACCGCGTCCCGGGTCATCCCGAGCCGCCGGGCGCCGTTCACACTCGGTACGTTCGCGGAGGCGGCGATCCACTCCACACGATGGATCCCGCGCTCCTCGACCGCCCAGTCGATGAGGATCCGCATCGCCCGGGTGACCAGACCGCGTCCGGTGCCGGCGGGTTCCAGCCAGCAGCCGACCTCGCAGTTGCCGTGCTCGGCGTCGAAGTTCAGGAAGAGCACCCCGCCGACGAGTTTCCCCTCCAGCCACAGGCCGTGCAGGGACCCGGTGTCGGCGGCGCGCATGTCGGCGTACCGCTGGAGTGTCTCCCGCGCGGAGGGCACGTCCGTGGCCTTGGACCCGAAGGGGATGTACTGCCCGATGAACTCCCTCCCCCGGTCCAGGTGCGCGAGGAACTCCTCCGCGTGCCAGTGCTCCAGGGGCCGCAGTTCCGCGCCGTCGTCACCCAGGGATATCGCGTACATCCCGTTGCCGCTCCTTCTCCAGCTCGTCCTCCAGTACGTCCGCCACCTCGGCGTCCGTCGCAGCGGCCAGCCTCTCATGGGCGGCGCGGCACTCGGGCGGTTCGACGCTGATGCGCGGCAGCCACCGGTCGAGCCGGCGGGGCAGCCACCAGTTGGCGCCGCCGAGCAGATGCATGAGGGCGGGGACCAGGAGGGTGCGCAGGACGAAGGCGTCGAGAGCGACGGCGGAGGCGAGGGCGATGCCGAACATCGCGATGACGCGGTCGCCGCTGAGCACGAAGGCGAGGAAGACCGAGATCATGATGACGGCGGCGGAGTTGATCACCCTGCTGGTCTCGGCGAGCCCGACCCGGACGGCACGCCGGTTGTCCCCGGTTTCCAGCCACTCCTCGTACATCCGGCTGACCAGGAAGACCTGGTAGTCCATGGAAAGCCCGAAGAGGACCGACACCATGATCACGGGAAGGAAGGGCTCGATCGGACCCGCGCGGCCGAGGCCCAGCAGCTCGCTCCCCCAGCCCCACTGGAAGATCGCGACGACCACCCCGAACGCGGCGGCCACGGCGGCGATGTTCATCACGGCTGCCTTCAGCGGGATGCCGAGCGAGCGGAAGGCGAGCAGGAGCAGGACGCAGCCGAGACCGATCACGACGCCCACGAAGAGGGGCAGTCTGCCGACGATGACGGCGGCGAAGTCGTCGTAGCTCGCCGTCACCCCGCCGACGCGCACGTCGAGCCCGCTGCCCGCCTCGACGCGTGGCAGCACCTCGGTGCGCAGCCGGTCCACGAGGTCGCTGGTCGTCTGGGACTGCGGCGCGGAGTCCGGGACGACGGTGAGGTACGCGGTGTCGCCCCCGGTGTCGTACGCCGCCGGGGTCACCGAGGCGACCCCGGCGGTCGCCCGGAGCGTGCTGTCCAGGCCGTCGAGGGCGAGTCTGTCCTCGGCGCCGCCGACGTGGGTGACCAGGGTCAGCGGTCCGTTCACGCCCGGCCCGAAGCCCTTGGCGAGGAGGTCGTACGCCTGCCGCGTGGTCGCCGACCTGGGGTTGTTGCCCTGGTCGGAGGTGCCGAGGTGGAGCGAGAGCGTGGGCAGCGCGAGCAGCGCCATGACGACCACGGCGACCGCGCCGAGCAGCTTGGGGTGGCGCTCCACGAACACCGACCAGCGGGCGGCGAGTCCGGTGGGGAGCTCCGGCTGGGGTCCGTGCTCGTACAGCCTGCGCCGCTCGCGTCGGCTGAGGGCGCGCGGGCCGATGAAGGACAGCAGAGCGGGCAGCAGGGTCACGGAGGCCGCGACGGTGAGGACCACGGTCAAGGAGGCCGCGATCGCGACACCGTTCAGGAAGCTGAGCCGCAGGATGAGCATGCCGAGCAGGGCGATACAGACGGTGGCGCCCGCGAAGACGACCGCGCGGCCGGTGGTGGCGACGGCGTTGCGGGCCGCCTCGGCCACGGCCAGCCCGCGTTTCAGCCCGCGCCGGTGCCGGGTCACGATGAACAGCGCGTAGTCGATGCCGACGCCGAGGCCGATCAGCATGCCGAGCATGGGCGCGAAGTCGGCGACCGTCATCGCGTGCCCCAGGAGCACGATCGAGGCGTACGCCGTCCCGACGCCGACCAGGGCGGTGGCGATGGGCAGCAGGGAGGCGGCGAGCGAGCCGAAGGCGAGGAAGAGCACCACGGCGGCCACGACCACGCCGACGACCTCGGCGAGGTGCCCGCCGGAGGACTCCGTGAGCCCGATGGCGCTGCCGCCCAACTCCACCTGGAGCCCGTCGGTCTCGGCGGCCTTGGCGGCGTCGACGACGGCCTGTGCCTCGCTCCTGGAGATGTTGTCGGCCTGGTCGTCGAAGGTGACGGTGGCGTACGCCGTACCTCCGTCGCCGCTGATCCGGCCCGCGCCCTGCCCTTCGTAGGGGCTGACGACGGAGGCCACGCCGGGCAGCGCGGCGATCTCGTCGAGGGCGCGGGTCATGGTCTGCTCGACGGCGGCGGACCGGACGGTGCCGGTGCCGGTGCGCCAGACGACGGTGTCGCTGTCGCCGCCGAGACCGGGGAAGCCCTGCCGCAGAAGCCGGTCGGCGCGGCCCGATTCGGTGCCCGGCACCTCGTAGTTGTTCGAGTACGCGGAGCCCGCGACGGCCGCGGCGGCGCTCACCCCGCCGAGGGCGAGGAGCCACAGCAGAGTGGTGACGAGGCGGTGCCGTACACACCAGCGTGCAAGGGCTGCCAACGGACGAGCTCCCTGAGTGATTTATGGATCTTTACCGGGAGTTGCCCGCAAAGAACGCATGACGAATACGTCATCACTCTTGCAGCCAGAAGCGACCGTTCATCTCATTCGTGGGCCTGCTCACGAGAGTGCGAGTTAGTTCACACGACAATCCGATGAACTCTGTCGCACCAAGAGGCCCGGGCACGCCTGGGGGGATGCATCGAAGCCGATGCATCCCCCCAGGTGGGTACTTGACGGGTACTCAGCCCTCGCTGACGCCCAGCTTCTCCAGGATGAGTTCCTTGACGCGGGCCGCGTCGGCCTGGCCACGGGTGGCCTTCATGACCGCGCCGACCAGGGCGCCGACCGCGGCCACCTTGCCGCCGCGGATCTTGTCCGCGACGCCCGGGTTGCCGGCGATGGCCTCGTCGACGGCGGCGGTCAGCGCACCCTCGTCCGAGACGACCTTCAGACCGCGCTTGTCGACGACCTCGTCCGGGGTTCCCTCGCCCGCGAGCACGCCCTCGATGACCTGGCGGGCGAGCTTGTCGTTCAGATCTCCGGAGGCCACGAGCTGCGCCACCCGGGCGACCTGCGCCGCGGTGATGGGCAGGTCCTCCAGGGCCTTGCCCGACTCGTTGGCACTGCGCGCCAGTTCACCCATCCACCACTTACGGGCGGACGCGGCGTCCGCACCGGCCTCGATCGTGGCGACGATCGGGTCGATGGCACCGGCGTTCAGGATCGACTGCATGTCGTGCGCCGAGACACCCCACTCCTCACGGAGGCGGTTGCGACGCGCGAGCGGCTGCTCGGGCAGGCCCGCGCGCAGCTCCTCGACCCACTCGCGGGACGGGGCGACGGGGACGAGGTCGGGCTCCGGGAAGTACCGGTAGTCCTCGGCCTCCTCCTTCACGCGGCCCGAGGTCGTGGACCCGGTGTCCTCGTGGAAGTGGCGGGTCTCCTGGATGATTGTGCCGCCGCTGTTGAGAACCGCGGCGTGCCGCTGGATCTCGAAGCGGGCCGCACGCTCCACGGAGCGCAGCGAGTTGACGTTCTTCGTCTCGGAGCGCGTGCCGAACTTCTCGCGGCCGTGCGGGCGCAGCGACAGGTTCACGTCGCAGCGCATCTGGCCCTGCTCCATGCGGGCCTCGGAGACGCCGAGCGCCTTGATGAGCTCGCGCAGCTCGGCGACGTACGCCTTGGCGACCTCGGGAGCGCGCTCGCCCGCACCCTCGATCGGCTTGGTGACGATCTCGATGAGGGGGATGCCCGCGCGGTTGTAGTCGAGCAGGGAGTGCGAGGCGCCGTGGATTCGGCCGGTGGCGCCGCCGACGTGCAGCGACTTGCCGGTGTCCTCCTCCATGTGGGCGCGCTCGATCTCCACGCGGAAGACCTCGCCGTCCTCCAGCTGGACGTCGAGGTAGCCGTTGAAGGCGATCGGCTCGTCGTACTGGGAGGTCTGGAAGTTCTTCGGCATGTCCGGATAGAAGTAGTTCTTCCGGGCGAAGCGGCACCACTCGGCGATCTCGCAGTGCAGCGCGAGGCCGATCTTGATGGCGGACTCGACGCCGGTCGCGTTGACGACGGGCAGCGAGCCGGGCATGCCGAGGCAGGTCGGGCAGGTCTGCGAGTTGGGCGCGGCGCCCAGCTCGGTGGAACACCCGCAGAACATCTTGGTCTTGGTGCCGAGCTCGACATGGACTTCGAGGCCCATGACGGGGTCGTACGTCGCGAGAGCGTCCTCGTACGACACCAGCTCGTCGGTCGTGGTGGTCACGGTGAAAACTTCCCTCTCAGCCCAGCAGGACGTCGTCGTCGCCCAGGCGCCTGAGCTCCCGGTAGAGGATGGCGAGGCCGGTGACGATGGCGGCGGCGGACACGGCCGCGTCGATGAGGCGCAGCGTGTCGTGCTCCGTACGGGCCTTCTTGGCCTGCTTGGCGACGCCGATCGCACCGAACGCGGTGCTCGCGATGGACAGGTACGTGCCGGACTTGGACTTCTTGAAGCCCTTGGCCTTGGTCAGAGCCTTACTCACAACGACGGAGCCTCCTCGAGCAGCGGGTGGCCCCACTTTTCCACGAAGGCGGCCTCGACGGCGGCGCCGACCTTGTACAGCCGGTCGTCCTTCATCGCGGGGGCGATGATCTGCAGACCGACCGGGAGGTTGTCCTCCGGGGCGAGACCGCAGGGCAGCGACATGGCGGCGTTGCCCGCCAGGTTGGTCGGGATGGTGCACAGGTCCGCGAGGTACATCGCCATCGGGTCGTCGGCGCGCTCGCCGATCGGGAAGGCGGTGGTGGGCGTCGTCGGGGAGACGATGACGTCGACCTTCTCGAACGACTTCTCGAAGTCGCGCGTGATGAGCGTACGGACCTTCTGGGCGCTGCCGTAGTACGCGTCGTAGTAGCCGGAGCTGAGCGCGTACGTGCCGAGCATGATGCGGCGCTTGACCTCGGGGCCGAAGCCCGCCTCACGGGTGAGGGAGGTGACCTCCTCGGCCGACTTCGTGCCGTCGTCGCCGACCCTGAGGCCGTAGCGCATGGCGTCGAAGCGGGCGAGGTTCGACGAGCACTCGGACGGGGCGATGAGGTAGTACGCCGCCAGCGCCAGGTCGAAGGACGGGCAGTCCAGCTCGACGATCTCGGCGCCGAGCTCCCCCAGCAGGGCGACGGCCTCGTCGAAGCGCTGCACGACACCGGCCTGGTAGCCCTCGCCGCGGAACTGCTTGACGACACCGACGCGCATGCCGGCGACGGAGCCGTTGCGGGCCGCCTCGACGACCGGCGGGACCGGGGCGTCGATGGAGGTGGAGTCGAGCGGGTCGTGGCCCGCGATGACCTCGTGCAGCAGCGCGGCGTCCAGGACCGTACGGGCGCAGGGGCCGCCCTGGTCGAGGGAGGAGGAGAACGCGACCATGCCGTACCGCGACACGCCGCCGTACGTCGGCTTGACGCCGACCGTGCCGGTGACGGCGGCGGGCTGGCGGATGGAGCCGCCCGTGTCCGTGCCGATGGCGAGGGGCGCCTCGAACGAGGCGAGCGCGGCGCTCGACCCGCCGCCGGAGCCGCCGGGGATACGGGTGAGGTCCCAGGGGTTGCCGGTGGGGCCGTAGGCGCTGTTCTCGGTGGAGGACCCCATGGCGAACTCGTCCATGTTGGTCTTGCCGAGGATGACGACGTCGGCGGCCTTCAGCTTCTTGGTGAGAGTCGCGTCGTACGGCGGGATCCAGCCCTCGAGGATCTTCGAACCGACGGTCGTCGGGATGCCCTCGGTGGTGAAGATGTCCTTGAGCGCGAGCGGCACACCGGCGAGGGGGCCGAGCTTCTCGCCCCGCTCCCGCTTGGCGTCGACGGCGCGAGCCTGCGCGAGGGCGCCCTCGCGGTCGACGTGCAGGAAGGCGTGCACCTTCTCGTCGACGGCCTCGATCCGGGCGAGGTGGGCCTCGGTGACCGCGACGGCCGTGAGCTCGCCCGCGGCGATCTTCGCGGCGATCTCGGCCGCCGTCAGCTTGATGATGTTGACGTTGGTGTCCGTCATGGTGATTAGTCCTCCCCCAGGATCTGCGGCACCTTGAAACGCTGCTGCTCCTGGGCCGGGGCGCCGGAGAGCGCCTGCTCGGGGGTGAGCGACGGACGGACCTCGTCCGCGCGCATGACGTTCGTCAGCGGCAGCGGGTGAGAGGTCGGCGGTACGTCTTGGTCGGCGACCTCGCTGACGCGGGCGACCGCGCCGATGATGTCGTCGAGCTGGCCGGCGAAGTGGTCGAGTTCTTCGGCCTTCAGCTCCAGACGCGCCAGCCGTGCGAGGTGGGCGACCTCCTCGCGCGTGATGCCAGGCATGCAGCGATCCTCTGGGTGAGAGTGTGTGGTTTGGCCCAATCCTATGGGTCCGGGGCCGATGCCCGCGCCCGGGTTTGCCTCCGCCCCTGGCGGACGAGGCTGCGGCGCGCCGTCAGGGGCGCCGGGAACTGCGCGGCCGGCCACAACGGGCAAACGGACGCCGACGGCGACGAAGCCCCACGAACCGCCGGAACTACTCGGCGGCCGGCAGCGCGGCACGCGGCCGCTGCCAGCCGCGCGACCCCCGCGCCAGCAGCCACGCGGTCGCCTCCTCGGGAGGCATCGCCGCCGCGACCAGCCAGCCCTGCACCGCGTCACACCCGAGATCCCGCAACCGCTCCCACGTCTCGTCGTCCTCGACACCCTCCGCCACGACGAGCAGCCCCAGCGAATGCGCGAGATCGACGGTGCAGCGCACGATCTCCGCGTCCTCGTTGTCCACGGCGAGCCGCGCGACGAAGGACCGGTCGATCTTCAGCTCGCTCACCGGCAGCCGCCGCAGATGCACCAGCGAGGAGTACCCCGTACCGAAGTCGTCCAGCGACATCTTCACGCCGTGCCCGGTCAGCCCGGCCAGCGTGTCCGCGGCCCGCTGCGGGTCCTCGAGGAGCACATGCTCCGTTATCTCCAACTGCAACGACCCCGCCGGGACCCCGTGCCGGGCGAGCCGCGCGGCGACCGAGCCCGCGAAACCGGGGGTGTGGACGTCCCGCGGGGACACGTTCACGGCGACCGGGACGTGCAGTCCCTGCGCCCGCCACCGCGCGACCTGCGCGAGCGCCGTCTCCAGCACGTACTCGGTGAGGTGCGGCATCAGTCCGGACGACTCGGCGATCGCGATGAACTCGTCCGGCGGCACCTTCCCCCGCTCGGGATGCACCCAGCGGACCAGCGCCTCGAGCCCGGCCACCTGTCCGTCGAAGCGGACCTTGGGCTGGTAGTGCAGTTCGACGTCACCGGCGTCCAGCGCCCGGCGCAGATCCCCCAGCAGACCGAGCCGGTCCGGTGTGTTCGAGTCCCGCTTGGACTCGTAGACCTCCACCCCCGTGCGGTCCCGCTTGGCCTGGTACATCGCCACGTCCGCCCGCCGCAGCAGCCCCTCCGCGTCCAGCGCGTGGTCGGGGAAGACGGCGAGCCCGGCGCTGGCCTCCAGGACGAGGGTGAGTCCGTCGAGGTCGAGCGGCGAGCCGAGGGCGGCGACGAGATTGCGGGCGACCCGCGTGGCCGACGTGGTGGAGTCGGCGACGGGGAGTAACACGGCGAACTCGTCCCCGCCGAGCCGCGCGGCCTCCGCCCCGCGCGGCAGCGCCAGCCGCAGCCGGTCGGCTATCTGAAGGAGCAGCCGGTCACCGGCGAGGTGCCCCAACGTGTCGTTCACGGAACGGAAGCGGTCGAGGTCGATCAGCATCAGGGCGGCACGCGCGCCGATGCGCTCGGCATCGTCCAGAGCCGTCCAGGTCCGTTCGAGCAACCACTGGCGGTTGGGCAGCCCGGTCAGTGGGTCGCGCAGTTGCTCCTCGGCCCGGACGCGGGCGATCCACAGGGTGGAGTCGAGTGCGATGAGGGGGATCGAGAACAGCGGCAGCAGCATCGGCTGGGCGATCGCGACCACGCAGATCAGCGGCGCGATACCGAGCAGCGCGACGGCGACCAGGCCCTGCCGGACCAGCGCCGTGCGGGTGGCGGTCGGCAGTCCGCCGGTGCCCGGCGCGTGCAGGTACCAGAGCAGGACGCGGGTGACCGCGAGATAGGCGGTCGCGACCAGCACCACCTCGGGTGCGGCGTAGAAGTTCCAGCTCTCCGGGTTCCAGGGCGCCTCCACGGACGGCACCCGACCGAACATGGCGAGGACCAGCGCTCCGGCGCCGATGCCGAGGATGTCGACCGCGCCGTGCAACACCCCCTGGCGCCAGCGGCCTCGGCGCGCGGCGCCGACCAGCACGACGACGGTCAGACTGACCATCCCGGCGGCCACCCAGCCGTACAGCAGCAGGACCGCGAGGGTGAGCGCGGCGCCGGAGCCCGTGCCGCCCCACCAGCGGGCGCGGCCGAGGGCGACCAGATGGCCGACGATGATGCCGGCCAGTACCGCCAGCGACCAGCCGACCGCGCCGGACGGGAAGAGGGCGTGGTGGCCGCCGAACGCCCGGTAGAAGCCGCCGCCGAGGACGAACGCGGCCGCCCCGACGACCGCCGCGGGCAGCGTGGGCCAGGAGATGTGCCGTTCGGGTTCGTGACCGGACGGGCCTCCGCCACGCCCTGCGGCGAGCCTGCCGGCACCCGGGGCGGGGGCGGCTACGGTGAGGGGTGGTGCGGAGCCCTGCCCGCCCGTGCCGGGACGCTCCGACGAACGCCCCGTCCGGAGGCCGGCCATCCACGCGCCGGTCATCCGGCGCAGGCGCAGCCGTGAGTCCGGGGCGGCGCTCTCGGTCGGTTCCATTCCCGTCCCTCTCACAGCCGGCGGTGCCCACGCCACGCGGCCCGTTGCCGGCGACAACCGCCAACGGCACCGCGTCTGAAAACCCTTCCCCAGACTCTCGCGGAGCAGGGGATGCCCCAACCGCAGCTGGGCACGGCAGGCGCACACCTCAACAGTAGGCCGCAGAAGGCTTCTACGGGCAGCGGTCGACGACGGTTGCCCGAATGCGACCCGGCCACCCGTATGCATCTGATATGCACCGAACGGGTGGCCTTCAACCGCTACTCCTCGATCGGGAGGGCGACTTCCGCGGCGGCCTCCGGTCCCTGTTCGAGCAGAACGGCGAAGCCGTCCTCGTTCAGAACCGGCACCTTCAGCTGCATCGCCTTGTCGTACTTGGATCCTGGATTGTCGCCCACCACCACGAAAGACGTCTTCTTCGAGACCGAACCGGTCACCTTCGCTCCCCGGCTCTGAAGGGCCTCCTTCGCGCCGTCCCGCGTGTGGTGTTCGAGCGTGCCGGTGACGACGACGGTGAGTCCTTCGAGCGGCCGCGGGCCCTCGTCCTCACCGGAACCCTCGTCCTCCATACGGACGCCCGCCGCCCGCCACTTGCGGAGGATCTCGCGGTGCCAGTCCTCCGCGAACCACTCCTTGAGCGAGGCGGCGATGATCGGGCCGACTCCCTCCGTGGTGGCGAGCTCCTCCTCGGTGGCCTGCTCGATGCGGTCGATGGAGCGGAACTCCCGCGCCAGCGCCTCCGCCGCGACCGGCCCGACATGACGGATCGACAGGCCGGTCAGGATCCGGGCGAGCGGGCGTTCCTTGGCCGCCGCGATGTTGTCCAGCATCGCGATCGCGTTCTTCTTGGGCTCGCCCTGCTGGTTGGCGAAGACCGTGGCGATCTTCTCCTCGCCGGTCTTCGGGTCACGCTTGGGCAGGCCGCTGTCCTGGTCGAGGACGTACGCCTTGATGGGCAGCAGCCGCTCGATGGTGAGGTCGAAGAGGTCGCCCTCGTCGGCCAGCGGCGGTTCGGCCGGCTCCAGCGGCTTGGTGAGGGCCGCCGCCGCCACATAACCGAATTGCTCGATGTCGAGTGCCTTGCGGCCCGCGAGGTAGAAGAGCCGCTCACGCAACTGGGCCGGGCACGAGCGCGCGTTCGGGCAGCGCAGGTCGACGTCGGCCTCCTTCATCGGCCGCAGCGGCGTACCGCACTCGGGGCACTCGGCCGGCATCACGAACTCGCGCTCGCTGCCGTCCCGCAGGTCGACGACCGGGCCGAGGATCTCGGGGATGACGTCACCGGCCTTGCGCAGCACCACCGTGTCCCCGATGAGGACGCCCTTGGCCTTCACCACGTCCTGGTTGTGCAGGGTGGCGAACTCGACCTCCGAGCCGGCCACCGTGACCGGCTCGACCTGCGCGTACGGCGTGACGCGGCCCGTGCGGCCGACGCCGACCCGGATGTTGACGAGCTTGGTGTTGACCTCCTCCGGCGCGTACTTCCAGGCGATGGCCCAGCGCGGCGCGCGCGAGGTGGAGCCGAGGCGACCCTGCAGCGGGATCTCGTCGAGCTTGACGACGACCCCGTCGATCTCGTGCTCCACGGAGTGCCGGTTCTCGCCGTAGTACGCGATGAACTCCCGTACGCCGTCGAGGTCGTCGACCACCTTCGCGTACCGCGTGGTCGGCAGGCCCCAGGAGTGCAGCAGCGCGTACGCCTCGGAGAGACGGGAGAGGCCCTCGAAGCCCTCCAGGGCGCCGATTCCGTGGACCACCATGTGCAGCGGGCGGCTCGCGGTGACTCGGGGGTCCTTCTGACGCAGCGAACCCGCCGCCGCGTTGCGCGGGTTGGCGAAGGGCTTGTCGCCGGCCTCCACCAGGCGGGCGTTGAGCTCCTCGAACTTCTCCATCGGGAAGTAGACCTCGCCGCGGATCTCCACCAGGTCCGGGACGTGGTCGCCCTTGAGGCGGTCCGGGATCTCCGCGATCGTGCGCACATTGGGCGTGATGTCCTCGCCCGTGCGGCCGTCGCCGCGGGTCGCGGCGCGGGTGAGGCGGCCGTGCTCGTACGTCAGGTTGACCGCGAGGCCGTCGACCTTCAGCTCGCACAGGAAGTGGTGGTCCGAGGTGCCCACGTCCTTGGCGACGCGCTCGGCCCAGGCCGCCAGCTCCAGGTCGCTGAAGGCGTTGTCCAGCGAGAGCATCCGCGAGCGGTGCTGGACGGAGGTGAATTCGGTCGCGTACGCGCCCGCGACCTTCTGGGTCGGTGAGTCGGGGGTGCGCAGCTCGGGATACCGCTCCTCCAGGGCCTCCAGCGAGCGCAGCAACTGGTCGAACTCCGCGTCGCTGACGACCGGCTGGTCCTTCACGTAGTACCGGAAGCGGTGCTCCTCGATCTGCTCAGCGAGCTGCGCGTGCTGCTCCCGTGCCTCGGCGGGCAGGGAATTGGGCTGTGCGTCCTTGTCGCCGGCCACCGTGTTGTCCTCCCGTTACTCTGGGTTGTCCGCGAGGGATCTCGCCGCCCGGGCGCAGTGGGCGAGTGCCCGGCGCGCGTACTCCGGGGAAGCGCCCGCGAGTCCGCACGTCGGGGTGACCGTGACCGCCTCCGCGAGAAGACCCGGATGCAGCCCCAGCCTGCGCCACAGCGTCCTGACACCCATGACGCTACCGGCAGGGTCTGACAATGGTCCGTCCGTGCCCGGCACGACACCGGCGAACAGCCGGGTGCCGCCCTCCACCGCCTCGCCGATGGCATCGTCGTCACGCTCGGTGAGCAACGAGAAGTCGAACGACATGGCGGCGGCCCCCGCCCTGCGCAGCAGCGCGAACGGGACGTCGGGTGCGCACGAGTGCACCACGACCGGGCCGTCGGTGTGCACCCCGACGACGTCCCGCAGCGTCGCCTCCACCCGTTGCCGGTCGACGGCGCGGTGGGTGCGGTAGCCGCTGGCGGACCTCACCTGGCCGCGCAGCACCGCGATGAGCGAGGGCTCGTCGAGCTGCAGCACGATCTGGGCGCCGGGCACCCGCCGCCGTACCTCGTCGAGGTGCGTGCGCAGCCCCTCGGCGAGCGATCCGGCGAGGTCCCGGCAGGCGCCGAGGTCGGAGAGCGCCGCCTCGCCGCCCCGCAGCTCCAGCGCGGCGGCCAGCGTCCAGGGGCCCACGGCCTGCACCTTGAGCGGCCCCTCGTAGCCCTGGGTGAACTCCTCCAGCGCGTCGAGGTCCTCGCCGAGCCAGGACCTGGCCCGCTTGGTGTCGCGTCCCGGCCGGTCCCCGATCCGCCAGCCGCTGGGCTCCACGCGCGCGTAGAGCTCGACCAGCATCCCGGCGGTCCGTCCGATCATGTCCGCGCCGGGACCCCGGGCGGGCAGTTCGGGCAGGAACGGAAAGTCCTCGAAGGACCCGGTCACGGTCTTGGCGGCCTCGCGGGCGTCGTCGCCGGGCATGGATCCGACCCCGGTGGCGGGGCCCCAGGTGAAGCTCATCGTCCCGGCCGCACGGTCAGGTCGTTGACCTCCGCGTCGCGCGGCAGGTCGACGGCCATCAGGATCGTCGCCGCGACGGACTCCGGGGCGATCCACTTCGAGGCGTCGTACGCCTTGCCCTCCTGCTGGTGGACCTTCGCCTGCATGGGGCTCGCCGTCCGGCCGGGGTAGACGGAGGTCACCCGGACGCCGTTCGCGTGCTCCTCGTGGCGCAGGGAGTCCGCGAGGGCCTTCAGGCCGTGCTTGGAGGCGGCGTACGCGGACCAGTCGGCGTGCGCGGCGAGGCCGGCGCCGGAGTTCACGAACACGACGTGGCCCTGGGCGACGCGGAGTTGCGGCAGGAAGTGGCGGGTCAGTTCGGCGGGGGCGATCAGGTTGACGTTGAGCTGGTGCCGCCAGGACTTGGGGGTCAGCTCCCCGACGGGGCCGAGGTCGACCACGCCCGCGATGTGCAGGAGCGAGTCGACGCGCTCGGGCAGGGACTGGTGCGAGAACGCCCAGGAGAGCTTGTCCGGGTCCGCCAGGTCGCCGACCAGGGTCCGGGCCCCGGGGAACTCGGCCGCCAGTTCCTTCGCGCGCCCGGCGTCGCGCGCGTGGAGCACGAGGTCGTCCCCGCGCGCGTGCAGACGGCGGGCGACGGCCGCGCCGATGCCGGAGCCCGCCCCGGTGATCACATGTGTAGCCATGGACGCCATGCTCGCATCACCGGGTGCCCACGCTCTCCTCCAGGTAGGCCAGCGCGCCCACCGGCTCCTCGGCGAAGAACACCAGGTCGGTGAGCGGGCACGGCAGGAAGCCCTCGGCCTCCATACGGCGGAACTGCTCCTTCAGGCCGTCGTAGAAGCCCGCCGTGTTGAGCAGGACGACCGGCTTCTCGGTCTTCCCGTGCTTCTTCAGCTCCAGGATCTCGGTCGCCTCGTCGAGGGTCCCGGTGCCGCCCACCATGATCACGACGGCGTCGGCCTTGGCCAGGAGCAGCGCCTTGCGCTCGGCGAGGTCCCGGGCGATCACCATCTCGTCGGCGCCCGGCCGCGCCGTGGCCGCCAGGAAGTCCACGGAGACGCCCAGCAGCCGTCCGCCCGCCTCCTGCACCCCGTCGGCGACCACCTTCATCAGCCCGACGTCGGAGCCGCCCCACACCAGCGAGTGGCCGCCCTTGCCGAGGAGTTCGGCGAACTCCCGGGCGGGACGGGTGTAGCGGTCGTCGAGGTCGGCGGCGGAGAGGAAGACGCAGATGTTCATGTGCCTACGGTACGAGGGAAGAACCCGGGTCCCGCGCGCGCTGTACGGGTATGGCCAATGGACACACGATCACCATCGAACAGGGCACGGAGCGGGTACGCGTCGTGCACGGCGACCAGGTGCTGGCGGAGAGCGACCGGCCCCTGGTGCTACGCGAGACCGGCTGTCCCGTGCGCTACTACCTACCGGCCGAGGACGTCCGCCTCGACCTGCTGACGACCTCCGACACCCACACGCACTGCCCCTTCAAGGGCGACGCGTCCTACTGGTCCCTGCCCGACGCCCCCGACCTCGTCTGGTCCTACCCCGACCCCAAGCCGGACGTCGCCCGGATCAAGGACCACTTCTGCTTCTACGAAGTCGAAGTGGCGTAACCGCACCGGCGCCGCGCCGACGGCCCGGGTGTTCCCGGGCCGCTTCGGTGGCCGGCGGGGTCGCCGTCCACGAAGGGCCCGGAAAGGCCCTAGACGCTCGCCGTCGCGCGGGTGGTCGTCGCGATCGTCGCGGAGCCCACCACGCGCGTGCCGTCGTACAGGACGATCGCCTGGCCGGGGGCGACGCCGCGGACCGGCTCGGTGAACGTGACCTCGAGTCCGCCGTCGACCAGCTCGGCCGCGACCTCCGTCTCGCCTCCGTGGGCACGGAGTTGGGCGGTGTAGGTGCCAGGGCCGGTGGGGGCGGCGCCGCACCAGCGGGGCTTGATGGCGGTCAGCCCGCTGACATCGAGGGATGCCGCCGGACCCACGGTCACCGTGTTGTTCACCGGCGAGATGTCCAGGACGTAGCGCGGCTTGCCGTCCGCGGCCGGGGTCCCGATGCGCAGCCCCTTGCGCTGCCCGATCGTGAAGCCGAACGCGCCCTCGTGGGAGCCGATGACCGACCCGGACTCGTCGACGATGTCGCCCTCCGCCTTGCCCAGGCGGTTCGCCAGGAAGCCCTGGGTGTCGCCGTCGGCGATGAAGCAGATGTCGTGCGAGTCGGGCTTCTTGGCGACGGCCAGGCCCCGGCGCTCCGCCTCCGCGCGGATCTCGTCCTTCGTCGTCACCGTGTCACCCAGCGGGAACAGCGCGTGGGCGAGCTGGCGGTCGTCGAGGACACCGAGGACGTACGACTGGTCCTTGGCCATGTCCGAGGCCCGGTGCAGCTCGCGCGTGCCGTCCTCGTTCACGATCACCTGGGCGTAGTGGCCCGTGCAGACCGCGTCGAAGCCGAGGGCGAGCGCCTTGTCGAGCAGGGCGGCGAACTTGATCTTCTCGTTGCAGCGCAGGCACGGGTTGGGGGTGCGCCCGGCCTCGTACTCGGCGATGAAGTCCTCGACCACGTCCTCGCGGAAGCGCTCGGCGAGGTCCCACACGTAGAACGGGATGCCGATGACGTCCGCGGCGCGGCGGGCGTCGCGCGAGTCCTCGATGGTGCAACAGCCTCGCGCGCCCGTGCGGAACGATTGGGGGTTGGCGGAGAGCGCGAGGTGCACGCCCGTCACGTCGTGACCGGCTTCCGCCGCACGGGCGGCGGCGACGGCGGAGTCCACGCCGCCGGACATGGCGGCGAGGACGCGGAGGGGGCGGGGGCTCTGCGAGGTCTCAGTCATAGCCCCTCCAGAGTACGGGGCCGCGGGAACCGAAGCCCGCGGGTATCCGTTGATGATCGCAACGGGGACCGCTGACGGACGGGCGGGTACGGAGCACGGGGGGCGGCGCGATGGGTGAGGACGCGGAGAACACGGGAACCACCGGAGCCACGGGAACCGCCAGGACCACGGGAGCGCCACAAGCCCCTGAGGGTGCCGGGCACACGGACGGCGTCGAGGAGGGGCGCGTCGGCCGGGACCGTGACCGGCGGATCGGACGGCGGACGCTGCTGATCGGTGGCGCCGCGGCCGCCGTGGGCACGGCGGTGCTCGCACGCGGTGAGCTCGGCCACCTGTGGTGGCGGCTGCCCGGCGTCGAAAAGCCCCGGGTCGCTGGAGCCGTCGACTTCCGGGGCGCGCAGTGGGTGGCCGCCTCGTCGGCGAACTGGCGGCGGGCGGACCGGCCCGACGACTACGGGATAGACCGGGTCGTCATCCACGTCACCCAGGGTAGCTACGGAAGCGCCGTGAAGGTCTTCCAGGACCCGGCACACGGCGCCGCCGCGCACTACATCGTGCGCAAGGACGGCCACATCACGCAGATGATCCGCGAGCTGGACGTGGCCTTCCACGCGGGCAACCGGGGGTACAACGAGCGGAGCGTCGGCATTGAGCACGAGGGCTTCGTGGAGCGCGCCTCGTCGTTCACGGACGCCATGTACGCGGCCTCGGCGCGGCTGACGGCCGCCGTCTGCGGGCGGTACGGCATTCCCGTCGACCGTGCGCACATCATCGGACACGTCGAGGTGCCGGGCACGGACCACACCGACCCCGGGCGGTTCTGGGACTGGGACCGGTACATACGGCTGGTACGGCAGGCCCGCACGGCGGCGGAGCCGACGCGCACAGCCGGGGCGTAGCCGCCGGAGAGCGCTTTCGATGCGCGCTCACAGACAGCTGCGCGCAGGGCTCCAGTCACCCAATCGTGATGCTGTGAGGCACCGGCGGGACGGAGCTGTCCCTTGCGTCCCCTGCTGCCGATGTGACCAGCGACACGTCAACTCTCGCTGTTTCCAGGGGAGTTGATCCTGACTTTAAGTCATCGGATTTCACAGCGACGACGGCGTTCTCCTAACTCCGGCCCAGTCTTCACATAGCCCTTAGGCCGAGAGTCCACCGCTATGACTCACACCACGGGCAAGACCCCGGGCAAGGGCACGGGCAAGGGCAAGGGCATGCACCGCCGCAAGTTCCTCGGCGGGATGGCCGGAGCGGGCATCGCGGCGGTCACCGCCGGCGGCACGGCCATCGCCTTACTGACGAACGCGATGCAGAACAAGGCGCACGCCGCGGGCACCACGCTGACCATCCCCGACCTCCTGGAGGGGACCACCACGGACGGCACCACGACGTACACCCTGGAGGCGAAGACCGGCACCAGCGAGGTGCTCAGCGGAGTGACCAGCACGACGGCGGGCTACAACCAGTCGTTCCTCGGCCCCACCATGAAGTGGACCTCGGGCGACACCGTCCTGCTGAACATCACCAACAGCCTCACCGAGGCCACCACCGTCCACTTCCACGGCGCGCACGTCCCGCCGAGCATGGACGGCGGCCCGCAGAACGCCTTCGCCGCGGGGAAGACCTGGTCGCCCACCTTCACGGTCAAGGACGAGGCGAAGACGCTCTGGTACCACCCGCACGCCCTGGGCACCACGGCGGAGCAGGCCACCCACGGCCTCGCGGGCATGATCATCGTCGAGGACGCCTCGGACGCGTCCGCGGCCCTGCCCAGCACCTACGGCACCGACGACATCCCGATCATCCTGCAGTGTCTGGCCACGGACAGCGCGGGAGACATCAAGTACAACCTGAGCGGCTACCTCGGCAACGGTCTCAGCTTCCCGCTGCTGTGCAACGGCACGAACGTCGACGACACCACGCTCTCCTTCACCGCCACCAAGAAGCGCACCCGCTTCCGGCTGCTCAACGCCTCGCCGTCCGACATCATCACCGTCCAGCGCAGCGACGGCGCGACGCTCACCCAGATCGCCACCGACCAGGGCTATCTGACCGAGGCCACCGAGGTGGCGTCGATCCGGCTGGTGGCGGGCGCGCGGGCCGAGTTCGTCATGGAGCTCAGCGACGCGGTGACGTTGGAGGCCGTGGTGACGACGGGCTGGGTGCGCGGCGGCAGCGGGACGTACGAGTTCCTGACCATCACCCCCGACGCCTCGGACACTCCTGAGACCCTGCCGACCCTGAACACCATCACCCGCTACGACACCAGCGACTTCACCGCCCGGACGATCACGCTCGGTCAGAGCGGCGCGACGATGACGATCAACGGCTCCGCCGGGACGAGCATGTCCTCGATGGCGATGATCAGCACCACCCTGGGTGCCGAGGAGGTGTGGACGGTCAAGAACAGCACGCAGCTTGAACACTCGTTCCATCTGCATGATGTGCCGTTCCAGCTGATCTCCATCAACGGGGAGGATCCGACGGGCGTCCAGCTGGGCTGGTACGACACGTTCGAGGTGGTCGGCGGCGGCTCCATCGAGATCGCGATGAAGTTCACCGACTTCTCGGACGACACCTATATGTACATGCTCCACTGCCATCTGCTGCAACACGAGGACGAGGGCATGATGGCCTCCCTCATGGTGACGGACAGCTAGGACGACAGCCGGTACGAGGACCTGTCCTCGGACAGGTCCTCGGTGAGCGAGCGCGGTGGTGTCAGGTCAGGCCTGCCGTCCGTGCCCGCTCCACCGCCGGGCCGATCGCCTTGGCCACCGCCTCGACGTCCGCCTCCGTGGAGGTGTGGCCGAGGGAGAAGCGCAGGGTGCCGCGGGCCAGGTCGGGGTCGGCGCCGGTGGCCAGCAGGACGTGGCTGGGCTGGGCGACGCCCGCGGTGCACGCGGAGCCCGTGGAGCACTCGATGCCCTGGGCGTCGAGCAGAAGCAGCAGGGAGTCGCCCTCGCAGCCCGGGAACGTGAAGTGCGCGTTGGCGGGCAGCCGGCCCCCGGTCGCGGGGTCACCGCCGAGGATCGCGTCGGGCACGGCAGCGCGTACGGCGTCGACCAGGTCGTCGCGCAGGGCGCCGATCTCCCGGGCGAACCACTCGCGCTGCTCGGCGGCGAGCCGCCCGGCGACCGCGAACGAGGCGATGGCGGGTACGTCGAGGGTGCCGGAGCGCACATGCCGCTCCTGGCCACCGCCGTGCAGCACGGGTACGGGTGTGTACTCGCGGCCCAGCAACAGGGCGCCGATGCCGTACGGGCCGCCGATCTTGTGGCCGGAGACGGTCATCGCGGCGAGGCCGGAGGCGGTGAAGTCGACGGGCACCTGGCCGAAGGCCTGCACTGCGTCGGCGTGCAGCGGGATCCCGAACTCGGCCGTGACGTCGGCCAGTTCGCGGACCGCCATCACCGTGCCGATCTCGTTGTTGGCCCACATGACGGTGACGAGGGCGACGTCGTCGGGGTTTCGGGCGATGGCCCCGCGCAGGACGTCCGGGTGGACGCGGCCGTAGGAGTCGACGGGCAGGTACTCGACCGTGGCGCCCTCGTGTTCGCCGAGCCAGTGGACGGCGTCGAGGACGGCGTGGTGTTCGACCGGGCTCGCGAGGACCCGGGTGCGGGCCGGGTCTGCGTCGCGGCGGGCCCAGTACAGGCCCTTCACGGCGAGGTTGTCGGCCTCGGTGCCGCCGGAGGTGAAGACGACCTCGCTGGGGCGGGCGCCGAGGGCCTCCGCCAGGGTTTCCCGGGCTTCCTCGACCGTCCGCCGGGCGCGGCGGCCGGCGGCGTGGAGGGAGGAGGCGTTGCCCGTGACGCTCAGCTGGGCGGTCAGCGCCTCTACCGCCTCGGGGAGCATCGGTGTGGTCGCGGCGTGGTCGAGGTAAGCCATGATGGGCCCGATTCTACGGGCCGTCCGTCCGCGGCCTCGGCCCCCGTCCGGGTAGCCGCCCGTCCGCCCCTCGTTCCGCCGTGGATCGAACGCTTCGTTCGGCGGCGGCTCAGAAGTTCCAGGACACCGTGCTGTCGAACTGCATGAACGCCACCAGCACCAGCAGATCGGCGATGCCGAGGCCCAGGCCGAGGAAGGCGCGGCCACGACGGGCGGTGCCACGCCAGAGGGCGACGGAGGCCAGGGCGATGGCGATCGGGCCCAGGAAGACGTTCAGGACCAGCAGGCCGAGGAGGCCGAGGATGAAGGAGGCGACGGCCATGCCGTCGGCGTCCTTGGTGCCGGTCGCGCGGGTGGGCGCGCCGGGCGCGGTCGCGGTGGACGCGGTCGCGGCGGGCTTGGTCGCGGCGGCGAGGTGGGTTCGCTCGGTGAGTTCCATGACGTGAGTCAGCTCCCAACGATCAGTTGGTGGAGGTGTGGCGCCGACGGGCGTTGCGCTCGCGGACCGCGAAGACGGCCAGCCAGACGCCGATGACGACCGCGGCGACGAGGGTGACGGGCAGCGGGGCGTGGGCTATGGAGCCCATCACGACACCCAGCAGCAGGAGGGCGGCGACGAGGAACAGCATGAGGTGCCTCTCGACAGTGAACCCCGATTGTTTCGGGGACTTGACGACTCAGTGAACGGTTGTAGTAACATTTGTTCACTGACTCCAGAGTCTAGCGCGTCGCCCGGCTTTTCAATTACAGAGAACAGTTGTTAACTGCATGGTATGAGTCACACTCTCGGCATCCGGCAGGCCCAGAAGCAGAAGACCCGTCAGGCGCTCCTGGACGCGGCGTTGGAACTGCTGGAGGAGCAGAGCCTGAGCAGCCTGGGTCTGCGCGAGGTCACCCGCGCCGTCGGAGTCGCACCGACCGCCTTCTACCGGCACTTCCGCTCGACGGAGGACCTCGGCGTGGCGCTGGTCGAGGAGGCGCTCGGCAGTCTGCACCCGATGATCGGGGACACGGTCTCCGCGGCCGGCGACAGCGCCGGACGCATCGAGCGCGCGGTCGACCTGATCGCCCACCATGTCGAATCCCATCCCGCGCACGTCCGTTTCATCGCGCGCGAGCGGCACGGCGGCGTCCAGCGGGTGCGTCGGGCGATCAGGGAGCAACTGGAGCGGTTCGCCCAGGAGGTGAAGGTCGAGCTGGCCAAGCACCCCGAGTCGGAGGGGTGGAGCGACGACGACCTGCTGATGCTCGCGGGGCTGTACGT
Source organism: Streptomyces diastatochromogenes (assembly GCA_001550305.1). Lineage (GTDB taxonomy): Bacteria > Actinomycetota > Actinomycetes > Streptomycetales > Streptomycetaceae > Streptomyces > Streptomyces mirabilis_D. The sequence continues at coordinate 21,585 of LRTP01000945.1, forward strand.
CGACCAGATGCTGATGACGGCCTCGCTCTATCTGGAGGCGCTGGAGGCGTCCGAGGAGGAGCGGGAGCGGGTGGCCCGTGTCGCGACCCGCCAGATGCGGCTGATCGCCATCGGCCGCCGCAACTGGCTGGGATGACACGCCCGTTCCTGAAGGACAGGGTGACGGCACCCGTTCACCGAAGGGCGAGGTGACGCACCCGGGTTTCGAGTACGCCACCCCTGAGAGAACCGGGACGGGCTCAGCCCTGTGCCGCCCGCCCGCTGGGCTGCCCGCTCGGCTGGCCCCCGCCGCCCAGGC
>LRTP01000946.1 GCA_001550305.1 Streptomyces diastatochromogenes
CGCCGCACCCAGGCCTGCGTACCGCAGTCGTGCACGACGAGCCCGGCGCCGGAGCGCAGGGAGCGGCGCAGGCCCGCGTAGTGCGCGAGGCGGACGAGGGGCCGGTAGACGGCGTACGGCAGCCGGCCGCCCGTCCACTCGTCCCAGCGGTCCCGGGTGTCCTGGGAGTCGATGCGCGGGCCCTCGACGGCGCGGCGCATCAGGGTCGACTTGCCGCTGCCCGGCAACCCGGTGACCACGACGACGTCGGGCGCCGCGAAGTGCAGACCGTGCGGAGAGTGTCCCGCGCGCTCCCTGAGGTCCCGGACGACGGCTGTCGGCAGCGCTCCGCACGCCTCCCGGGTCCTGGCCGGGGCACCGGGCTGCTCGGGCAGCGCGAGGCCCGAGGTCGTGGCGTACGCCGTGGTCCTGTTCACCGTGATCGTCCTCCCCTTGGGTGTGGAGTCCCATCCCCGTCGAGTGTAAAGAGAAGGTAATGCGCGGTGTCTCTCGTTTCCGTACGCGGACTGCCACAGGCCGGTTACAGATGCGGACTGCCGTGATCGGACGGCGCGTGCGATGATGTGCCCGCCAACTGCATACCGGCCGCTTGAATCCGCGCGGGAGAGTTCCGGGGACCTTCGGGTACCCGGGCGCCGAAGGAGCAAGTCCCTCCCTTGAATCTCTCAGGCCCCGTTACCGCGCGGGCGAGGCACATCTGAAAAGCGGGCCGCTGTCCAGTGGCTCCACCCAAGGTGCAAGTCAGGACCTCCGTTCGCGGGGTCGTGATGAACCTCTCAGGTTCCGATGACAGATGGGGAGGAACGACCTCGCCGTCATGCCTTGGGAGCCCCACCGATGAGCAGTAACGCACCCCGTCTCACCGCGCTCGATGCCCTGCATCGCTCGCTCGGCGCGACGATGACCGACTTCGCGGGCTGGGACATGCCCCTGCGCTACGGCTCCGAGCGCGACGAGCATCTCGCCGTGCGCACCCGGGCCGGCCTCTTCGACCTGTCGCACATGGGCGAGATCACGGTCACCGGGCCGCAGGCCGCCACCCTGCTCAACCACGCGCTGGTCGGCAACATCGCCTCCGTCGGCGTCGGCCGCGCCCGCTACACGATGATCTGCCGGGAGGACGGCGGCATCCTGGACGACCTGATCGTCTACCGACTGGCCGAGAACGAGTACATGGTCGTCGCGAACGCTTCCAACGCCCAGGTGGTGCTGGACGCGCTGAGCGAGCGTGCCGCCGGCTTCGACGCCCTCGTGCGCGACGACCGGGACGCGTACGCGCTGATCGCCGTGCAGGGCCCCGAGTCCCCCGGCATCCTCAAGTCGCTGACCGACGCCGACCTGGACGGGCTGAAGTACTACGCCGGTCTGCCGGGCACCGTCGCGGGCGTCCCGGCGCTGATCGCCCGCACGGGCTACACGGGCGAGGACGGCTTCGAGCTGTTCGTGGCCCCGTCCGACGCCGAGAAGCTGTGGCAGGCGCTGACGGACGCGGGCGCGCCCGTCGGGCTCGTCCCCTGCGGCCTCTCCTGCCGCGACACGCTGCGCCTGGAGGCGGGCATGCCGCTGTACGGGCATGAGCTGACCACCTCGCTCACCCCCTTCGACGCGGGGCTCGGGCGGGTCGTGAAGTTCGAGAAGGAGGGGGACTTCGTGGGACGTGCCGCGCTCCAGGAGGCCGCCTCCCGCGCCGAGGAGAACCCCCCGCGGGTACTCGTCGGGCTTGTCGCCGAGGGCCGTCGCGTGCCGCGCGCCGGGTACCCGGTCGTCGCCGACGGCAAGGTGATCGGCGAGGTCACCTCCGGCGCGCCCTCCCCCACGCTGGGCAAGCCGATCGCGATGGCGTACGTCGACGCCGCGCACGCCGCTCCGGGCACGGCCGGGGTCGGCGTGGACATCCGGGGCAGCCATGAGCCGTACGAGGTCGTGGCGCTGCCGTTCTACAAGCGCCAGAAGTAGCTTCGGGGCCGAAAGGGCCCCGTCCAGCGCGCCCACGTGACGCACGCCGCTGTGTCACGTCTCGTATCCCAAGACCACTCGGTCATCCCGTTCATCCGCACTCCCCCGCGTACAGGAGAATTCAGGCCATGAGCAACCCCCAGCAGCTGCGCTACAGCAAGGAGCACGAGTGGCTGTCGGTCGCCGAGGACGGCGTCTCGACGGTCGGCATCACCGAGTTCGCGGCCAACGCGCTCGGCGATGTCGTCTACGCCCAGCTTCCGGAGGTCGGTGACACGGTGACCGCGGGCGAGACCTGCGGCGAGCTGGAGTCGACCAAGTCGGTCAGCGACCTGTACGCGCCGGTCACCGGCGAGGTCGTGGAGGCCAACCAGGACGTGGTCGACGACCCGTCGCTGGTGAACTCCGCCCCCTTCGAGGGCGGCTGGCTGTTCAAGGTACGCGTCACGGACGAGCCGGCCGACCTGCTCTCCGCCGACGAGTACACCGAGTTCTCCGGCTCTTAAGGACTTCTGACTGATGTCGCTTCTGAACACCCCCCTGCACGAGCTGGACCCGGACGTCGCCGCCGCCGTCGACGCCGAGCTGCACCGCCAGCAGTCCACCCTGGAGATGATCGCCTCGGAGAACTTCGCTCCCGTCGCGGTCATGGAGGCCCAGGGCTCGGTCCTGACCAACAAGTACGCCGAGGGCTACCCGGGCCGCCGCTACTACGGCGGCTGCGAGCACGTCGACGTGGTCGAGCAGATCGCCATCGACCGCGTCAAGGCGCTCTTCGGCGCCGAGCACGCGAACGTGCAGCCCCACTCGGGCGCCCAGGCCAACGCGGCGGCGATGTTCGCGCTGCTGAAGCCGGGCGACACGATCATGGGTCTGAACCTCGCGCACGGCGGGCACCTCACCCACGGCATGAAGATCAACTTCTCCGGCAAGCTGTACAACGTGGTCGCGTACCACGTGAACGACGAGACCGGCCAGGTCGACATGGACGAGGTCGAGCGCCTCGCCAAGGAGTCCAGGCCGCAGCTGATCGTGGCGGGCTGGTCGGCCTACCCGCGTCAGCTGGACTTCGCCGCGTTCCGCCGGATCGCGGACGAGGTCGGCGCGTACCTGATGGTCGACATGGCGCACTTCGCGGGCCTCGTGGCCGCGGGCCTGCACCCGAACCCGGTGCCGCACGCCCACGTGGTCACGACCACGACCCACAAGACGCTGGGCGGCCCGCGCGGTGGCGTGATCCTGTCCACCGCCGAGCTGGCGAAGAAGATCAACTCCGCGGTCTTCCCCGGTCAGCAGGGCGGTCCGCTGGAGCACGTGATCGCCGCGAAGGCCGTCTCCTTCAAGGTCGCCGCCTCCGACGACTTCAAGGAGCGCCAGCAGCGCACACTGGACGGCGCGCGGATCCTGGCCGAGCGCCTGGTCCAGGACGACGTCAAGGCCGTGGGCGTGGACGTCCTGTCCGGCGGCACGGACGTGCACCTGGTCCTGGTCGACCTGCGCAACTCCGAGCTGGACGGTCAGCAGGCCGAGGACCGTCTCCACGAGGTCGGCATCACGGTCAACCGCAACGCCATCCCGAACGACCCGCGCCCCCCGATGGTCACGTCCGGCCTGCGCATCGGCACGCCCGCGCTCGCCACCCGCGGCTTCCAGGCCGAGGACTTCACCGAGGTCGCGGACATCATCGCCGAGGCGCTGAAGCCCTCCTACGACGCGGAGTCCCTGAAGACCCGTGTGTCCGCCCTGGCCGACAAGCACCCGCTGTACCCCGGCCTGAAGTAGTACCGCCTGAAGCAGTACGACCTGAAGTAGTACAGAACCAGTTCCTGCGAAAGTTCACTTTCGTACAGAAATTCGCATGGAACGTACGATTCACCGGGACGCCGCGCACACTGGAACCGGAGGTGTGCGCGGCGCCCGCCCCCATGCACCACCCCCGTTGTGAGGAGTCCCCGTGGCCATCTCGGTCTTCGACCTGTTCTCGATCGGCATAGGCCCATCGAGCTCCCACACGGTGGGCCCGATGCGTGCGGCGCGCATGTTCGCCCGCCGGCTGCGCAACGAGGAGCTGCTGGACTCGGTGGTCTCCGTCCGGGCCGAGCTGTACGGCTCCCTGGGCGCGACCGGTCACGGCCACGGCACCCCCAAGGCGGTGCTGCTGGGCCTGGAGGGCGCGTCGCCGCGAACCGTGGACGTGGAGGGCGCCGACGACCGCGTGGAGCAGATCAAGTCGTCGGGCCGCCTCTCGCTCCTCGGCACGCACGAGATCTCCTTCTCCTTCGCCGACGACCTGGTCCTGCACCGCCGCAAGGCCCTGCCGTACCACGCGAACGGCATGACGGTCTTCGCGTACGACGCCTCCGGCGCGCTCATCCTGGAGAAGACGTACTACTCGGTCGGCGGCGGCTTCGTGGTCGACGAGGACGCGGTGGGCGAGGACCGCATCAAGCTCGACGACACGGTGCTCAAGTACCCGTTCCGCTCGGGCGACGAACTGCTGCGGCTGACGAAGGAGACCGGCCTGTCGATCTCCGCCCTGATGCTGGAGAACGAGCGGGCCTGGCGCACCGACGAGGAGATCCGCGAGGGCCTGCTCGCCATCTGGCGTGTGATGCAGGCGTGCGTCTCCCGGGGCATGTCCCGCGAGGGCATCCTGCCGGGCGGGCTCAAGGTCCGCCGCCGCGCCGCCGTCTCGGCCCGCCAGCTGCGGGCGGAGGGCGACCCGCTGGCCCACGCGATGGAGTGGATCACGCTCTACGCCATGGCGGTGAACGAGGAGAACGCGGCGGGCGGCCGGGTGGTCACGGCCCCCACGAACGGCGCCGCGGGCATCATCCCGGCGGTCCTCCACTACTACATCAACTTCATCCCGGGCGCGGACGAGGACGGCGTCGTGCGCTTCCTGCTGGCCGCCGGCGCCATCGGGATGCTCTTCAAGGAGAACGCCTCCATCTCCGGCGCCGAGGTCGGCTGCCAGGGCGAGGTCGGCTCGGCCTGCTCGATGGCCGCGGGCGCCCTCGCCGAGGTCCTCGGCGGCAGCCCCGAGCAGGTCGAGAACGCCGCCGAGATCGGCATGGAACACAACCTCGGCCTCACCTGCGACCCGGTCGGCGGCCTCGTCCAGATCCCCTGCATCGAACGCAACGGCATGGCGGCGGTCAAGGCGGTCACCGCCGCCCGTATGGCCATGCGCGGCGACGGCTCCCACAAGGTCTCCCTCGACAAGGTCATCAAGACCATGAAGGAGACGGGCGCGGACATGAGCGTCAAGTACAAGGAGACGGCGCGGGGCGGGCTCGCGGTCAACATCATCGAGTGCTAGGCGAACAGGCCCTGACCAGCGGATTCTGACCTGCAGGTTCGGAGCACGTACGCAACGTCGAATGCCCCTCGGGCGCAGCCGCCCCGGCGGCTCGTCACAGCGAACCCCTCCCGTTCTCCGGTGCCGTGATCGGCCGGGGCAGGATCGTGCTGCCGGGTGACCCCGGACGGGGCGCGTGCCCGCGCCCCGACAGCGAGAACACCTGGGAGAAATGACGTGCAATTCCGCTGCGCCGTACTCGACGACTTCCAGAACGTGGCGAGCGCATGTGCCGACTGGTCGACGCTGAGCGATCGGGTCGAGGTCGTCTCCTTCGCCGAGCACTTCGCCACCGAGGACGAACTCGCCGCGGCCCTCGCCGACTTCGACTTCGTGGTCACCCTGCGCGAGCGGGTGGCCTTCCCGGAATCGCTGCTGAACCGGCTGCCCCGCCTGAAGCTGCTGATCGCCTCCGGCATGCGCAACTCGGTGATCGACTACGCGGCCGCGAAGGCGGGCGGCGTCACCGTGTGCGGCACCCAGAGCTCCTCGACGCCGCCGGTCGAACTCACCTGGGCCCTGCTGCTCGGACTCGCCCGCGGCATCGTCCAGGAGAACAACGCCCTGCGCGACGGCGGCCCCTGGCAGTCCACCGTCGGCGCCGACCTGCACAGCCGCACGCTCGGCCTGCTCGGTCTCGGCAAGATCGGCAGCCGAGTGGCCCAGGTCGGACTCGCCTTCGGCATGGAGGTCACCGCCTGGAGCCGGCACCTCACCAAGGAACGCGCGGACGAGGTCGGCGTCGAACTCGCCTCCTCCAAGGAGGAGTTGCTGGCAAGCAGCGACTTCGTCTCCGTCCACCTCGCGCTGAGCGACCGCACCCGGGGCCTGCTCGGCGCCGCCGAGCTCGCCCGGCTCAAGCCCACCGCCTACCTGATCAACACCTCGCGGTCCGCGATCGTCGACCAGGAGGCCCTGCTCGCCGCGCTGCACGAGGGCCGTATCGCCGGCGCCGGCGTCGACGTCTTCGACGTCGAACCGCTGCCGGGCAACCATCCGATGCGCACCGCACCGCGGCTGCTCGCCACCCCGCATCTCGGCTATGTGTCCCGCGCCAACTACGCGCGCTACTACGGCCAGGCCCTGGAGGACATCCAGGCCTACCTCGACGGCGACCCGGTCCGGGTCCTCGGCTGACGTGCCGTCGTGAGTCCCGGCGGCAACGGTGGGACGGAGCTGCCGCATGTCCGGGTGAGGCCGCACCTGCCGAACGGCCTACCTGAGTGGCTTTCAGCAGGCGCGGGCCCCTCTTGCTGCATACCGTCACCAGAGGAACAGCTCCCGGTCTTGATCGTCATGGGTCGGAGGGGTGAACCGAACACGACGTTCGAGGACGAGCGGCACCGCCGTCGGAGAAGGGTTCCGGGTGCCAAGGAGGTCGGCCATGGTGACGCGAGAGCCGCGGGTCCGCCGGACACGGAGAAGGACCCGTCGCACCGTCGGAGCATGCGTGCTCGCCGCAGGGTGTGTCTTCGCAAACTCCGTGCCGTCGGCCACGGCGAGTCCCCAAGGGGGCGCGTCCCGCCGGTGCGCGACGAAACCCTTCCCCTCGTCGGAAAGTACTCCACCCCCGATCCTGTCGGGCAGCGACGTGTGGAGTTTCGTCTCCGAACCGGGCCTCCACCCCATGCGGGTGACCGTGACCGCGAACAAACCGGGAACGGCTCACGGAGACATCTTTGTCGCCCCGTTCAGCGCGGACCAGATGGTCGGCCAGACGGGAGCACTGGTCAACGACAACTCGGGTGATCCGGTCTGGTTCCGCCCACTGCCTTCCACGAACCTCCAGAACGCCGACTTCAAGGTCCAGACCTATTACGACGGCCACGGGGGCCGGGGACAACCGGTGCTGACCTGGTGGCAGGGGACTCTCGCCCTTCCCCCGGCGTATACGAACCTGCCGGCCGGTGCGCCGGAACCGGGCGGGTGCTACTACATCTACGACTCCCACTACCGCCTGCTCAAAACGGTCTTCGCGCATCACGGCTACTACCCGGACGAGCACGAGTTCACCCTGACCCGCCGGGGCACCGCCCTGTTCATCGCCTCCAGACCGGTGCCCATGGATCTCACACCCTATGGAGGTCCGAAGAACGGAGCGATCGAGAACAGCGAGATCCAGGAGGTCGACCTCGCCACGGGGAGACTCCTCTATTCATGGAACGCCCTGGACCATATCG
>LRTP01000947.1 GCA_001550305.1 Streptomyces diastatochromogenes
CGCGGTGACCGGCTCCGGCGCGCAGGCCGCGCTGCCGCCGGGTGAGCCGAAGCAGCTCGGCACGTTCTCGGTGAGCGCCGTCGCGGGCGGCTCGCTGAGCGTCGAGGTCGCCGACCCCGAGGGCGAGGGCCCGGCCGAGCGGTTCAAGCTGATCGTCAAGGACGGCGACAAGGTCGCCGAGACCTTCGACGTGACCGCCAAGAAGGGCGGTCGCAACTACGTGGTCACCCAGGTGAAGGAGCGCTCGAAGCTCATCGCCGTGCAGGAGGCCGCGCCCGCCGCCCAGCTGGCCCGCCCCGACAACCAGACGGTGGCGCTCGCCGCCCCGTCCGCTTCCGCCCCCGCCGTCCCGGCCACCACGGACGGCGGCCACCCCGGCCCCGCCCAGTACCTCGGCGACTCCGCCGACCGCACCGGCTTCGGCGGCCTGGAGGCCGTGGACGAGGTCTCGATGGTCGCCGTCCCCGACCTGATGGCCGCCTACCAGCGCGGCGCCATCGACCTGGAGGCCGTCAAGGCCGTCCAGCTCGGTCTGATCGCGCACTGCGAGCTGATGGGCGACCGGGTCGCGGTCATCGACCCGCCGCCCGGCCTCAACGCCCGTCAGATCCGGGTGTGGCGCCAGGAGACGGCCGGCTACGACTCCAAGTACGCCGCCCTCTACTACCCCTGGGTCAAGGCCTTCGACCCGGCCACCGGTCAGTCCCGGCTGATCCCGCCGAGCGGCCACGTCGCCGGCATCTGGGCCCGCAACGACTCCGAGCGCGGAGTGCACAAGGCGCCCGCGAACGAGGTCGTACGCGGAGCGGTGGACCTGGAGCTCCAGATCACCCGCGGTGAGCAGGACCTGCTCAACCCCATCGGCGTCAACTGCATCCGCGCCTTCCCCGGCCGCGGCATCCGCGTCTGGGGAGCGCGCACCATGTCCTCCGACCCGGCCTGGCGCTACCTCAACATCCGCCGGTACTTCAACTACCTGGAGGAGTCGATCCTGATCGGCACCCAGTGGGTGGTGTTCGAGCCGAACGACCACGCCCTCTGGGCCCGGATCCGGCGCAATGTCTCCGCCTTCCTGGTCAACGAGTGGCGCAACGGCGCCCTCTTCGGCTCGCGGCCGGAGGAGGCGTACTACGTCAAGTGTGACGAGGAGACCAACCCGCCGGAGTCGGTCGACCTCGGCCGTGTCATCTGCGAGATCGGTATCGCGCCGGTCAAGCCCGCCGAGTTCGTGATCTTCCGGCTGGCCCAGTTCTCCAGCGGCAGCGGTGAGTTGGAGGAGTAGTACCGCCCCCTCGGCCACCAGCTCCGCCCCGTACGCCCAAGAAACCCTAGAAGGACAGAGAACAGATGAGTCTCCAGCCGGGTGACGCCCTTACTTCACACAATTTCGGCCTCCAGATCGACGGTGTGATGGTCGAGTACCTCGCGGAGGTCAGCGGCCTCAGCATCGAGCAGGACGTCATCGAGTACCAGCAGGTCTCCTCTCAGGGCATCCCCGTCACGAAGAAGCTGCCGGGTGTGAAGAAGGCCGGCACCTGCACGGTCGTCCGCGGTATGACGCAGTCGGCGGCCTTCAACCAGTGGATCACCGAGTCCGTCGCCGGTCAGATGAGCACCGCCCGCAAGAACGCGACCATCATGGTGATGGACTACATGAACAACCCGGTCAAGCGGTACAACATGCGCAACGCCTGGTGCAGCAAGATCGACACCAGCACCGTGAAGGCCGGCGAGGCGTCCGCGCTCACCGAGACCGTGACGATCACCTTCGAAGAACTGGTCATCGAGTAATGCGCCGTACGGCTCCCAGGGCGGCGGCCGCGGCCGTCGCCGAACCGGAGCCGGAGCAGACCGCTGCTCCGGCTCCGGCCCCGGGCCCGGCCCCGACCGCAGCCGCGCAACCGCTGCGCACCGAGTTCGAGTTCGAGCTTCCGCGCGGGTACGTGGACGACTCCGGCACCGTGCACCGGCACGGCGTGATGCGGCTCGCCACCGCTCGCGACGAGCTGGTCCCCTTGCGGGACATGCGGGTGCAGGAGAACCCGGCGTACCTGTCGGTCGTGCTGCTCGGCCGGGTCATCACCCGGCTCGGCACGCTTCCGCTGGTGCACGACGGGGTGGTGGAGAACATGTTCGCCTCGGACCTGGCCTTCCTGCAGGACTTCTACCGTCAGGTCAACGCGGAGGGCCACACCCGTGCCGCCGTGACCTGCCCGCACTGCGAGGAGCCGTTCGAGGTCGAACTCGGCGGGAGCCGCCTGGGGGAATCGTGACGTACGCGACCGACCGCATCCAGGAGGAGATCGCGTACATCGCCTATCACTTCCACTGGAGCCTGGAGACCATCCTGGATCTCGAACACCGCGACCGGCGCGGCTACACGGAACAGATCGCGGCACTCGTCAACCGCGGCGCCGGAGAAGGGTGACACGGCGTGGGGCTTTTTGATCGGCTGCGGGGCGGCGGGGGCGGCGGACCCGAGCGGGGATCCGGCAGCGGTTCCGCCGCCGCGTCCGCTTCCGGAGCGGCGGGCACTTCGGCTTCGGCTTCGGCTTCGGCTTCGGCTTCGGCTTCGGCTTCGGCTTCGGCTTCGGCTTCGGCCGACGATACGGATGCCGGGGTGAGCGTTACGTCCACGGCGGGCGGTGCGGGGCGGGGAGCCGGTGCGCGTGTGGTCCGGCCTGCCGCCTGGCCCGCGCTGCCGCCGATCCAGCGGGCCACGGACTGGCCGGGCTCCGTCGCCGACGCCGGGTTCGGCGGCCGGCTGACGACCTGGCAGAACCCCTCCTTCACCGGCACGCTGTCGCACGCCGTCCTCGACGGCGCGCCCGGCGGACTGGTAAAGGGCCTGCTCGCCGCCCCGGTGGGACCTGCCTCCGGGCTCGAACTCCCCTCGCTGTCCCTGCCGGTGGCCTCGCCCGTGGAGTCGGGCGAGGAGACCGGTGCGCTGCCCGTGCAGCGCATGACTTCCCCGGTGGCGGCCCTCGGCCCGGCAGGCCCACGGGTGACGCCCGCCGCTCCCCGGCCCACACGGCCGACCTCGCTGACCAAGGCACCGGCCAGGCCCGCGGTACAGCGGCGGGCTCTGCCTGCGATGAAGCCGTCCGCGCCGGTGCCGTCCGTATCGCAGCAGTCCGTACCGCAGCCGTCGTCGACGCCCGTCGTCGTCCCGGCTTCCGGTGGAGGCGACAGTGGCAGCGGCAGTGGCAGTGGCAGTCGGGGAAAGTCGGTCGGTTCTGCCGCTTCGGTAAGTGCTTCCCGGACATCGGGCACTGCTCCCCGGGCTTCGGCTCCCGCAGCCCCGCTCCCGGGTTCCGGGACACCGGCTGCCTCCGTCGGCCCGGCCGCGCCTCCCGTCGCCGTGTCGCGATCGCGCGACGGTTCCGCCGCCGGGTCCGATCTTCCGGTCCAGCGGAGTACGTCGGTTGGTTCCGGGCGTACGGGGCTGGGGGCACCGTCCGTTGGGGACGAGCCGTCGGCCGGGGCATCCGTACCGGCGTCGCCCCTTCCGGCAGCACCGACGCCATCGACGGCACCGAGCGCTCCGGTGACTCCGGTGACTCCGGGCGGCAGCCCGACTGCGGGGCCGCCCCGTCGACGCTCGGGGCTGGGCGCGCCCTTGTCCACTCCGCCTTCGAACGCGACGCCGGTACGACGTCCGGTGCAGCGTGCGGCGGGAACCCCAACGGGACGACCGGCCGCACACAGCGGTGCGACGACTCCTCCCGCTCCCTCCGCGACGACATCTCCCAGGACGCCGTCCCCTGAGCCAGGGATGCCACCTTCGGGTTCGTCGTCATCAGGTGCGGCACTGTCTCGACTGGAGATTCCCGAGGCGGGAGCCCCGTCCGGGGACCTGCCTGTTCAGCGTGCGGTATCTTCCCCGGCTCCGGCTCCGGCTCCGGCAGGTTCCGCCGCGTCGGGTACGGCCGCGGTGGGCAGCCCTGTCGTACAGCGGGCCGTCGTGGCGGAACCCCACGCTCAGGAACGTACGAGTGCGGTGGAGGGAACGGCGAAGAGTCCGGAGGGCAGTCGGCCCGTCGTCCCCCGGCAGGACGGTGGCGCGGAGCCGGTCGCTCCCACCGCCCCGTCGCCGCCGCGTCCCCCCGTGCGCCCGCTCGCTCCCGCACGCGCACTGACCTCGCTCCTGCCCTCCACGCCTCCTGCCGCCGCGGTGCAGCGCCGTACCGCTCCCGCGGCCGTACCGCTGCGGCGCGCCACAACAGCCGACAACGGCCGGAGCGGGTCCCGTTCCGGCGGCTC
>LRTP01000948.1 GCA_001550305.1 Streptomyces diastatochromogenes
GCCGTGCCCCCAGCCCTCCCCTCGGTCCAGCGGGACGCCAACCGAATGTCCCCTCCCGCGTACTCGCCCGCCTCTCCTCCGCCGACGCCACCGCCACCGCCTCCAAGCGGCCCCCCGCCCCCGTACTCCGCGACCGAGCCGCCCCGTCGGCCACTGCCCTCGCACGCCGAGCGCGAAGAGGCCCCGCCCACGTACACCGCCGTCGATTTCGATCCCCGGTCCCTGACTCAGGGGCAGATCGACGAGCTGACACACAAGATGGCCGGGCCGATCACCCGCTTGCTGCGGACCGAACTCCGCCTCGAGCGGGAGCGGATCGGCAAGTTGCGCGATCCCCGACGCTGACCCCCACCACCCCGTACGACACGCCACCCCAAGAAAGGCCGATCCCCGATGGCCACCGATCGAGACCCGGGCTCCACCATCTTCTTCACCCTCACCATCGACGGCGAGAGCCTCGGCTACTTCAACGGGTGTGAAGGACTCTCGTCGCAGGTGGAGATCGAGCAGCGCCAGGAGGGCGGCAACAACGGGTTCGTGTGGCAGCTTCCGTCCCGTGTGACCTTCTCCAACATCCGGCTGACCCGCCCCCTGACACCGGACACCGCGAAGGTCGCGGCCTGGGTGTCCTCCGTGACCACGGGGGTCAAGCGGCCGACGGCGCAGATCGCGGCGTTGCGCGCGGACGGCTCGGAGGTGGCCCGCTGGGGTCTGCTCGACGTGCTCCCGGTCAGTTGGCAGGGGCCCTCCCTCGACCCGGCCAGCCCGGCCGTGGCCACGGAGGTGCTGGAAATCACCCACCACGGGTTCACGGACTAGGGAACGGCGAAGAACATGGCAGGCAAGTCAGGAAAGGGCGGCGCGGGCAAGAGTCTTGTGAGGGCCTCGCTGGCCATTCACGAGCCGCCCATCGGCCGCAGCACCACTCCGGGCGCGTTGATCAAGACGTTCAACTTCGACTTCAACCCCTCGACGCTCTCACTCAGCCGTCGCGCCCGCTGGAAGACCACCCCGACCGCGGCCGTACGGAAGGGCTCACTCCCGGAGTTCATGGGGCCCGAGCCCCAAGAGATGACCGTCGAGATCTTCCTCGACTCGTCCGACGACCCGACCAGCAACTCGGTGCTGAAGAAGGTCGAGTCGCTGTTCTCCTGCTGCGAGGTGACGGAGAAGAGCATCGCCGCCAAGCAGCCGTCCACTCCGTGGGTGGTGTTCCAGTGGGGGTCGTTCTCGACCGCGCGGTTCACTGCGTACGTCAGCTCGGTGGACGCCAGTTACTCCCTGTTCGGCACGACGGGCGTGCCGATCCGCGCCACCTGTCAGGTGCATCTGCACGAGATCCCCAGCAAGACCAAGGGGCAGAACCCGACGTCGGGCGCGCTCACCGCGCAGCGTGTGCACCGCGTCGTCGCGGGCGACTCGCTGCAGTCGCTGGCGTGGCGGGAGTACGGGGACGCGGCGGCCTGGCGGGCGATCGCCGAGGCGAACAACATCGACGACCCGAACCGGCTCTCGAACGGCACCGAGCTCGTGCTGCCCGCCGCCGAAGAGGTGGGTTTCTGATGGTCCAGCCTTCGTACTCCAACGTCGTCCACGTGACCGTGGACGGCAGTCCGGTCCCGGAGAAGATCGCCTCCGACCTCGTCGGCTGCTGGGTCGACCTCGGGGCGGGGGTGCCGGCCGCGTTCCGGCTGACCTTCCGCGACCCGGACCGGCTGGTGCTCGGCGAACTCAACATCCAGTGCGGCACCCCGGTGACGCTCGCGCCGGTCGCGGACGGCCAGGGCGCGGCCTCCCCGCTGCTGACCGGCGAGGTGACCGGCATGGAGACCGACTACGACGGCACCGGCACCTTCACCGTCATCCGCGGCTACGACATGGGCCACCGCCTGATGCGCCAGCGCAGGGTGGCCGCGTACCGCAACCAGACGGCCGCGGACATCGCGAAGAAACTGGCCACGATGAACGGCATTCCGATCGGCGGGGGGAAGGGCGGCATCAAGCCCACCACGACGGTCTACGAGTTCATCAGTCAGGCCAACGTGACCGACTGGGACTTCCTCGCCCGGCTCGCCGACGAGAACGACGTGGTCATGTCGCTGGACTCCGAGGGGAAGTTCCAGTTCGCCAAGTCCGACCCGGCCTCCACCGCGCCGCCGACCAGCACCCCCGGCGACAAGAGCCCCTTCGTGCTGCAGGGCGGCGTCGACGTACTGCGCTGCCGGGCCGCGGTGACCTCCGCCGACCAGGTCGCCAAGACCGAGGCGCGCGGCTGGAACGTCACGACCAAGAAGAAGCTCACCGCCATGTCGCCCGCCACGTCCAACGACGGCTTCGCGATCGGCACCACCCCGCAGAAGACGGCGAAGAAGTTCAAGACGGCCAAGCTGGTCGAGACCGACACCCCCTACGACCGCCTGGCCGAGGTGAAGGTCGCCGCCAAGGCCCTCGCCGACGACGTGACGTCCTCCTTCGCCGAGCTCGAGGTCATGGTGTTCGGCAACCCCAAGCTGCGTCCCGGCGTTCCGGTCACGCTGACCGACGTGGGCAAGCCGTTCGAGGGCAAGTACACGGTGACGTCCGTGCGGCACGTCTTCGGCTACGACGAGCACTACCAGACCTGGATCACCGTCAGCGGCCGGCAGTGGCGCTCCCTGTACGGCCTCACGTCCGGCGGGGGCACGGCCACCGCGCCGAAGCTGCCGAGCGTGGCCAACGCCCTGGTGACGAATGTGCAGGACCCGCTGAAGCAGGGCCGGGTCAAGCTCCAGTTCCCCTGGCTGGACGACGCGTACGAGAGCGACTGGACGCGGACCGTGCAGCTCGGCGGGAAGGGCGGCGGCGGGGTGTTCCCGTTCGACGTCAACGACGAGGTGCTGGTGGCCTTCGACCGCGGCGCCCTGGACCACCCGTTCGTCATCGGTGGCCTCTACAACGGCAAGGACAAACCGACCGTGGTCAGTGACGTACCGCTGCACGACGGGCTGAAGAAGCAGGCGATCCGGCACACCCTGTCCGACCGGAAGGGCAACCGGGTGGACCTGCTCAGCCAGCAGACCGGTGCCCGCAAGCAGGGGGTGCGGATCGCCTCCGGCAACGACAGGCTGATCATCAATCTCGATCGCACAAAGACCGAGATCACCGTGGACAGCAAGGGGTCCGTCACCATCAAGGGCAGCCGGTCGGTGTCGGTCGAGGCCGGCACCGATCTCAGCCTGAGCGCGCGCCGGAGTCTGACCATCAAGAGCGGCGGCCCGCTCAACATCGAGGGCCGCGGGCTCGTCAACCTCAAGTCGCTCGGCGGTGCGGTCACCGTCGACGCGATGGGGGCGCTCAGCCTCAAGGCGATAGGCGCCGCGACGCTCACCGCCGGTGGCAGCGTGCAGGTCAACTCCATCGCGAATGTGGGCATTCGGGCCATCACGCTCGCCCTGCAGGGTGTGGTGCTGGTCAACAACAAGCCGTATCCGCTGCCGTGACGGCCGGGACGTACTTCAGGAGTAGGCGGGTGGCCCTCTGATGGCCGAGCAGTTCGTTGGATCCGGCTGGGCGTTCCCCATGCGCATCGGTCCCACCGGGGGCATCGCCATGGTCAGCGGGGAGCGGGAGATCGAGGAGGCCATCCGGCTGGTGCTGGCCACCGCGCCGGGCGAGCGGCCGATGCGGCCCGAGTTCGGCTGTGCCATCCACGACCTGGTGTTCGCGCCGGTCAACGAGGCGACGGCGGGCCGGATCCAGCACGAGGTGTACACCACTCTCGACCGCTGGGAGCCGCGGATCGAGGTCAACGACGTCGAGGTGACGGCGGGGCCCGACCAGGGCGTGCTCTTCATCGACGTGCGCTATTCGATCCGCGGCACCAACAACCCGCGCAGCCTGGTCTTTCCGTTCTACGTCATCCCATCCCACGAGGAGCCCGACGCCTCCGGTGCGGGCAACTCCCTTGAAAGCGACCGCTGATGGCACTGCCCTCCCCGAACCTCGACGACCGCCGCTTCCAGCAGTTCGTCGACGACGCCAAGCGCTACATCCAGCAGCGTGCCCCCGAATGGACCGACCACAACGTGTCGGACCCCGGCGTCACCCTCGTGGAAACGGTCGCCCACATGGCCGACCAGATCGTCTACCGGCTCAACCGGGTCCCCGAGAAGAACCACCTGGCGTTCCTCGACCTCGTCGGCATCACGCTGTTCCCGCCCTCGGCCGCCCGTACGGATCTCACGTTCTGGCTGTCCGCGCCGCACGAGGAGCCGATCGTGCTGCCCGTGGGAACCGAGGCCGCCACCGTGCGCACCGAGAACGAGGAGGCGGTCGTCTTCGCGACCGAGCGCGAACTGACCATGGTTCCCTGCTCGTTGAGCCGTCTCGTCGTGCAGCAGAACGGTGGCGCGGTCACCGACCGGACCGCCGATCTCGCCGAGGGCAAGGACGTATTGTGTTTCGCGGAGTCGCCGAGCCCCGGTGACTGCATGCTCCTGGGCCTCACCGCCGCCGTACCGCACTGCGCGCTGGGCCTGGAGCTCGACAGCCGGGTCGACGGTGTCGGTGTCGATCCGCGGCAGCCACCGCTGGTCTGGGAGGCGTGGACCGAGGACGGCTGGGCGGCCTGCGAGGTGGACCGGGACGGCACCGGTGGTCTGAACCGGCCCGGTGAGGTGGTCCTGCACATCCCGGGCGGTCACACCCTGTCGCGCACCGGCGGGCAGGAGGCGGGCTGGCTGCGCTGCCGGGTCACCGAACCGCTGTCCGACCAGCCCTTCTACACCACGTCTCCGACCATCCGGTCCGCCGAGGCGTTCACCCTCGGCGGGACCACCTCGGCCATCCACGCGGAGACCGTCCAGGACGAGGCGCTCGGCGAGTCCACCGGTCTGCCCGGGCAGCGGCTGCGGCTCGCCCACTTCCCCGTCGTGGGCGACACTCCGCCGGTGCTCTTGCAGACCGCCGAGCGGGACGGCTGGGTCGACTGGGACGTCGTCCCGCACTTCGCCGCGTCCGGTCCCACCGACCGGCACATCACCCTGGACGCGGCGACCGGCGAGATCGCCTTCGGCCCCGCCGTCCGCGAAGCCGACGGCACGATGCGCCAGTACGGGACGGCGGCGCCCAAGGGGGCCGTGATCCGCGCCCGCCGCTACCGCACCGGTGGCGGCCGGGCCGGGAACGTCGCCCGGGGCGCCGTCCAGGTGCTGCGCAGCTCGGTGCCGTACGTGGCCGACGTCGTCAACCGGGAGGCCGCCCGGGGCGGCGTCGAGGGCGAGACGGTCGAGGAGGCGAAGACCCGGGCGCCGATCACGCTGCGTGCCCAGGAGCGGGCCGTGACCCTGCGCGACTACGAGGAACTGGCCCGGCGCGCGGCCCCCGAGACGGCCCGTATCACCTGCCTGGAGGGCGAGGAGGGCGAGCACGGCGCCTACGCGGTCCGTGTCCTGGTCGTCCCGCAGGCCGTGCCCGACCCCGGCGGCCGGCTGCGCTTCGAGCAACTCGTCCCCGGCGACGCCCTGTTGCAGCGCATCACCCGCCACCTCGACGAGCGACGGCTCATCGGCACCCGGCTCGCGGTCGGGCCGCCCTTCTACCAGGGCATCACCGTCGTCGCCACCGTGCACGCCTTCCGCGGGGTCGACACCGACCGGGTGCGCCGCCAGACCCACGACGCCCTCTACCGCCACCTGGACCCGCTGACCGGCGGCGCGGACGGCACCGGCTGGCCGTTCGGCCGGCCCGTGCAGGCGGGCGAGGTCTTCGCGGTGCTGCAACGCGTGCCCGGCGTCGAACTCGTCGACGCGGTGCAGCTCCACCCCGCCGACCCGCTGACCGGCAAGCGCGGCGACCCGACCGATCGGATCGACCTGGAGGCCCCCTCGCTGGTGTTCTCCTTCGACCACCGGGTCCGCGTCATCGGAGACGGCTCATGAGGGGCTCCATCGACGGTCTGGAGTCCTCGGCGCCGATCGGCGGCATGCTTCCCGCGGTCTTCGCCGACGACGACCTGGCGCTGCGCTTCGTCGCGGGACTTGACGAGGTGGTCGCGCCGATCCTGCTGGCCCTCGACTGTCTGCACACCTACTTCGACCCGGCGCTCGCACCGGCCGACTTCGCCCGCTGGCTGGGCACCTGGGTCGGCGCCGAGGTCGACGGCACGGAACCGGACGCGCGGCTGCGCGCGGCCGTCGCCGCCGCCGCGTACCTGCATCGCGTACGAGGCACCCGCCGCGGCCTGTCCGAAGCGGTGCGCCTCGCCTTCGGTGTCGAGCCGGAGATCACCGAGAGCGGCGCCGCCGCCTGGGACCCGCGTCCGCTCGGCCCGGTCCCCGGCGACCGCCGCCCCCGGCTGCACGTCACGCTCCGGCTGCCCGAGCCGACCCCGGCGGACGAGTACCGGCTGGAGAACCTCGTGGCGGCCGCCCGTCCCGCCCACATGCCCTACACGGTCCAGGTGACCGCCGCCGAAAGGATCCCCGAGAAATGACCACCCAGACCCCAGGCACCGGCCCCGGGCGCGCCCCGGCCTGCGCCGAGTGCGGCACCCGGGCGGAGCCCGGCCAGTCCTTCTGCGACGCCTGCG
>LRTP01000095.1 GCA_001550305.1 Streptomyces diastatochromogenes
GCTCACGCCGCTACCGCCGGGACGATGCCGGCGGCCGCGAACAGGGCGCCGGCCCGCCACCGCACATGGCCGCTGCGGGCGTGGCCGAACAGGGCCGTGAGCGAGGTGGCGGTGACGATCAGGAGGCTTGCGGTGGTGGCCGCTGCCGGGGTGAAACCGAGCAAGTAGATCAGGGCGGGCACGGCGAGGACGCTGCCTCCCCCGCCCAGGGCGCCCAGCGCGAGACCGACCAGGGCCCCCGCGACGAGCGCAAGAACGAACGCGCTCACGCTATGGCACCGTCGTCTCCGTCCGGGCCGGCCACCGGCAGACCGGCCCGCGCCCAGGCGACCATGCCGCCGGTGACATCGGTGGCCTCCGTCCCACGGCCGGTCAGGATCTCGACGGCCTGCCGGGAACGCCGACCGGAGCGGCAGATCGCCACGACCGGCCTGCCCTGGGCGGCTGGTGGCAGGGCTTCCCCCGCCATCAGCCGGGACAGGGGCAGGTGCAGCGCATCCGGTGCGTGTCCCGCCTCCCACTCGGCGGTTTCACGGACGTCGAGCAGGGCGGCCCGGCCGTGGGCGGCCCGCTGGTGGGCCTGGACAGGGTCGAGACGGCGGGAGGCACGACTGCGGCTGCGGCTGCGGCTGCGGAAGAACATGGGTTCATCACTCCGAAGGGGTGTTGCGGCGAGGGGCGGGGGTTCCGTGAGGGCCTGACTGTGGTGCAGCAGTCCGTACGGGACCGGGTGCGGGTCGATCCATGCCGGACCAGGTGGAAGTCAGCCCACGCTGGACCTGGTAAAGGACAGCCCGTGCTGGACCAGGTGAGAGTCAGCCCGTGCTGGACCAGGTGAGGGTCAGTCCGGCCTCGACGGCGGCGTCGAAGCTGTCGTCCACGGCGACCACGCCGCGTCCCGTGGCGTCCAGGAAGGAGGCGGCGATCGCCGCGCGCATCCCGCCCGCGCAGTGCACCCACACCTCCCCCGCGGGCACCTCCCCGAGACGACCGGGCAGTTCATGGATGGGGATGTGCACCGAACCCTCCACGGAGCCGCCCCCGCGCTCGGAGTCGCGCCGCACGTCCAGCACGACCACGTCCTCGCCGCGACCGCGGCGGGCGGCGAGGTCGGCGAACGTCGCGCGCGGGAAGGACC
>LRTP01000949.1 GCA_001550305.1 Streptomyces diastatochromogenes
CGCGGTTGAGCCACGACGAGCTGCGGGCCGCCGCGAACCGGTTGGCACGGCTGCTGGTGGCGAACGGCTGCGGCCCGGATCAGCGGGTCGCGCTGGCCCTGCCGAGGGACGAGCGGCTGCCGATCGCGATGTGGGCGGTGCTGAACTCCGGTGCCGCTTACCTGCCGATCGACCCCGGTCATCCGGCCGAGCGCGTGCGCTATCTGATCGAGGACGCCCGGCCGGTGCTGGTGCTGACGGACGGCGCCGGCGCGGCTGTCCTCCCCGACGACCAGGCCCGGATCGTGCTCGACGACCCGGCGACCGAAGCGGCGCTGGCCCGGCTCGACCCCACCGATCTGGGCGACGCGGACCGACTGGCGCCACTGCACCCGGACGACGCGGCCTACGTGATCTACACCTCGGGGTCGACCGGGCGGCCCAAGGGCGTGGTGGTCACGCACCGGTCGGTGGCGAACCTGGCGTCGTGGGCACGGGACACCTTCCCCGAGGACGTGTTCGGCGCCGCGCTCGCCTCGACCTCGGCGAGCTTCGACGTCTCGGTGTCGGACATGATCCTGCCGCTGCTGGGCGGTGGATGCATCGAGGTGGTGCGGGACGTGCTCGCTCTCGCCGGGGAGGACCGTCCGGAGGCGAGCCTGGTGTGCACGGCGCCGTCCGCGATGTCGGCGGCCCTCGCTCCGGGCGGTGAGCTCCGGATCGGCACCCTCATCCTGGTGGGCGAGGCGGTCTCGCCGCGGTTGGTGCACGAGCTGCGGGCCGCCGCACCCGGTGTGCGGATCGCGAACCTCTACGGCCCGACGGAGGCCTGCGTCTACGCCACCGCGTGGTTCGACGACGGGAACGCCGCAGGGGTGGCGCCCATCGGCCGGGCGATCACCAACTACCGGACGTACGTGCTGGACGACGGCCTCCGTCCGGTGCCGCCCGGCGTCGCCGGGGAGCTGTATCTGGCCGGGGCGGGTCTTGCGCGGGGCTATTTCGGGCGGCCCGCGATGACCGCGGAACGGTTCGTCGCCTGCCCGTTCGGCCATGCGGGGGAACGCATGTACCGGACCGGTGACCTGGTGCGGTGGCGCTTCGACGGCCAGTTGGAGTTCATCGGCCGGGTCGACGACCAGGTCAAGATCCGCGGTCACCGGGCCGAACCCGCCGAGACCGAGGCCGTGCTCGCCCGGCACGGGTCCGTGGCCCAGGTCGCGGTGCTCGCCCGGCAGGACCGGCGGGGGGACACCACCCTCGTCGCGTACGCCGTCCCTGCCGACGGCCACGAGGTCCGGCCTGCCGAGATGATCGAGTTCGCCCGCCGTGAGCTGCCGGGGCATCTGGTCCCGTCGGCGGTCGTGTCGCTCCCGCGCCTCCCGTTGAACGCAAGCGGAAAGCTGGACCGGCGCATGCTGCCGACACCCGAGACCGCGAAGGCCATCAGCAGCAGGGAACCACGCGATGCGCGGGAACGGGCGCTGTGTGAACTGTTCGCCGAGGTGATCGGTGTGCCCGCGGTCGGGATCGACGACAGCTTCTTCGAACTGGGCGGGCACTCCCTGCTCGCCACTCAGCTCGTCGCGAAGGCACGGGCCCGGCTCGGCGTCGAGTTCGCCGTGCGCACCCTGTTCGAGGCGCCGACCGTGGCCGGCCTGGCCGAACGCCTCGACTCCGACAGCCCGGCCACCTCGCTGGAGGTCCTGCTGCCGCTGCGTGCCGAAGGCGGCCGGCCCCCGCTGTTCTGCGTGCATCCGGCGACCGGGCTCGGCTGGGTGTACGCGGGCCTGCTACAGCATCTCGACCGGGAGCAGCCGATCTACGCGCTACAGGCCCGCGGTCTGGCCGGGCAGGTCGAGTTCGCCGAGTCCCTCGACGACATGGCGGCCGACTACGTCGCCCAGATCCGCGCGGTACAACCACACGGGCCCTATCACCTGCTCGGCTGGTCGTCCGGTGGCGCGGTGGCCCACGCCATCGCCGAGTTGCTGCGCGCCGATGGCGAGCCGGTGCGCCTGCTCGCCATGCTGGACACCACGGTTCCCGGGCACGGGTACCGGCAACCGGACACCGACGTGCTGTTCAGGGCCCTGCGGGACCTCGGTCTGAATCTGGCGCCGACGGCGGAGGGGGAGCTCGACTTCGCCCGGGTGCACTCGTTCCTGCGCGAAGTCGACCACCCGCTGGCCGGTCTCGGCGAACGCAGCCTGGCCGCGCTGTCGGAGGTCTACGGCCGGCAGACCTCGATGCTGCACGAACCGTTCAGTCGCACGGTCGACACCGACCTGCTGTTCTTCACCGCGTCCCGCAGCCATCCGGACGATCCGGACTTCGCGATGGCCTGGCAGCCGCTGATCGCGGGCCGGATCACGGAAGTCGAGATCGACTGCGAACACAACCAGATGACCGAAGCGGCGGCACTGTCCCGGATCGCGCCGGTTCTTCGGGCGAAGCTCTCGGCAGCCGATGAGTGAGGAATACCGAATGAGGAACGCTCCGGTGTCGTCGGCGGTAGGCAGGTCACCCTGACCTGAACCGCGTCGCCCTGCGCGGCGTCGGCAACGGCGAACGCACGGCGGCGTCCGCCTGCCCGCTCTCGCCCTCGACCCCTTGAGCCGCGGTGTCCACCCCCGCCACCCGTACGACGGCGACGGCCTTTCTGTACCGCTTCCTCCGGCACCCACCTCGGCGTCCCGTCAGTAACGGCTTCGTACGGAAAGTCGAAACATTGGAATCCCATGCCCCTGTTGCCGCCGCGTACGCGCCGTCAGGAAGCTTGCTAGGCGCACTGGCCCTGATCCTCGCGGCCGCTTACGTCTTCGCCTGGCTGGCACGACGGGTACGGCAGCCCGTCGTCGTCGGCGAGATCGTCGCCGGCATTGCGCTCGGCCCCAGCGTGCTGGGGCTGTTCCCGGGCGACTTGGTCGACCTCGCGTTTCCCGCGGACGTCCGGCCCTGTCTGCAAGTCCTTGCCCAGCTCGGACTCGTTCTCTTCATGTTCGATGTCGGCTACCACTTCGACAGCTCGCGGCTGAAAGGCCACGGACGCCAGGTGATGGCGGTGTCCCTCAGTTCGGTCGCGCTGCCCTTCGCGCTCGGAGCGGGACTGGCCTGCGCGATCGCCCCCTGGTTCGACCGCTCCGCGATGACCGCGGACGGCCTGCTGGTGCCCGCCCTGTTCCTGGGCGCGGCCATGTCCATCACGGCGTTTCCGGTGCTCGCGCGAATCATCGGCGAGCGGGGCCTGCAGCAGGACCGCATCGGAGCCATGGCTTTGGCGTGCGCCGCCATCCAGGACTTCCTGGCCTGGACTGTGCTGGCGGTGGTCGTCGCGCTCGCGAACAGCACGGGTGCCGGACCGCTGCTACGCATGGCCGTCGCTTCGGTTGCGCTGTTGGTCGGTCTGCACTACGTGGTCCGCCCCGCGTTGACCTGGTTGTTCGCTCCAGAGCGCCGACGGGCGGGCAGCGCCCTCACCCAGGCGGTACTGGTCGTCGGCCTCCTGCTGAGCGCCTGGACCACCGAGGCGATCGGCCTGCAGGCGGTGTTCGGCGCATTCGCCTTCGGCGCGATCGTCCCGCGCGCGCGGATCGACGCCACGGCTCCTCAGGTCCCTGAACGCCTTGAGCAGATCAGCCTCTTCCTGCTGCCCGTGTTCTTCATCGTCACCGGTCTGTCGGTGAACCTCGGCGGACTCGGCGGACCGGGACTGCTCCTACTCCTGGCCGTACTCCTCGTGGCCTGCTTCGGGAAGTTCGTCGGCGCTGCGAGCGCCGCACGACTCACCGGCGCCACCCAACGGGAGGCTGCTGCTCTCGGCGTGCTGCTCAACGCCCGCGGCCTCACGGAACTCGTCATCCTCAACGTCGGACTCGCGCTCGGCGTCCTCGACAGCCGGCTGTTCACCGCCATGGTCGTGATGGCGGTCGTGACCACGATCATGACCGGACCGCTGCTGGACCGCTTCCACCCGACGGCAGGGACCCTGTCGGTGCGCAGCGTGGAGGCCACTCGTACCAGCACGGCCAAGACCGACCGCGGTCTCGTACCGTCGCAGGACGACACCACCTGAGCGCCGAAAGCCGGTGACGGGCGGGCCGTGACGGACGACGGCGGTAGCAAAGGTTCCGCGTCCGGGCCGGTGTTCGAGGGTGTGGTGGGGGAAGCAGGGGCATCTGACAAGTAGTCGGTCCCCGCACGTATCAGGCAGGACGGTACGTGTACATCCCCCCACGCACGGAGGAGTCGCCCATGCTGCGCGGCATCGACGTCAGCGCCTACCAGTCGTCCGCTTTCTCCACCGACGGTCTCTCGTTCGTCTTCGTCAAGGCGACGGAGGGCCATACGTACGTCAATCCGAAACTCACGGCACAGGTGAAGACGGCCCGGGACGCCGGGTGCGTGGTCGGGTTCTACCACTTCCTGTGGCCCGGCGACATCACCGCCCAGGCCGAGTACTTCGTCGGCAAGGCCCCCGAGAAGGCCGGGGACCTGCTCGCCGTCGACTGGGAGGCCACCGGTGACGGCACGCACGCGAGCAACGCCGAGAAAGACCGTTTCATCCGGATGGTGAAGGGGCTTCGGCCGAACCACCGGGTCCTCCTCTACACCAACCGCAACTACTGGCTCACCGTCGACACCACCTCGTACGCCGGAGACGGGCTGTGGATCGCCGACTACGTGACCGCGGGCCGGCCCCGCATCAAAGCCTCGTGGCGATTCCACCAGTTCACCGACCAGCCCCTGGACAGGGACGTCGCGAACTTCGACAGCAAGGCCGCGCTGAAGGACTGGGCGACGGGAGCCTGACGGGCCGACCGCCGCGCCGCCCCGACTGCCCGAGCAGCCGATCTTCCATCCGGTGCTCGACGAGGACTACGCGATCAGGAGGGCGCGGGACTGGAACGTCGTCGGAGAGATCCGGCTGACCCATGAGTTCTCCTGACGCATACGCGTCGACGCGTAGGCTCTGACCTGCGGCTCGGTGGGAGTTGTCGAAGAGAGGGGAGCTCTCGCGGATGGGCAGGGCGGTCACGGCGGTCAGCAGTAACGGGACGTATTCCTTCACCAAGCCGAACCGGGCGAGCATCACGCTGCTCGCCGGGCTCGGGGTGGAGGGTGATGTGCACGCGGGAACCACCGTGAAGCACCGGTTCCGGATGGCGAAGGACCCGTCGCAGGTGAACCTTCGGCAGGTGCACCTCATGCACGAGGAGCTGTTCGACGAGCTCCGCGAGAGCGGCTTCACCGTCGCTCCCGGGGAGCTCGGGGAGAACGTCACCACCCGGGGTGTCGATCTGCTGGGCCTGCCGGTGGGCACACTGCTGCGTCTCGGGGACGAGGCCGTCGTGGAGATCACCGGGCTGCGCAATCCCTGCGCGCAGATCGACGACTTCCGGAAGGGGCTGCTCAAGCAGGTCGTCGGGAGGGACGAGGACGGCGGCGTCGTCTACAAGTCCGGGGTCATGAGCGTCGTACGGGAAGGCGGTGTGGTGCGGCCCGGGGACCCCGTCGAGGTCGAGTTGCCGGTCGGGCCGCACCGTCCGCTGCGGATCGTCTGACGTTACGCGCGGAAGTCCGCGGAGCGCTCCCGGGGCGCCTGGGCCAGCGCCTTGGTCACCTCGTCGACGCCCTTCTGGAGGCCGTAGACCGGGGTGCCGGGCTGCTGGCGCCAGGAGTCGTCGAGGCCGCCCGTGTCGACCGTGTCGAAGCCGAGTTCGTCGATGAGCTCACGTACGACCCGCTTGGCGGCCTCGTCGTCACCGGCCACCGGCAGCGCCAGGCGGTCGGGGGCGCCGGCCGGGCGGTGCCGGTCCAGGATGTCCTGGGCGTACGTGCCGTTGAACGCCTTGACGACGGTGTGGCCGATCTGCCGGGCCGTCCAGCCGCTCTCGGTCAGGCCCTCGTCCTCGATCGCGGCGATCCTGCCGTCGCGCTGTTTGGGGTAGTAGTTGCCGGTGTCGATGACGGCGACGCCCTCGGCGGCCTGGTCCACAAGCCCGTGCGGCAGGTTCGGGACCGCCTTCAGGGGAACCGTGACGACGACGACCTCGGCGTCGCGCGCCGCGTCCTCGACCTTGACGGGGGTCGCCCCGGTCTCGTCGGCGAGCGCGGTGAGGGTCCCCGGACCGCGGGAGTTCGCGACCGAGACGTCGTGTCCGAGGGCGGTGAGCCGTCGGGTGAGGTTGCCGCCGATGTTGCCCGCTCCGATGATGCCGATCTTCATGATGGACAGGCCCTTCCGGGGTTGACGCCACTGGACTGACGGTGATCATCAACCGTGATACAGGCGCGCCTATTCCGGGACGTACGGCGTTCGGGTGACGGGCCGCCGCGACAGGGCGAGCGCCTCCTCCAGCTCCTCTCGGAGCACCCTCCCCGCCGTGTCCGCTGGACCGCGGGGCGACGCAGCCGGCCTTCGCGGAGGCGCTGGAGGCCGGGCGCCGCTGATGCCCGGAGAGCGGCCACGCTTGCGGCGACCGTGGTGCGGTTACGGCTCCCGCGCACCGCGCGCGGCATGACGAAGGGGCGCGCGCCGGATGGTCGGCGGGCGCCCCTGTGTCCGGGTCACCTGGTCTGGGCCCGGGTCACTTGTTCAGGTGGGTCCAGAACTCGTCGAACGAGAGGACCTTGTCCCCGTTGAGGTCGCGGGTGGCGATGATGGCCTCCGCCACCGAGTCGGTGACGTTCCAGTCGCCGCCCTGGGCGAGGGCGCTCTTGAACTCGGCCGCGGTGATGAAACCGTCACCGTCCGAATCGATCCGCTCGAACTGCTTGCGTGCTTCCTCGATGTCCGCCACCGATCCGCCCCTTCGTAGTGCATGACAGCTGTATTGACGGAGGTCAGATTAACGGTCTGCGCCGGCCCTCAGTGCGGCGACCACCCAGCCGAACTCCGCACGGTGCGCGGACGGGGTCCCCGCGCCCTTCACCGTGGACAGCAACTCCCGGTACCGGGCGAGCCGGTCGTTGGACGCCGACTCCATGCGTTCGAGGACGGCGGCCGGGTCGCCGTCCCCCAGCACCTCCCGCAGGAGCGCCGCCGCCTCCGGTGACTCGGGGGCGATTCCCCGGGCGCGGGCCTCGGCCCCCAACCGGAGCAGGCGCATGGGGAACCACACGGATCGCCCGGCGGCCGCGGCGTGGTCCCGGTCGGCCGCGTTGAACTCGACCACCTCGCGCATCTGCGCCCGGAACTCCGGATCCTGGACCATCTCCGCCAGCTCCACCCAGGCGTCCACCTGCTCGGGGGTCGGATCCTGAGGCAGGTCCACCGCGGTGGAGCGCATCCGCTCCTGGATGGCCGGATCCACGGAGTCGAGCCCGTGGAACAGCTCCTCCACGAACTCCTCCATGATCCGTTTCCGTTCGGCGGCCGACAGCCGCGCCAGCTTGTTCATGAGCGTCATCTCCTCCGCGGTCGAACCGCGTCGCGCCACGGACGACAGCACCGCCCTCGTCACCTTCAGCGAGCTGATCTGCGCGTCCAGCGCCGTCACATGGGCGGCGGCCACCTCCGCGACCGTCGTCTCGCCGGCCAGCACCTTGCGTACGGCGTCCAGACCGAGGCCCAGTTCGCGCAGGGTGCGGATCAGTTCGAGGCGGGCCACGGACGCGGCGTCGTACAGCCGGTAGCCGCCCGAGGAGCGGGCCACCGGGGGCAGGGCGCCCTCGTCCGACCAGTAGCGGATGGTGCGCACGGTCAGTCCGGTGGCCCGGGCCAGCTCGCCGATGGTGAGAAGTCCGGTGCCGTCGTCGATCATGTCTGCGAGTCTGGGCCTTCCAGTGGGTGGAGACTCAAGGAGCGCGGTGGTGGAGACTCTTCGGGACATTCTCGACGCGGCCGCACGGGGCGTCTTCCCACCGCCGGACGGTCGTACGACCGTCGTGGCGCAGGCGTCCCACCGGGACGCGGGTGTGCTCGCCTTCACCGCGCACGCGGTGGTCTTCACGGACGAGGATCCGCGGTGGGTGCACGACACGCTGGCCGCCGTGCCGTGCGACGCCCTCGCCGCGCCGATGAACGCGCGGTTCCTGGCGGCCTTCCTCGAGCGGACGGGGCGTACGTCCGAGACGATCGACGCGATGCTCGTGGGCTCTCCCCTGCCGGGCGAGCCGGCGCTCCCGCTGCAGGAGATCACGGACGGCGGGCATCCGCGGATCGTGTACGCCCGTAGGCGCCGTGCCGAGGTGCGCGCGTGGACGACGGAGGGCGGTGTGCTGGTGCTGGGGCGAGGGATCGCGGGGCGGCTCGAGGTCTCCGTCGAGGTGGACGACGGAGTACGGCACCGGGGGCTGGGCCGGGCCCTGGTGACGGCGGCCCGGCAGCTCGCCCCGGAGCCGCTGTGGGCCCAGGTCGCGCCGGGGAACGCCCGCAGCA
Organism: Streptomyces diastatochromogenes; assembly: GCA_001550305.1. Classification (GTDB taxonomy): domain Bacteria; phylum Actinomycetota; class Actinomycetes; order Streptomycetales; family Streptomycetaceae; genus Streptomyces; species Streptomyces mirabilis_D. The sequence goes on from LRTP01000949.1 coordinate 8,363, forward strand.
TGCGGGCGTTCCAGGCGGCCGGTTACCGTCCCGTGGGCTCGGAGGCGCTGCTCATCGCCGGATAGGCGTCAGTGCCAGGGCTCGTAGTGCGGGTTGCTCTCGCAGTCGCTCATGATCTCGGTCTTGGTCTTCTTGTCGACCGGGCAGACGCCGATGATGTACTGGCGCGCGATACCGCCGGGGAAGGCGACCTCGACCTGGTCGGCCCACTTGTGGGTGTCACCGATGGTCTTGTTGACGTCGACGCCGCCGGGCGCGTCGATGTAGTAGTTGAAGCCCGACTTGTACCAGGTCTTGTACAGGTCGTGGTCGTACGTCGTCGACACGTACGGCGAGGGCTGGTTGACCAGGACGTACTGCTCGATGTCGTACTGCCCGTTGATGACGTCCTTGGGGTGGAAGCCCTGCTCGAAGACGGTGGCGGGGCCTCGGCTGTCGCTGCGGTACAGCGTGCCGCAGGTCTTGCGCCAGACCGGCTCGGGGGTGATGCGGTCGACCTGCACGCGGTGGTCGGCGGCGGCCTTGACCGGGTCGTCGAACTGGGGACAGGCGGGCGCGACGGTCTTGGTGGGCGGGGCGGCGGGGGTCGCGGGGAGCGTCGCGGCGGAGGTCGCGAAGACGGCCGAGAGGGAGACGACGACGGCTGCGGCCCGCCGCCGCAGGCGAGTTGTGATCATGGGGAGCACGATCTCGGTTCTGCGGCGGCGGGCCGGGGATCATCACCCGTACGGCGGCGTGTCACCGCCTTCGGGTCGACCGGGCTTGGATCAGCGGAAGATGCCGGTGTGGCCGAGCGAGTAGCGGCCCGGCTGCGGGTAGACGGCCAGGCCGTGCGGGCCGCTGCCGACCGGGATGCGGGCCAGCTGGACGCCGGTGCGGGTGTCGATGGCGTACACCTCGGAGTTGTAGCGGCCCGACAGCCACAGGACCTTGCCGTCGGCGGAGACGCCGCCCATGTCGGGGCTGCCGCCGTGCGGCAGGCGCCACTTCTTGGTCAGCCTGTTCTGGGTGAAGTCGAAGACGGAGATGGTGCCCTCGCCCCGGTTGGAGATGTACATCTCGCGCGAGTCACGGCTGACGTACAGCCCGTGGCAGCCCTTGCCGGTCGGGAGGAAGGACGGCTTCGTGAACTTGTCCCCGTCGAGGACCCACACGCCGTTGGCCACCATGTCGGCGATGTAGTACCGCTTGCCGTCGGGGGAGATCTTGACGTCCTGCGGCATGGCGCCGCGGAAGGGCAGCTTCTGCTGGGCGACCACTTTCATCCGCGCGGTGTCGACCTTCAGCAGTTCACCGCTGAACTCGCAGGAGACGATGAAGTAGCGGCCGTCGAGGGAGAAGTCGGCGTGGTTGACGCCGTAGCAGCTGACCGGCTCGGTCTTCACGCGATCCATGGTGTGCGCGTCGCGGAAGACCAGCTGGCGGTCGAGGGAGGCCATGACGATCGCGTACTTGCCGTCGGGCGTGAAGTACAGGTTGTACGGGTCGTGCACGTCGACGGTCTTGCCCGCCTTGCCGGTCCTCGGGTCGATGGGGGTGAGGGTGTTGCCCCGGTCGTTGTTGACCCAGAGCGTCTTCATGTCCCAGGAGGGGACGACGTGCTGGGGCTGCGCGCCGACCCGGATCGTCTCGATGACCTCGTACGTCTTCGGGTCGATCACGGAGACCGTGTTGGAGTTGGTGTTGGGGACGTACACGCGGGACGGGAAGTCCTTGACGACCGGCGAGAGCTTGTTCGGCCGGTCGGCGGCGTAGACGTCCTTCGGGTCGAGCACGGGCGGCATGCCGGGCAGGCCGTCGGGCTGGGCCGGTTTGACGGCGGCCTGGGTGCCGACGGCCTCGTGCGCGGTGTTCTTGGACTCGCCGTCGCAGCCCGGAAGTACGGCGAGTGAGACGAGTACCGCGCCCGTGAGCAGGGCGCGCTTCGTGAGGTTCCGGTTGCGGTGCATCAGCTCAGCAGCTCCGTGGTGGTGACCGCGCGCAGACCGCGGCGGCCGAGTTCTTCCAGGACGGCGGGGAGCGCGGCGACCGTGTCCGCGTACCCGAAGTGCAGGCTCACCACGGATCCGTCGCGGACCCCGCCGATGACCTGGCGGGTGACGGCGGGGGCGCCCGGCGAGGTGTAGTCGAGCGAGTCGACGTCGTAGGAGAGGACGTGCGGGTAGCCCACGCGGCGGGCCACGCCCGCCACGAGGGCGGAGGCGGTCGGGGTGCGGGAAGGCCTGAACCAGGTGCCGATGGACCCGGTCAGCCGCCGCAGCCGGTCCGCGCAGCCCCGGATCTCGGCCTCCGCGTCCGCCTCGGACATCGCGTTGATGGCGAGGTGGCGCAGGGTGTGGTTGCCGAGGTCGTGGCCGCCGTCGAGGATGCGGCGGGCGATGTCGGGGTGCTCGTCGAGCCAACTGCCCACCGCGAGCACGGTGACCCGGGCGCCGGCCTTCTCCGCCTCGCCGAGCAGTGCCTTGGCGACGGCCGGGTCGCCCTGGCCGTGGAAGGTGAGGGCGACCCGGGGACGGTCGCGGGGGCCGTGGGTGATCTCGGCGGGCTGCTGCGGGAAGCGGCGGGGCGCGGGCGCGGCGGCGGGCTTGGCGGAGAGATGCGCGGAGGGGGAGGCGGCCGTGCCGGACACGGCGACCGGGTGGGCGACGACGCCGGTCGTGGAACACCCCGCGGCGAGTGTCCCGGCGGCGAGCGCGACACCCGAGCGCAGCGCCGCACGCCGATCCGGAACCGTACGAGGATCCGGCGCCGCGCGCGCGACGCTTCCGTCGGGGCTGCCGTCGGGGCTTCTGTCGAGGGACGGCTGAGGGGGACGAGCGGGCGTGATCACCCGCACCATTTAAGGGTGTAATGGCAAGAAAACGGGCGATTGGCCCGATTGATGAAGGTGCGGGTCGCGGTGCGGACCCTGGGGACGAGCGGTCAGCGATCGGCGACGCGCATCTCGAACCAGGTGGTCTTGCCGCGGGGCAGGAGGTCGACCCCCCAGCGGTCGGAGAGCTTGTCGACGAGAAAGAGACCGCGGCCGCTCAGGTCCATCTCCTGGACCGGCATCAGACAGGGAAGACCGCGGGAGGGGTCACGGACCTCGACGCGGATCCAGCCCCGGCGGCGACGCATCCGGAGTCCGAAGACGCGGGCGCCCGTGTGCCGTACGGCATTGCCGACGAGTTCGGACACCAGTAACACGGCGTCCTCGGTCATCTTCGGGGAGAGTCCCCAGTGCCGCAGGACGATGACCTGGGTGAGCCGCCGCGCGGTGGCGGCGGACTCGGGGCGGGACGGCAGCGGGACCTCGCCCTCCGTCGGGTTGCCGAACAACTCGAGCGCCTTGAGTGCCCGCTCGTCCTCGACCGCAGGCGACCAGCGCGCCGCGGTCGCACTCCCGTGCCGCCGCGGCTGTTCGATACCCTCCAGCCCCGCCATGCCCCCCATCATGGCCGCCCAGAGCCCGCTTCGGGGCCGTTCCGGAGGAATACGCCCCCCGGAACCGCCCATTCCGCAACATCCTGTCGACATATGCCACCGGCAGTTCGGGGCTCCTCAGGGCCCATCTGACCTGCCGGAATGCCCCAGTTGACGGCAATCGCCAGTCGCCCCCGACAAGGCAGACTTAAGGTTCCCTTAAGGCTGGCATAAACAAGCCCTTCGGGGGACAACGGGTAAGACGTCGCGTCAACTGCAAGGGGATCAGAGGAACTTCGCCTTCCCCGGCCCCTCCTCCACGAAGCTGCGCATGCCGCGCTCTCGGTCCTCGGTCGCGAACAGCCCCGCGAACCAGTTCCGTTCAATCGCGAGCCCCGTCTCGAGATCGGTCTCCAGACCCGCGTCGATGGACTCCTTGGCGGCGCGCAGCGCGAGCGCGGGACCCTGCGCCAGCTTCGCGGCCCACGCGTGTGCCTGGGCGTACACCTCGTCGGCCGGGACGACCCGGTCCACGAGACCGAGCGACAGCGCCTCGTCGGCCTTCACCATCCGGCCCGTGAAGATGAGGTCCTTCGCCTTGGAGGGGCCGATCAGGCGGGACAGGCGCTGGGTGCCGCCGGCGCCGGGGATCAGGCCCAGCAGGATCTCCGGCTGTCCGAGCTTGGCGTTGTCCGCGGCGATACGGAAGTCCGCGCAGAGCGCCAACTCGCAGCCACCGCCCAGCGCGTACCCGGTGACGGCGGCGACGACCGGCTTGGGGATACGGGCCACGGCGCTGAAGGAGTCCTGCAGACCACGGGACCGCACGACCATCGCCGCGTGGTCCATGGCCTGCATCTCCTTGATGTCCGCGCCCGCCGCGAACACCTTCTCGCCGCCGTAGATGACCACGGCGCGCACGTCCTCGCGGCGGGTGGCCTCCTCGGCGAGCTCCTTGAGCCGGTCCTGTGTGGCGACATCCAGCGCGTTCATGGGCGGGCGGTCCAGGCGGAGGGTGCCGACGCCTTCGGCCACTTCGAGATGCACAGTCATGAAGGCACCGTATCGGGGGTCTGGGGGGTTGTCCCCCGGGGCAGGTGCAGCACGGGGACCAACGACAACGGGCCCGGTGCGCTCGGTCACGGAGGTGACCTGGCACAGCGGGCCCGTCGAGGCGAAAAGGTCAGGCGGTCCAGGCCGACCAGGACATGTTCCAGCCGTTGAGGCCGTTGTCCGGGGCGACCGTCTTGTCGTGGGAGTTCTTCACGATCACCACGTCACCGGTGATGGAGTGGTCGAAGAACCAGGCGGCGGGCGCACTGCGGTCGCCGCCGCCGCGCACGTCACGCAGGCCCACGCAGCCGTGGCTGGCGTTGTAGTTGCCGAAGGCGTCGCCGCCCCAGTAGTTGCCGTGGATGAAGGTGCCGGAGTCGGTCAGGCGCTGGGCGTCGGGCACGTCCTTGATGTCGTACTCGCCGCCGTAGCCGACCGTCTCACCGTTCATACGGGTCACCCGGAGCTGCTCGCTGATGACCATCTGGCCGTTCCAGGTGTCGTAGCCCGGCTTGCCCGTGGTGATCGGGATGGTCTTGATGACCTTGCCGTCGCGCTTGACGACCATCTTGTGGGTCTTGGCGTCGACCGTGGAGACCTGGCTGCGGCCGATCGTGAAGGTCACGGTCTTGGCCTGCTTGCCGTAGACCCCGGGCCGGCCCTCGACGCCGTCGAGGTCGAGGGAGACGGTGACCTTCGTGCCGGCCTTCCAGTACTGCTCGGGGCGGAAGTCGAGGCGGTCGTTGCCGAACCAGTGGCCCTGGACGTCGACGGCCGGCTCGGTCTTGATCTTGATGGCCTTCTCGACGGCGTCCGGGTGCGTGATGCCCCGGGTGAAGCGGACCGAGAAGGGCATGCCGACGCCGACCTTGGAACCGTCCTCGGGCGTGAACATACCGACGAAGGTGTTCTTCGGGGTCAGCGTGGTGAAGGCGGACTCCTCGGCGGCCTCACGGCCGTCGGCGTCCTTGGCCACCGCGTGGACCTTGTACTTGGTGGCGGAGGCGAGGTGGGTCGAGGGCGTCCAGGTGGCACCCCCGCCGGATATCGCGCCGTCGACCGCGTTGCCCCTGCCGTCCTTGACCGTGACCTCGGTCAGCTTGCCCTTGACCGCGGTGACCTTGAGAGCCCCGCTGGTGGCCACGCCGTTCGTGCCGTCCTTCGGGGCGATGGTCACCACGGCCTGCGAGACCTTGGTGTCGGCCTTGGTGGAGCTGCCCGTGCTCTTGCCCTTGCCGTTCCCGGAATCCGAGCCCCCTCCCCCGCCGCACGCGGTCACGGCGAGCAGCAGCACGCCCAGCAGCAGCGCCAGGATCCCCTTGCTCCCCCGTGCCCGCGTTCCAACCGACGCCCCCGATATCGGTCGCCCGTTCAAGTCTGTTCTCCCCTCGCACGGCCTGATCAGGCCCGCACCCCAGCGCGTCGCCGCGCGTATCGCGCTAATTAATCACACGGCTCTGAGAGATGGCTCCCCGGGATTGTCACCGTTCAGTCCCAAGTTCGGCCGTGTGGGGGCGCGCTGGAGTCCCCTGCCCTTCGACACGTACGTACCCCTTTGACCGGGCCGCTTCGCCGGGCTACTTCACCGCGCTGCCCGCCATCCACTCCTTCCAGTTCATGTTCCAGCCTCCGAGGCCGTTGTCGGGAGCGACTTCCTTGTCGTCGCTGTTGACGACCTCGATGACGTCGCCGATGAGACTGCGGTCGAAGAACCAGCCCGCGGGGGAGTCGGAACTGCCACCCTTCACGTCCTGGAGACCGACGCAGCCGTGGCTGACGTTGCTGGTGCCGAAGACGCCCGAGGCCCAGTAGTTGCCGTGCACGAAGGTCCCGGAGTCGGTGAGGCGCATCGCGTGCGGGACGTCCGGGATGTCGTACTCGCCGCCGAAGCCGACCGTGCGGCTGTTCATCCGGGTCACGTCCAGCATCTCCATGACGACCATCTTCCCGTTGTACGTCGTCCTCTTGGGGGCGCCCGCCGTGATCGGCACCGTGGCGAGGAGGTCGCCGTCGCGGCGTACCTCCATGGTGTGCGCGGCGGCGTCCACCAGCGAGACCTGGCTGCGTCCGATGGTGAACGAGAACGTCCTGTACTGGAGTCCGTAGACACCCTTCGCCCCCTCGACGTCGCGCAGCCGCAGCCCGACGGTGACCTTCGTGCCCGGTTTCCAGTACTTCTCGGGCCGGAAGTCGAGGCGGCTCTTGCCGAACCAGTGCGGGCGGACCTCGACCGCGGGGCTGGCCTCGATGTGGATCGCGCGCTCGACGGCGGACCGGTTCTCGATCTCCCGGTTGAACGCGAGGGAGACGATCATGCCGGTGCCGACGGTGGAGCGGTTCTCCGGCGTCACGTATCCGATGAACCGCTCCTCGGGGACGTACGTCGTGAACGTCGTGTGCCGCGCCGAGCGCCGCCCCTGCCCGTCGAGGGCCACCACGTCCACGGTGTACTTGGCGGCGAGCGCGAGCCGCGGATCGTCGGGGGCCCAGGTCAGGCCGTCGGCGGAGATGTGCCCGGGCACCGCGGACTCCTGCGCGTCCTGGTCCTTGACGACCTGCACGGACTCCAGACGCCCGTCGGGCACCCGCACCCGCAACGCCTGTCGCGGGCGTACGCCCTTGCTGTTGTCGTCGGGAGAGATCCGGATGACGTCCTCGGCGGCGGGGGGTTTGCCGAGCACCTCCTCCAACCCGTGCGAGGTGCAGCCGGCGGCTCCGGCGAGCAGGCCGGCCCAGGTCAGTACGGCGGCCAGCGCGGCCCCTGCGTGCCGCGCGCGTGTCTGTTCGTGCTTCACAGCGGGCCCAACGAGTGTGCACCTCTGGGGAAACGTGAGTGCGAGCCAAGCGCTGGGCAGAACAGTGGGGAGGACGACGCGAAGGGGAGCCGCGCCCGTGAGCCGCAGGGGCGTGCCGGTGTCGGGAGGTCGAGCGCGCGCAGGCCCGAAGGGCTGAGCACGGTCGGCCTCCCGACACCGGCTGTGGCGCCCCGGAGGCGAACGGGCCGACAAGAGGTGCCGGGACGCCGCACGCTCCTCTTCCGGCCGTCCACCGAGCCGCAGGAGGCTGAACGGTGTCGAGCGCAGCCGAGCAGGAGGCAGTGCCGGAGGGGCGGGCCACGGGTGAGAAGCTGCCCGCGCAGTCGTCTCCCGTACTGAACGGGGCCCAGCGGGCACCGTCGCCCGCCGTGTCCGTGTGGCCGGGCGCCCCGACCCCGCTCGGGGCGCGCTTCCGCGTCGGCCCCGACGGCGCGGCGGGCACCAACTTCGCCCTGTGGGCGGGCGGGGCGGAGGCCGTCGACCTCTGTCTCTTCGACGAGCGGGACGGCGAGGTCCACGAGACACGCGTACCGCTCACCGAGCTGACCCACGAGATCTGGCACGGCTTCGTCCCCGGCGTGCTGCCCGGCCGCCGCTACGGCTACCGCGTGCACGGTCGCTGGGACCCGTGGACCGGCGCCCGCTGGAACCCGGCGAAGCTGCTCCTCGACCCGTACGCCCGCGCGGTGGACGGCGACTTCAGTCTGCCGCCCGAGGTGTACGGGCATGTCCGGGACTGGCCCCAGCAGCAGGTCGCGGACACCGTGCGCGACGACCGGGACTCGGCGCCGTACGTGCCCAAGGGCGTCGTCGTCCACGATGACGACGACTGGTCGGACGACCACCGCCCGAAGACCCCGTGGGCGGACTCGGTGATCTACGAGCTGCACGTCCGCGGCTTCACACGGCTGCACCCCGGGATCCCGGAGGAACTGCGCGGGACCTACGCCGGGCTCGCCCACCCGGCGGCGGTCGAGCACCTGGTCGGGCTGGGCGTCACGGCCGTGGAACTCCTGCCCGTCCATCAGTTCGCCCACGAGGACCACCTCCTGCGGCGCGGCATGAAGAACTACTGGGGCTACAACTCGATCGGCTACTTCGCCCCGCACGCGGGCTACGCGTCCTCCGGGACGACGGGACAGCAGGTCGGCGAGTTCAAGCGGATGGTGCGGGCGCTGCACACGGCCGGTATCGAGGTGATCCTCGACGTGGTCTACAACCACACGGCGGAGGCCGGTGAGTTGGGCCCGATGCTGTCCCTTCGCGGCATAGACAACCGGGGCTATTACCGGCTCCAGTCGGACGCCCGCCGGTACGCCGACTACACGGGCTGCGGCAACACGCTGCACGTGGTGCAGCCGCACGTCCTGCGCCTGATCACGGACTCGCTGCGGTACTGGGTGACGGAGATGGGGGTGGACGGCTTCCGCTTCGACCTGGCGGCGGCGCTGGCCCGCTCGATGCACGACGTCGACATGCTCTCCCCCTTCCTCGCGGTCATCGCCCAGGACCCGGTCCTGCGTCGGGTGAAGCTGATCGCCGAACCGTGGGACGTCGGTTCCGGCGGCTACCAGGTGGGCGCCTTCCCGCCCCTGTGGACGGAGTGGAACGACCGCTATCGCAACGCGGTCCGGGACTTCTGGCGGGGCGCGCTGCCGGACGTACGGGACCTGGGGTACCGCCTCTCGGGGTCGAGCGACCTGTACGCGTGGGGCGGCCGGCGCCCCTATGCCTCGGTGAACTTCGTGACCGCCCACGACGGCTTCACGCTGCGCGACCTCGTCTCCTACGAGCGCAAGCACAACGAGGCCAACGGGGAGGGGAACCGGGACGGCACGAACGACAACCGGGCCTGGAACTGCGGGGCGGAGGGGGAGACGAACGAAGAGCGGGTACGGGGGTTGCGGCGGCGCCAGTTGCGGAACCTGCTGACGACGTTGCTGCTGTCCACCGGGGTGCCGATGCTCGTCGCGGGGGACGAGTTCGGGCGCACCCAGCGCGGCAACAACAACGCGTACTGCCAGGACAACGAGATCAGCTGGGTCGACTGGAGCCTGCTGGAGGAACCGGGCTGGCGGGCCCTGTTCGACCTCACCTCACGTCTGATCGCGCTGCGGCACCGACACCCCGTGCTGCGGCGCCGCGCGTTCTTCTCCGGCCGGGCCCATTCCGTGGACGGGTTGCGCGACCTGGCGTGGTTCACCCCCCGCGGGACGGAGATGACGGAACGGGACTGGTACGCACCGGCCGCGACGCTGGGGATGTACCTCTCCGGCCGGGACATCCCCGGACGCGACGCCCGCGGAGCGCCGGTCGTGGACGACAGCTTCCTCGCGGTGCTGCACGCCGGGGACCGTCCGGTGAGCTTCGTCCTGCCGGGGCCTCCGTGGGCCTCGCGCTACGAACTCGTGGTCGACACCTCGACGGAGGATCAGGCGCGGGCGCCGGGCGTGATCCACCGCGCGGGCGGCACGGTCACCGTGCCGGCGCGGGCGGTGCTGTTGCTACGGGTGGTGGGCTGAGGCCTTCAGGGGCGCGGGGCGTCACCCAGGATGCCCCGGTCGTACGCGACCGCCACCGCCGCAGCGCGGTCGTTGACGCCCAGCTTGGCGTACAGATGGGTGAGGTGGGTCTTGACCGTGGCCTCGCTGATGAACAGGACGCGGGCGATCTCACGGTTCGAGGTGCCCTTGGCCACCAGGGCCAGGACCTCGCGCTCACGGGCCGAGAGGGAGTCCTGGGTCGAGGCGGGCGCGCGGACCGCCGAGACCAGGCGGGAGGCGACCGCCGGGGAGAGCACCGTACGGCCCTGCGCCGCCGCGCGGACGGCGGTGAACAGCTCCTCCCGCGGGGCGTCCTTCAGCAGATAGCCCGTCGCGCCCGCCTCGATCGCGGGGAGGGTGTCGGAGTCGGTGTCGTACGTGGTGAGGACGAGCACCTTGGCGCGGGCGCCGCGGCGGGTGAGTTCCGCGATCGCCTCGACGCCGTTGCCGCCGGGCATGCGGAGGTCCATCAGGACGACGTCCGGGTCGAGGGAGGCGGTGAGGGCGACGGCCTCGACGCCGTTCGCGGCCTCGCCGAGGACCGTGAATCCCGGCGCGGACTCGAACATGCCGCGCAGACCGTCCCGTACGACGGGATGGTCGTCGACGATCAGCAGGGTGATCACAGCGTCATCGGTCACGTCATCGGTCATCGCGGACCAACGGTACGCGCGCCGAGACCGCCGTACCGCGGCCGGGTTCGGACTCCAGGGTGAGGGAGCCCGCGACGCGTTCGGCGCGGGCCCGCATGCCGTCCAGGCCGAAGCCGCCGTTGCCGGTGCGTCCGGGGACGGCGGCGGGGTCGAAGCCGCGGCCGTCGTCGCGTACGTCCAGGGTCACCTCGTCGCCCATGAAGGAGAGGGTGACGCCGAGCCGGGCCGCGCGCGCGTGCCGGGACGCGTTGGACAGGGCCTCCTGGGCGATACGCAGGAGCGTCGCCGAGATCTCCTCGTGGAGGTGTTCCGCCGTGCCGGTGAGGGTGAAGTCCGCGCGGACGCCGGTGCGTCGGGCCCAGTCCGCGACCGTCTTCTTCAGCGCCTCGGGAAGGCCGTCGTGTTCCAGGGCGACCGGAGCGAGGTTGTGCACCGAACGGCGCGCCTCACCCAGGCTCTGGCGGGCCAGCTCCGACGCGCGGCCCAGATGTACGCGGGCGGCCTCCGGATCGGGGGTGTTCGCGACGACCTGGAGCTGCGCGATGATGCCGGTCAGGCCCTGGGCGATGGTGTCGTGGATCTCGGCGGCCAGCCGGCGGCGTTCGTCGGCGACGCCGGCTTCCCTCGCCTGGACGAGGAGTTGGGCGTGCAGGGCGGCGTTCTCGTCGAGGGCCTGTTGCAGGGCGGCGTTGGTGCGTTCGAGTTCGGTGATGGTCTCGGTGCGCTCCCGGGAGCGCTGGGCCTCCTGCTGGGTGAGATGGGCGACCACCATCTGCAGGCCGGAGTTGGCGACCAGGAGCGCGGCGAAGAGGATCCACTGGACGCCGCTCCCGAACGGCAGCCCGCCGGCCTGCGCACCGGCCACGATGACCGCGCTCGCGAACAATCCGAGCCGCTGCCGCCAGATGCCCGGGATCAGCTCGTCGGCGTCCATGTAGCCGGAGGCGGCGTAGAACGCGAAGAACGGGTTGAGCCAGCTGAGAACGAAGGCAAGGGCCCAGCGGACGGCGTAGTACGCCGCCCCCGCCCGGGACGGGGTCCGGCCACGGCCGGGCTGCCGGGAACGGGTGCCGTGCCACCACAGCTGGAGGGCGACCGCGGCAGCGACCAGGGTCCAGCCGGCGTACCACTTGGCGGAACGGTCCATCAGGCCGGTGGAGGCGACCGCGAGGACGACACTGATGCCGAGCAGCCCGTACGGCCCCCAGATGTGCAGTTGCTCCCAGCGCCGGTCGATCCGCCGGTCCGTGGTGGTCATCTCCCCAGTCTGCACGGCCCGTCCCCTACTCCCAGCGGAACCAGCGGGCGGCGCCGGCCGTCAGCAGCACCGTCCAGGCCGCCAGCACTCCCAGGTGCGCCCAGCCCGGCCAGTCCCCCGCCGCGGCCCTGTTCAGGGCCTGCGCGGCGGCGCCGAACGGCGTGTATCCGACGATCCGGGCGAGCGTGTCCGGCATGGCCTGCACCGGGATCCACACTCCCGCGCAGAACATCATCGGGAAGAACACGGCCGACCCGATCGCACCCGCGATCTTCGTCGTCCGGGACAGCGCGGAGACCACCGCGCCCAGCGCGAGCGCGGCCAGGATCGCGAGGAGCAGGGCGAGGAGATAGCCGTACGGCTGCTCGGGCAGTCGTACGTCGAAGGCCAGCCGGCCGACGATCAGTGCGCACAGGGCGGAGGCCAGGGCCGCCGCGCCGTAGACCAGCATCTGCGCGGACAGCAGGGCGGACGGGCGGACCGGAGTGGTGGACATGCGGCGCAGGATGCCGCGCTCGCGGTAACCGGTGATGTTCTGCGGCATCGCCTGCAGCGCGCCGACGATCATGCCGAGCAGCACGGCCACCGGGACGTACACATCCACCGTACGCAGGCCGCCCAGGTCGGCGTGGTGTTGGCGGAAGGACGGGATGGAGCCCAGGATCACCAGCAGCAGGGTGGGGAACAAGAGGATCCAGAAGAGGGCTCCCGGTTCGCGGCGGAAGAGGCGCAGCTCGGTGCGCAGGACTGCGGTGTTCATGGGGTGACCTCCGTCAGGTCCAGGAACGCGTCGTCCAACGTGGCGTCGGAGACGCGGAGTTGGTGGGCGGTGATGTGGCCCCGGGCAAGCAGGGTGATGACCGCGTTGACGGTCTCGTCGGTGCCGGACAGCGTGATCCGGCCGTCCTTGTGCTCGACCGAAGCGAGCGCGGGCAGCGCGTTCAGGTCACCCTCGTCCAGCGGCGCGGACGGCGTGAAGCTGATGACGGTGGAGCCCGCCGAGCGCCGGATCAGCCCTGACGGGGTGTCCAGGGCGGCCACCCGGCCCTTGTCGATCACGGCGATCCGGTCGCACAGGCGCTGCGCCTCCTCCATGAAGTGCGTGACGAGCAGGACGGTGACCCCGCTCGCCCGGACGTCCTCGATGAGCTGCCAGGTGTCGCGGCGGGCGCGCGGGTCGAGCCCGGTGGTCAGTTCGTCGAGGACGACGACCCGAGGGTTGCCGATGAGCGCGAGCGCGATGAACAGGCGCTGTTTCTGGCCGCCGGAGAGCTTCGCGAAGCGGGTGGTGAGCTTGTCGGTCAGGCCGAGGCGTTCGGCGAGGGGCCGCCAGTCGGCGGGGTGCGGATAGAAGGCCGCGTACAGCTCCAGGGCTTCGCGGACGGTGAGCTTGGCCTGGAGCTCGCTCTCCTGGAGCTGGGCGCCGAGGACGCGGGCGACCTGTTCGTGGTCGGCGACGGGGTCGAGCCCGGTGACCCGGACGCGGCCCGCGTCGGGGATCCGCAGGCCCTCGACGCACTCGACGGTGGTGGTCTTGCCGGCGCCGTTCGGGCCGAGGATCCCGAAGATCTCGCCCTCCTCGACGGCGAAGGAGACACCGTCGACGACGGGCCGGCCGCCGTAGGACTTGCGCAGTCCGGTGACTTCGATGACTGACATGTCCCGAGGATCCCGGCGGGACGGGAGCGGGCACATCGTCCATCACGCTCGAAGCGGCATCAACCGATCGGTTGATGCCGCGATACGACCGAGCCCCGGACCCGGGGCACCGGTCCCGGATCCGTGGAACGATTCAGGTCGGGCCAAAACTCGGTGGGCTCTGTCAGTGCCGAACCGTAGGCTCGCTCCTGATGTCCACTTCAGATGCGGTGACCCCGGGCCGAGCCGACCATTCGACCGTACGCAGCCTGCTGCGCCTGTGGCCGTACGTGCGGCCGGTGCGCACGCGGCTGTTCAGTGCCGCCTTCGTCGCGGTCCTCGCCTCCTGTACGGGGCTGGTGTTCCCGCTCGTCCTGAAGTGGATGGTGGACGGTCCCGTGGCCGAGCACGACGCGGCGGGCATCTGGCTCGGCGCGCTGTATCTGCTGCTGCTCGGGATCGCGGAGGCGGTGCTGTTCGGGCTGCGGCGGTGGCTGGTGGCGCGGCCCCTGTCGGGGGTCGAGGCCGACATGCGGGCGGATCTGTACCGGCATCTGCAACGGCTCCCGGTCGCCTTCCACGACCGCTGGGCCTCCGGTCAGCTGCTGTCCCGGGGCACCACGGACCTGATGCTGGTGCGCCAGTTCCTCGCCTTCCCACTGACGTTCCTGCTGGTCAACTCCGTGACGATTCTCGTCGGCGTCATGATCATGCTGGCCCAGGAGTGGACCCTCGGCCTGGTGCTGCTGGCTCCCGCGGTGCCTCTGATGGTGGTCTGCTGGCTCTTCGAGCGGCACTACTCGCTGGTGGCGCGACGGGCCCAGGACCAGGTGGGCGATCTGACGACGGTCGTCGAGGAGAGCGTGCTCGGCATCCGCATCATCAAGGGCTTCGGACGCCACCGCAGCCAGGCCCTCGCCTTCCGGGAGCTGTCCCGCACCCTGCGCGGCACGGAGCTGGCCAAGGCGCGTCTCCTCGCCGCCATCCTGGCGGTCATCGTCACGCTCCCCGAACTCGCCATCGGCGCCGCCCTCGTGCTCGGCACGGTCCAGGTCGCCGACGGACACCTGTCCGCCGGCACGCTGGTGGCGTTCCTGTCCACGGCGCTCGCGCTGCGCTGGCCCGTCGAGTCCATCGGCTTCCTCCTCGCGATGAGCCAGGAGGCGGCGACGGCGACGGAGCGGTACTTCGAGGTGATGGACGAGCAGCCGGAGTCCACCGGGACGTCCGCGGTCGCCGCCGGCTCGTCCGCGATCGCCGACGGATCGTCCGCGGTCTCCGCCGGTTCGTCCGCGGTCGCCGCCGGGAAGGGCGAGGGCGGACTCCGCTTCCACGGCGTCCAGTTCCGCTATCCCGACGCCCCGGCGGACGCGCCCCCCGTCCTCGACCGCATCGATCTGCACATCCGTCCGGGTGAGTCGATGGCCCTGGTCGGCGCGACCGGCACCGGGAAGACCACCCTCACCGCCCTCGTCCCACGGCTGCACGAGGTGACGGCCGGGCGGATCACGCTGGACGGCGAGGACATCACGGCGATGCCCCGCGAGGAGCTTCGCGCGCGCGTGGCCGTGGCCTTCGAGGAGCCCACGCTCTTCTCGGCAGGGGTCGGGGAGAACGTGCTCATGGGCGCCCCGGACACCGCGGGCGAAGCGGACCTGGACCGTGCCCTCGCCGTCGCCCAGGCCGACTTCGCGCACGCGCTCCCGCAGGGCACCCGGACCCAGGTCGGCGAGCAGGGCCTGAGCCTGTCCGGCGGCCAGCGCCAGCGCCTCGCCCTCGCGCGGGCCGTCGTCGGCCGCCCCGGCTTCCTCGTCCTCGACGACCCCCTGTCGGCGCTGGACGTCCACACGGAGGCCGCGGTCGAGGCCGCGCTGCGCCGCGTCCTGGCGGAGACGACCGCGCTGATCGTGGCGCACCGCCCGTCCACGGTCCTGCTCGCCGACCGCGTGGCCCTGCTCTCCGGCGGCCGTATCACCGCGGTCGGCACCCACCACGAACTGCTGCGCAGCAACGCCGAGTACGCCCATCTGATGTCAGGTGACGAGGAGGCCGACCGATGACGGCGCCCATGACGACCGCGCCGAACAAGGAACCGGACCGGGAACCGGGCACGGCACCCGACGGCGGGGAGCCCGGCACGGACCGTCCGGACGCGCGGGGGTCCCACGAGCACCAGGACCCCTTCGACCGCGACGCCCTGCCCACTCCCCCGGGCGCCACCGCGGCGCTCCTGCGTTCCCTCCTCGCCCCGCTCAAGGCCCGTGTGGTGGTGACGATGGTGCTGCTCCTGCTCCAGCAGGCCGCGATCCAGGCGGGCCCACTGATCGTCGCGTACGCCATCGACCGTGCCGTACCGGCCTTCCGCGCGCACGACCACGGCCCGCTGATCGCGGTGGGTGTCGGCTATCTGCTGTGCGCGCTGGCCGCCGGCGGACTCCAGTACGCCTTCACCCAGGCGTCCGCCCGCGTCAACCAGGACGTGCTGCTCGACCTGCGCGGCCGGATCTTCCGCCACGCACAGGCGCTCAGCATCGACTTCCACGAGCGCTACACCTCGGGCCGGCTGATCTCCCGCTCCACGACGGACGTCGAGTCGCTGCGCGAACTGCTCAGCGAGGGCCTGCAGGAACTCATCACGGTGATCCTGTCCTTCGTCTACATCTCGGCGATGCTGCTCTGGCTGGACCTGGGTCTGGGCGCGGTGGCGGTGGCGTCCTTCGTGCCGCTCTATCTCCTCGTACGGCAGTACCGGCGCCGCGCGGGCCGTATCTACCGCCTCCGCTCGACCGCGATCGCCGCCGTCATCGTGAAGTTCGCGGAGACGATGAACGGGATCCGGCCGGTGCGCGCGTTCCGCCGCGAGGACGCCAACGACGCCGAGTTCCGGGTGCTCAACAAGCGCCACGAACGCACCAACGGCGACGCCCTGCTGGAGATGGCCCGCTATGTCGTCGGCTCCCGGCTGGTCGCCAACACGGCGGTCGCGGGGATCGTGCTGTGGGGCGCGTACCGGGTGGCCGGGGGTTCGCTGGCGCTGGGCGTGCTGGCCGCCTCGGTGCTGTACCTGCGCCGCCTGTACGACCCGATCGACCGGCTGGGCATGTTCCTCAACGCCTACCAGTCCGCGGCGGCCTCGCTGGAGAAGATCGCGGGCCTGCTGGCCCAGACACCGTCCGTGCCGGAGCCTGCCGAACCGAGGCGGCTGCCCGCGCTCGCCTCCGCGCAGCCGGGCCGCGAGGTCGTCTTCGAGGACGTCCGCTTCGCCTACCGCACCGGCGGCGAGGTGCTGCCCACCTTCTCGCTCACGATCCCCGCGGGGCAGACGGTGGCCGTGGTCGGCTCGACGGGCGCGGGCAAGTCGACGCTCGCCAAGCTGCTGGCCCGCTTCTACGACCCCACGGACGGCCGGGTCCTGCTCGACGGCGTCGACCTGCGCGAGCTGTCCGTGCCCGAACTGCGGCGCGGGGTGGTGATGGTGACCCAGGAGGCATTCCTGTTCTCCGGCACGGTCGCCGAGAACATCGCCATCGGCCGCTCCGACGCGAGCCGCGAGGAGATCGAGCGGGCCGCCAAGGCGATCGGCGCCCACGACTTCATCAGCGCGCTGCCCGAGGGCTACGACACGGACGTACGCAAACGGGGCGGCCGCATCTCCGCCGGGCAGCGCCAACTCGTCGCCTTCGCACGAGCGTTGCTGGCCGACCCGGCCGTCCTCATCCTCGACGAGGCGACCAGCTCCCTCGACATCCCGGGGGAACGGGCGGTGCAGCGCGCCATGTCGACGGTCCTGCGCGGCCGGACGGCGGTGGTCATCGCCCACCGCCTGTCCACGGTGGAGATCGCCGACCGGGTGCTGGTGATGGAGCACGGGCGGGTGGTCGAGGACGGCAGCCCGGCCGAGCTCGTCGCGTCCACCGGCAGGTTCGCGGACCTGCACCAGGCATGGCGCGACAGCCTCGTGTAGCCGACGGCGAGCGACTCGTACAGCGGACGGCGAGTGAAAGGCATGAGGGCTGGATGATCGACGCTCACGAGGACCCGGGGACGCCCGACTGCCGGGGCGGGTGGCGGTATCTGTGGTGGCTGGTCACCCGGCAGTCGGGGCGCAGCGCGGCCGGCGCGCTGCTCGCCACGGTGTGGATGACGCTCCTGGCGCTGCCGCCGTATCTGCTGTCCCGTGCGATCGACGACGGCCTGGAGCCGGACGACCGGGGCGCGCTGTTCGGCTGGACGGCCGCCGTACTGGGCATCGGCGTGTTCAACGCCTGGCTGGGCATCATGCGGCACCGCACCATGACCAAGGTCCGGATGGACGCCAACTTCCGCACGGTCAAGGTCGTGGTGGGGCAGTCGGCGCGGCTGGGTGCCGCGCTGGGCCGCCAGGTCGGCGCCGGGGAGGTCGTCACGATCGGCGTCGGTGACGTCCAGACGATCAGCCAGTCGCTGACCGTCGTCGGTCCCGGCATCGCCGCGATCGTCACCTACGGCGTGGTGGCCGCGCTGCTGATGTCGGTCTCGCTCCAGCTGTCGGTGGTGATACTCCTCGGGGTGCCGCTGATCGCCGGGCTCGTCGGCCCGCTGATGGGTCGGTTGCAGGGTGCGGAGACCGAGTACCGCGAGCGGCAGGGCGTGCTGACCGCGCGGATCGGCGACCTCGCGGGCGGCCTGCGCGTCCTCAACGGCCTGGGTGGCAAGGGGCTGTTCGCGGACACCTTCCGCCGCGACTCGCAGCAGCTGCGGGCGCAGGGGTACCGGGTCGGGGCGGCGACCAGCTGGATCCAGGCACTGGGCACGGGACTGCCGACCCTCTTCCTCGCCCTCGTGACCTGGCTCGCGGCCCGGCTCGCCGCCCAGGGCGAGATCTCCATCGGCCAGTTGGTGTCCGTGTACGGCTATGTCGCGGTCCTCGTGATGCCGGTGTACTTCTTCATCGAGAGCGGCTACCAGCTCAGCCGGGCCGTCGTCGCCGCCCGGCGTGTCGTACGGTTCCTGTCCCTGGAGCCCGTCGCCGACCACCCCGACGCCCGGGACGCGCCCGCCTCCCCGGCGGTGCTGCACGATCCGGACTCCGGGGTACGGGTGCTGCCGGGGCGGCTCACCGCGCTGGTCGGAGCCGTTCCCGTGGAGTCCGAGGCCGTCGTCGACCGCCTCGGCCGGTACGCGGAGTCGGCGGTCACGTGGGGTGGCGTACGGCTCGACGAGATCGCCCTGGCGCAGGTGCGCGAGCGGATCCTGGTCGCGGACAACGAGGCCGACCTGTTCGCGGGCACCCTGCGCGAGCTGATTTCCGGCCGCCGGGAGCACGACGAGGAGGCGGTCGCCCGTGCGGTGCGCGCGGCGGCGGCGGACGACATCCTGCTCGGTCTCCCCGACGGTCTCGACTCGGACGTCGCCGCCCAGGGCCGCAGCCTCTCCGGCGGCCAGCGACAGCGCGTCCGTCTGGCGCGGGCGCTGCTCGCCGACCCCGAGGTACTGCTCGCCGTCGAACCCACCTCGGCGCTCGACGCGCACACCGAGGCGGCCGTGGCGGCCCGGCTGCGGGCCGCACGCTCGGGCCGTACGACCGTCGTCACCAGCACCTCGCCGCTGATGCTCGACCAGGTGGACACCGTGCACTTCCTGGTCGACGGCAAGGTCGCGGCGAGCGGCAGCCATCACGAACTCCTCGACGGGGAGCCGGCGTACCGGGCACTGGTGGCCCGCGACACGGAAGAGGTCCTGCGATGAGCGCGCATCTGCCGGTCGCCGAACCCGTCGAGGTGCGCCGGGCGGCACTGCGGCTGATCCGGGCGGACGGGCGGTCCTTCGCCGCCGTGCTCGGCCTCAACTCGCTGGCCGCGGCGGCCGGTCTGGTCGGGCCCTGGCTGCTCGGGCGGATCATCGACGACGTACGGGCCGGGGACGGTGTGGACGTCGTGGACCGGCTGGCGTCGGTCATCCTGGTGTGCTCGCTGGCGCAGCTGCTGCTGGCGCGGTGGGCACGGTACGTGGGTCACCGCTTCGGGGAGCGGACGCTGGCCCGGGTGCGGGAGCAGTTCGTGGAGCGGGCGCTGAGTCTGCCCGCCTCGGTCGTGGAGCGGGCCGGCACCGGCGACCTGACCGCGCGCGGCACCGCCGATGTCACCGTGGTGGGCAACACCCTGCGCGACGCCGGGCCCGAACTGCTCATCTCGTGCGCCCAGGCGTTGTTCATCCTCGGCGCGGTCTTCGTCATCGCCCCGCTGCTCGGCGCCTGCGGGCTGCTCGGGCTCGTCGGGATCTGGTTCGCCCTGCGCTGGTATCTGCGCCGTGCGCGCACCGCGTATCTCGCCGAGGGCACCGCCACCTCGGACGTCGCCGAGATCCTCGCGGCCACCGCGTCCGGTGCCCGTACGGTGGAGGCGTTCGGGCTGCAGCGCGGCCGGATCGCCGCGAGCCGTCGGACGCTGGAGACGTCCCGTGTCAGGCGGATGCGGACCCTGTTCCTGCGCAGCGTGTTCTTCCCGGCCGTGGAGGTGTCGTACGTCGTTCCCGTGGTCGCCGTCCTGCTGGTGGGCGGTGCCCTGCACGCGAGGGGGGCGATGAGCCTGGGTGCGGTGGTCGCCGCGACCCTGTATCTGCGCCAGCTCGCGGAGCCGCTCGACCAGATCCTGATGCAGGTCGAGCAGCTGCAGAGCAGCGGCGCCTCGTTCGCCCGCGTCGAGGGGCTGGCCGGCGCGCCACGGGCCGTGCCGTCGGGCTCGCCGACCCCGGTCGACGACCGGATCGACGTGACGGATGTCCGCTACTCCTACGACCGCGGGGGCGAGGTGCTGCGCGGAGTCGACCTGACCGTGCGGCCCGGGGAACGGCTCGCCGTCGTCGGGCCCTCCGGCGCCGGGAAGACCACTCTGAGCCGACTGCTCGCGGGCATCGACGCGCCGCGGTCCGGGTCGGTGACGGTGGGGGGCGTACCGATCGCCGACCTCGATCCCGAGCAGTTGCGCCGCCAGGTCGTCCTCGTCACCCAGGAGCATCACGTGTTCCTGGGCACCGTTCGCGACAATCTGCTGATCGCCGAACCCGCCGCCGACGACGCGGCGTTGTGGGCGGCGCTGGCCGCCGTCGGTGCCGACGGCTGGGTCCGGGAGCTGCCGGACGGCCTGGACACCGAGCTCGGCACCGGCGGCCTTCGGACGGACGGGTCGCGGGCCCAGCAGCTCGCCCTGGCCCGGGTGGTGCTGGCCGACCCGCACACCCTCATCCTCGACGAGGCGACCGCCCTGCTCGATCCGACGACCGCGCGCCACACCGAGCGTGCGCTCGCCGCCGTGCTGGAGGGGCGCACGGTGATCGCCATCGCGCACCGGTTGCACACCGCGCACGACGCGGACCGGGTCGCCGTGATGGAGGACGGGCTGCTCACCGAACTCGGCACGCATGACGAGCTGGTGGCGGCCGAGGGGGCGTACGCGGCACTTTGGCGGACGTGGCACGGGGACTGAGGCGGGAGCCGAGCGGGGACCAGGACGGGGTCTGAGCGGGGTCGGGGCGGGGCTCCGAGCGGGGTCGGGGCGGGGCCCTGAGCGGGGGTCAGGGCCGGGTGCGTCGGGGCTCGTCCGGCCGCTCCGGGCGAGGTGCGGCAGGGCCCTCGCGCCTCGCCCCGCCACGGACCGGACACGCTCCGGCGAACAGTCCGCATGCCGAACATGAACACCCGGACAACGGACGAATTCCGGCCAAGTTCCTGACGCGGTCCTGACAGAAAGCGAAATCTCCTGCCACTCTTCCCACGGCAACTTCACAGCAACCTCACAGCACCGTCGCCGTGTCGTGGCCGTGGATCCCCAGGTAACTGGTTCCGCGTTCCATCCTGTTCTGCCCTGTTCTGCCCTGTTCTGCCCGGACGGGTACCCACCCCGACCGGATCCCCACTGGCCGCGCGAGCCGTGGCCACGCAGAAGGAGTCAGTGTGTTGAGCAGCAGTTCCTCCCACAGACGCACCTCCCACACCCAGCGCCGTGTCGCGGCCGTCGCCCTCGTCGGCGTCTCCGCCCTGCTGGCCGCGGCCGTCCAGTCGGGCGCCGCGAGCGCGGCCCCCCAGAAATCCTCCCTCGGCAAGATCAACCGTGGTTCTCTCGCCGTCCAGCTCACGCCTTCGCAGCGCGCGGAGCTGATACGCGACGCGAACGCCGCCAAGGCGGCCACCGCCAAGGACCTGGGCCTCGGGGCCAAGGAGAAACTCGTCGCCCGCGACGTCATCAAGGACGCGGACGGCACGGTCCACACCCGCTACGAGCGCACGTACGCGGGACTCCCGGTCCTCGGCGGCGACCTGGTGGTCGACACCACCAAGGCAGGGAAGACCGAGCGGGTCATCAAGGCGACGCGGGCCACCCTCGAGGTCGCCTCGCTCACGCCCGCCATCGCCGCCTCCACGGCGGAGAAGCAGGCCCTGTCCGTCGCCAAGGCCGACGGTTCGAAGAAGACCGACGCCGACCGGGCGCCCCGCAAGGTGATCTGGGCGGCGAACGGCACACCGACCCTCGCGTACGAGACGGTCGTCGGCGGCTTCCAGGACGACGGCACCCCGAACCAGCTGCACGTCATCACCGACGCGGCCACCGGCAAGAAGCTCTACGAGTACCAGGGCATCGAGACCGGTATCGGCAACACCCAGTACAGCGGCCAGGTGACGCTGACGACCACGCAGTCGGGCTCCAACTACACGCTCACCGACGGCGCGCGCGGCGGCCACAAGACGTACAACCTCAACCGCGGTACGTCCGGCACCGGCACCCTGTTCTCCCAGACCAGCGACACCTGGGGCAACGGCACCACGTCGAACGCCGCGACCGCGGGCGCCGACGCGCACTACGGCGCCGCCGAGACCTGGGACTTCTACAAGAACACCTTCGGCCGCAGCGGCATCAAGAACAACGGCGTGGGTGCGTACTCCCGGGTCCACTACGGCAACGCGTACATCAACGCGTTCTGGGACGACACCTGCTTCTGCATGACGTACGGCGACGGGGCCGGCAACGCGGACCCGCTGACCGCGCTGGACGTGGCCGGCCACGAGATGAGCCACGGCGTCACCGCCAACACCGCCGGTCTCAACTACTCCGGCGAGTCCGGCGGTCTGAACGAGGCGACCTCCGACATCTTCGGCACCGGCGTCGAGTTCTACGCCAACAACGCCTCCGACCCCGGTGACTACCTCATCGGCGAGAAGATCAACATCAACGGCGACGGCACCCCGCTGCGCTACATGGACAAGCCCAGCAAGGACGGCGGCTCGGCGGACAACTGGTCCTCCAGCGTGGGCGGTCTCGACGTCCACTACTCGTCCGGTGTCGCCAACCACTTCTTCTACCTGCTGAGCGAGGGCAGCGGCGCCAAGGTCATCAACGGCGTCAGCTACAACTCGCCGACCGCCGACGGCCTTCCGGTCACCGGCATCGGCCGGGACAAGGCCCTGCAGATCTGGTACCGGGCGCTCACCACCAAGTTCACCTCGACCACCAACTACGCGGCGGCCCGCACCGGCACGCTCGCGGCGACGGGCGAGCTGTACGGCACGACGAGCGCCGAGTACACGGCGGTGCAGAACGCCTGGGCGGCCGTGAAGGTGGGCTCACGTCCGGGCGGTGGCGGCGGCACCGGTACGTCGTTCGAGAACACCAGCGACGTATCGATTCCGGACAACGGGCCGGCCGTGACGTCGTCGATCGCGGTCACCGGCCGTACCGGCAACGCCCCGTCGAACCTTCTGGTCGACGTGGACATCGTGCACACCTGGCGCGGCGACCTGGTCGTGGATCTGCTGGCCCCGGACGGCACGGTGTACCCCCTGAAGGCCTTCAGCTCCTCCGACTCGGCGGACAACGTCCAGGAGACCTACACCGTCAACGCGTCCTCCGAAGTCGCCAACGGCACCTGGAAGTTGCGGGTCCAGGACAAGGCCGCGCAGGACACCGGCTACATCAACAGCTGGAAGCTGACGTTCCCGTAGACCGCACCTGAACACTCGGCATCGAGAGGGCGCCGCCCCGGGGTTCGACTCCCCGGGGCGGCGCCCTCTTTGCCGTGCCATGACCCTGCTTTTGTTGCCGCTTGACCAAGATCGAAATCCGCGTAACGAACAGCGATCTTCATCCAACGGACGCTTTTCGGCCAAGATTTCATCGCCCTCCTGACATGTACGCGCCCTGGATGTCACTCTTCCACCGCACGGCTCACCCGCACCGCAACTTCGCACCTTCCGTACGGCCACCCCACGCCGTCCGGTCGCCCCCACAAGAGGAGATTGCGTGACCCCCCTCTACGCGCGTCACAAGCGCACCACTCTGGCCATCGCCACCGCTGTCGCTGCCGGAGCCCTGCTCACCACCGGTCTGACCACCGGTGCCTCCGCCCAGACCGAGTCGGCCGCCGCCAAGGCGAAGCTCCCCGGCGCCACGGTCCAGCTCTCCGCCGCCGCACGCACGAGCCTCATCCAGCAGGCCGACGCGGCCGCGTCCGAGACCGCCCAGCAGATAGGCCTCGGCGCCAAGGAGAAGCTCGTCGTCAGAGACGTCCTCAAGGACGCGGACGGCACCGTGCACACCCGCTACGAGCGCACGTACAACGGCCTTCCGGTCCTCGGCGGCGACCTGGTCGTCCACGAGTCCAAGGCCGGCAAGACCGAGGGCGTCACCAAGGCCGTGAAGACGGCCATCAAGGTCGCCTCGCTGAAGCCGCAGGTCACCACCGCGAAGGCCGAGAAGCAGGCTCTCACCGCAGCGAAGGCCGCCGGTTCGGAGAAGACCACGGCCGACCGCGCCCCCCGCAAGGTGATCTGGGCCGCCACCGGCAAGCCCACCCTCGCCTACGAGACGGTCATCGGCGGTCTCCAGGACGACGGCACCCCGAACCAGCTGCACGTCATCACCGACGCGGCCACCGGCAAGAAGCTCTACGAGTACCAGGGCATCGAGACCGGCACCGGCAAGACCCTGTACTCGGGCACGGTCAGCCTCAACACCACCCTGTCGGGCTCGACGTACCAGCTGACCGACGGCACCCGCGGCGGCCACAAGACGTACAACAAGTCGCACACCACCTCCTCCTCCGCGGGCACCCTGTTCACCGACGCGGACGACACCTGGGGCACCGGCACGGCCTCCAGCTCCACCACCGACCAGACCGCGGCCGCCGACGCCGCGTACGGCGCGCAGGAGACGTGGGACTTCTACAAGAACACCTTCGGCCGCAGCGGCATCAAGAACAACGGGGTCGGCGCGTACTCCCGCGTCCACTACGGCAACGCGTACGTCAACGCGTTCTGGGACGACAGCTGCTTCTGCATGACGTACGGCGACGGCTCCGGGAACACCCACCCGCTGACCTCGCTGGACGTGGCCGGCCACGAGATGAGCCACGGCGTCACCGCCAACACGGCCGGTCTCAACTACTCCGGCGAGTCCGGCGGCCTGAACGAGGCGACCTCCGACATCTTCGGCACCGGCGTCGAGTTCTACGCCAACAACGCCTCCGACCCCGGTGACTACCTCATCGGCGAGAAGATCAACATCAACGGCGACGGCACCCCGCTGCGCTACATGGACAAGCCCAGCAAGGACGGCGGCTCCGCCGACTACTGGTCCTCCAGCGTCGGCAACCTGGACGTGCACTACTCGTCCGGTGTCGCCAACCACTTCTTCTACCTGCTGAGTGAGGGCAGCGGCGCCAAGACCATCAACGGCGTCAGCTACAACTCGCCCACGTACAACGGCACGGCCGTCACCGGCATCGGCCGGGACAAGGCCCTGCAGATCTGGTACAAGGCGCTGACGACGTACTTCACGTCGACGACCAACTACAAGTCGGCCCGCACGGGGACGCTCTCCGCGGCGTCCGCCCTGTACGGCTCGACCAGCGCCGAGTACAAGGCGGTGGCCGCGGCCTGGACCGCGGTCAACGTGAGCTAGTGCCCACGGGGTCCTCGGGACCCCCTCAGGCACCTTGGGCGGTACCCGGAGAGAAGGCACCTCCGGGTACCGCCCTACGCTGTCCCCCATGGTCTCCCCGGACAACCCCTTCACATACGAGGACGTGGGCGCGACGCGCGACGGCCGCTGCCCGCCGGGGTTCCACCCCCTGCACCTGCGCACCCGCGTCGGCGAGGGCGAGGCCGTCTTCCGCGCGGCCTCCGAAGCGCTGATGACCTGGGAGATGCACCGCGCCATGGGCGTGGGCATCACCGCCACCGCCGACAAGGCGGCCCCCGGAGTCGACGTCACCGTCGGACTCGGCCCCCTCAAGGCCCCCTGCCGTGTGGTCTGGACGGTCGAGGAGTACCGCCGGGCCGGCTGGGCCTACGGCACCCTGCCCGGCCACCCCGAGCACGGCGAGGAGGCCTTCGTGGTCGACCGCACGGGCGACGGCACGGTCTGGCTGACCGTGACCGCCTTCAGCCGTGCGGCCAAGTGGTACACCCGCGCGGGAGGACCGGCGACCCGGGGGCTCCAGCACGCCTACGCACGACGCTGCGGGACCGTACTGCGCCGGCTGTGCGCGGGGTTCGAACCGTAGGCCCGCAGTCCGCCTGCTTTCGGCCCGCTCAGCGCATCAGGACCCCGGCCTCCTCCCCCACCTCCTCCGAAGGCATCGTGACCAGGCCCAGCTCGGCGCCGGACGCGAGCAGTCGGTGCGTGGGGAGAATACGGACCGTGTAGCCGAACGGGCCGGTGCGGTCCAGGGAGAGCGGACCCTCGTACACCCAGCGCCCTTCCAGGTCCGGACCGCCGGCCGGTTTCAGTGGGACGCAGCTCGCGTCCGCGATGCGGTCCTGCGAGTCGACGCGGCCCGAGACCGCCTGGACCTCGACGTCGTCCGGGGCGAGGTCGGCCAGCGCCACCCGCACGCGCAGGGAGAGGGTGGTGCCCAGTTCGGCGGTCGTGGTGGCGGCGGATGCCTCCAGATGGTCCACCGTGACCCGGGGCCAGGCCGCCCGGACGCGGGACTTCCAGGCGGCCAGTTCGCGGGCCGCCTCCGGGGCCAGGGCGCGGTGGGCGCGGGCCGCGGGGGCGTAGAGGCGCTCCACGTACTCGCGCACCATCCGGCCCGCCAGGACCTTCGGGCCGAGATGGGTCAGCGTCTGGCGGACCATCTCGATCCACCGGTCGGGCAGGCCGTGCTGACCCCGCTCGTAGAAGCGGGGCGCCACGCGCTGTTCCAGCAGCTCGTAGAGGGCCGCCGCCTCCAGGTCGTCGCGGCGGTCGTCGTCCTCCCCCACTGCTGAACGCGTGGGGGGACCCCCATCCGTGCCGTCCGCCGTCGGGATCGCCCAGCCGAAGTCCGGCTGGAACCACTCGTCCCACCAGCCGTCCAGGACGGAGAGGTTCAGACAGCCGTTGAGTGCCGCCTTCATCCCGGACGTGCCGCAGGCCTCCAGCGGGCGGAGCGGGTTGTTCAGCCAGATGTCGCAGCCCGGGTACAGCTTCTGCGCCATCGCCATCCCGTAGTCCGGGAGGAAGACGATCCGGTGGCGTACGCGCGGGTCGTCCGCGAAGCGGACCAGTTCCTGCACGAGTCGCTTGCCGCCGTCGTCCGCGGGGTGCGCCTTGCCCGCGACCACGATCTGCATCGGGCGTTCGGCATGCAGGAGGAGGTCCATCAGGCGGTCGCGGTCGCGCAGCATCAGGGTCAGACGTTTGTAGGAAGGGACGCGACGGGCGAAGCCGATCGTGAGGACGTCCGGGTCCAGCACCCCGTCGATCCAGCCGAGTTCGGCCGTTCCGGCGCCGCGCTGGCGCCAGGAGGCGTGCAGGCGTTCCCGTACCTCCAGGACCAGTTGTTCGCGCAGTACCCGGCGCAGGTCCCAGATCTCCTGGTCGGCGATGTCCGCCACCGCGTCCCAGCGGTCCGAGCCGCCGACCGTCATCGCGTCCTCGGTGCGCTGGGCGCCGATCTGGCGGGCGCCGAGACGGAAGACCTCCGGTGCCACCCAGGTCGGTGCGTGCACGCCGTTGGTGACCGAGGTGATCGGGACCTCGTCCGGGTCGAAACCCGGCCACAGCCCGGAGAACATCTCGCGGCTGACGTGACCGTGGAGCAGCGACACCCCGTTGGCCCGCTGGCCGAGCCTGAGCCCCATCACGGCCATGTTGAAGAGGTTCGGCTCACCGCCCGGATAGGTCTCCATGCCGAGGCCGAGGATGCGCTCGACGTCGATACGGGGGAGTTCGGCGTCCGGGCCGAAGTGGTGGGCGACGAGTTCGCGGTCGAAGCGGTCGATGCCGGCGGGGACGGGGGTGTGGGTGGTGAAGACGGTACCGGCGCGGACGGATTCGAGTGCGGCATCGAAGTCCAGCCCGCCGTTGCCGTCGTCGCCGTCCTGTCCGTCCTGCCCCTCGGCGAGTTCGGCGATGCGTTCCAGGCCGAGGAAGCCCGCGTGGCCCTCGTTGGTGTGGAACACCTCGGGCTGGGCGTGGCCGGTCAGCCGGCAGTACGTCCGTACGGCGCGCACCCCGCCGATGCCGAGCAGCATCTCCTGCAGCAGCCGGTGCTCGCTGCCGCCGCCGTACAGCCGGTCGGTCACCCCGCGTTCGCCGAGGTCGTTCTCCTCGACGTCGGAGTCGAGCATGAGGAGGGGGACGCGACCGACCTGGGCCAGCCAGATGCGGGCGCGCAGGGCGCGGGCGCCGGGGAGGGCGAGGGTGACCTGGGCCGGGGTGCCGTCGGATTCGCGCAGGGGTACGAGAGGGAGTTCGTTGGGGTCGAGGACGGGATAGTGCTCCTGCTGCCAGCCGTCTCGGGAGAGGGACTGCCGGAAGTAGCCGTGCCGGTAGAGGAGGCCTACGCCGATGAGGGGTACGCCGAGGTCGCTGGCGGCCTTGAGGTGGTCGCCGGCGAGGATGCCGAGGCCGCCGGAGTACTGGGGCAGGGCCGCGGTGATGCCGAACTCGGGTGAGAAGTAGGCGATGGCGGCGGGGAGGTCGGGAATCTGGGTCTGGGTCTGATACCAGCGATCGCCGGTCACGTAGTCGCGCAGGTCGTCGGCGACGGCGGCGAGGCGGCGCAGGAAGCGGCGGTCCTCGGCGAGTTCCGCGAGGCGGTGGGGAGGGACGCTGCCGAGCATGCGTACGGGGTCGCCGTCGGAGGCGGTCCAGCGTTCGGGGTCGACGGACTGGAAGAGGTCGCGGGTCTCGGCGTGCCAGGACCAGCGCAGGTTGCGGGCGAGGTCGCTGAGCGGGTGAAGGGCGTCGGGCAGTACGGGGCGAACGGTGAATCTGCGGATTGCCTTCACAAGTTCCACCTTCACAAAGGACGTATGCGGCGGGATGTACGTCACCGACGACGGTAGCGGCGAGGGTGTTTCCACGACACGGCGCATCGATGAACTCCGGCGTCGTGGGTGGCGGGGGCGTGGGTGAGTGGCGGGCGCGTGGGTGGGTCGGGGGGCGCGTGGGT
>LRTP01000950.1 GCA_001550305.1 Streptomyces diastatochromogenes
CGGGGGGGTGCGTCGAGCCCGTCGCCGCCGGATCAGACGTCGGCCGGGCAAGCGAGCCGCAGCTCGATCCGAACGTAAGCGACGGGCTTGCGACACACCCCCACGCCCCCTTCCGCAGTCCGACAGCTGCGGGTGAGTGGAACACCCCGTCAAAAGCGCCCCGCCAGGGGCGCGGGGAACGGCGCGACCAGCCCCCACCGGCCCGCAGTCGACGGACTCGGCCGAGCGGGGGATCGGGGCGCAGCCCCCGTCTCAGGGGCGCGGGGAACTGCGCGACCAGCCCCCACCGGCCGCGAGTCGAACGAATCACCCGAGCGCGAAATGCGGGGCGCAGCCCCGGCCTGGGGGCGCGGGGAACTGCGCGACCAGCCCCCACCGGTCCGCAGCCGAGGGATCGCGCTGAGGCGTCGACAAGAGGAACCGTCGACCGGGAATCGACGCGACCATTCCGCCCCACCCCCGGAGGGTATGGCCGATTCCGCCCGCATGGGCGGCCTTGTGGTGCTTCACACCACACGAGAGGCTGCCAAGTGGCGTACGCGCGACCCCGGTCGCACACCGGTCGGTCCCGGTCGGCGTACGCCGACTTGAGGAGGGGAACTCACGTCATGGCACAGACGAGACAGCGGCGTCTGCGCTGGGCAGGATGCCTCACCGCGGTCACGACGGCCGCGGTGCTTTCGGCCATCACCCTGCCCGCGCACGCCGCCCCGGAGGGGCGGATACTCGGCGCCGGCCAACCCGGTTCCGTCAGCGGTAGTTACATCGTGACACTCAAGGGGGGTACGAGGGCTCCGTCGTCGGTGGGTAAGGGCATCGCCGAGAAGTACGGAGCGCGAATCAGCCACACGTACGGCACGGCGCTCAACGGGTACGCGGTTCAGGTGGGCGAGAAGCAGGCGCGGCGGCTCGCGGCGGACTCCCGTGTGGCCTCCGTCGTCCAGGACACCCGGGTGACACTCGACCACTTCGAGAAGAACCCGCCGTCCTGGGGGCTGGACCGGATCGACCAGCCCGCTCTGCCGCTCGACAAGGGCTACTCGTGGCCGGAGTCGGCGGGCGCGGGCGTGACGGCGTACGTCATCGACACGGGGATCCGGATCACGCACAAGGACTTCGGGGGGCGGGCTGGCTACGGCTGGGACTTCGTGGGCAACGACAAGGCGGCGGGGGACGGGAACGGGCACGGGACGCATGTCGCCGGGATCATCGCGGGGACGACCTACGGTGTGGCGAAGAAGGCCAAGGTCGTGTCCGTGCGAGTGCTCGACAACGCCGGATCCGGCACCACCGCGCAGGTCATCGCCGGTATCGACTGGGTGACCCGGCACGCGCACAAGCCCGCGGTCGCCAATCTGAGCCTGGGCGGCCACGCGAACGCCCAGTTGGACGCCGCCGTACGCAACTCCATCGCCTCCGGAGTGACCTACTCGGTCGCGGCGGGCAACGACGGACTGGCCGCCGGGCTGTACTCCCCCGCCCGGGTCAAGGAGGCGCTGACGGTCGGGGCGAGCGACAGGGCCGACGCCCGGGCGAGCTTCTCCAACTTCGGGGCGGCGCTCGACCTGTTCGCGCCCGGCGTGGCGATCACGTCGGCGTCGTACGCGAGCGACACCGGGAAGGCGACCTTCTCCGGTACGTCGATGGCGAGCCCGCATGTCGCGGGCGCGGCGGCGCTCTATCTCGCCGGCCACCCGAAGGCGACCCCGGCCCAAGTGGGCAAAGCGTTGGTCGGGCAGGCGGTGTACGGGAAGGTCGGCGGTGCGGGGCTCGGTTCGCCGAACAGGCTTCTGCAGGTCGGCTCTTCGTAAAGAACCGCCGCAGCAGGCACCGGCCTCGCCCGTCGGACGAGGCCGGTCTTGTGTGTAGACATACGCGTAAGTAGTTAGCAACCTGCCGGATTGCTCACCCGAATAGGGTGGGAAGGCTCCCCCGGTACGCCCCGCAGGCCCCACCTCCCCACACCGTCATCCGCCCACCCACGTTGACGCGGACAGGAGCGGTCATGCCCGCCACGCACCACACGTCGCCACCCCCGACGACCACCTCCGACACACCCCCCATACACAAGGTCGACGCCGTCCCCCGCGCCCCGGAGCAACCCTCCGAACAGGCAGGTGAAGGCGGCGAGAGCGTCGGACGCATTCCCGTCGTCGACGTTCGGCCCCTCGTCCTGCAAGGCCGTCGCCCCGCCAAGGCGGTCGTCGGCGAGGTCTTCGACGTCACGGCCACCGTCTTCCGCGAAGGTCATGACGCCGTCGCCGCGAACGTCGTCCTGCGCGATCCGGAGGGCCGCACCGGCCCCTGGAGCCCGATGCGCGAACTCGCCCCCGGCACCGACCGCTGGGGCGCCACCGTCTGTGCCGGGACGACCGGCCACTGGACGTACACCGTGGAGGCCTGGAGCGATCCGGTCTCCACCTGGCGCCACCACGCGGGGATCAAGATCCCGGCGGGCATCGACACGGAACTGGTCCTGGAGGAGGGCGCCCGGCTGTACGAGCGCGCTGCCGCCGGAGTGCCGAAGAGCAAGGGCAGAAGGGATGTCGTCCTCGCCGCGGCGGACGCGCTGCGGGACACCGGCCGTTCCTCGGCGGCCCGGCTCGCCGCCGCCCGTACCCCTGAAGTCGACAGGGTCCTCACTCGTCATCCGCTGCGTGAGCTGGTCAGCAGCTCGGAGCCGCTGCCCCTGCTGGTGGAGCGCGAGCGGGCGCTGTACGGCTCCTGGTACGAGTTCTTTCCGCGTTCGGAGAGCGGGCATCTCGATCCGCCGGTGCACGGCACCTTCCGCAGCGCCGCCGAGCGGCTGCCCGCCATCGCGCGGATGGGATTCGATGTCGTGTATCTGCCGCCGATTCATCCCATCGGGACCACTTATCGCAAGGGGCCCAACAACACTCTTTCTGCGGGGGCGTACGACGTCGGTGTGCCGTGGGCGATCGGCTCCCCGGAGGGCGGGCACGACGCCGTTCATCCGGACCTCGGCACGATCGACGACTTCGACGCCTTCGTGAGGCGGGCGGAGCGGGAGGGGCTGGAGATCGCGCTCGACTTCGCGCTCCAGTGCTCGCCGGATCATCCGTGGGTGCAGAAGCATCCCGAGTGGTTCCACCACCGGGCGGACGGGTCGATCGCGTACGCGGAGAATCCGCCGAAGAAGTACCAGGACATCTATCCGATCGCCTTCGACAAGGACATGCCGGGGCTGATCCAGGAGACGGTGCGGGTGCTGCGGCACTGGATGAGCCACGGTGTGCGGATCTTCCGCGTCGACAACCCGCACACGAAGCCGGTCGTCTTCTGGGAGCGGGTCATCGCGGACATCAACCGCACCGACCCGGACGTGATCTTCCTGGCCGAGGCGTTCACCCGGCCCGCGATGATGCGCACGCTCGGGGCGATCGGCTTCCAGCAGTCGTACACCTATTTCACCTGGCGCAACACCAAGGAGGAGCTGACCGACTACCTCGGTGAGCTGTCGGGGGAGGCGGCCGCCTACATGCGGCCCAATTTCTTCGTGAACACCCCGGACATCCTGCACGAGTTCCTTCAGCACGGCGGGCGGCCGGCCTTCGAACTGCGTGCGGTGCTCGCCGCCACGCTGTCTCCGACCTGGGGCGTCTACAGCGGATTCGAGCTCTGTGAGCACACCCCCCTGCGTGCGGGCAGCGAAGAGTACCTGAACTCCGAGAAGTACCAACTGCGTCCGCGGGATTGGGAGTCGGCGGAGCGGGAGGGTCGTAGCATCGCGCCATTGCTGAGGGCGCTCAACGCCATCCGCCGGCGCAGTCCGGCACTGCGCCAGTTGCGCGGCCTCCACTTCCACCACACGGACAAGGACGCGGTGATCGCCTACTCGAAGTCGGTCACGGACGGGAGCGGTTCGAACACGGTTGTGGTGGTGGTCAACCTCGACCCCCACCACACCCAGGAGGCGACGGTCTCGTTGGACATGCCGCAACTCGGCCTGGACTGGCACGAGTCCGTGCCGGTGCGCGACGAGCTCACCGGCGAGACCTACAACTGGGGCAGGGCCAACTATGTGCGTCTTGAGCCAGGGCATAGCCCCGCGCACATCCTCACCGTCCTGCGACCGTCCTCACCGCAGATCGGAGGGTCACCCACCACATGATCGTCAACGAGCCCGTCCCGGACACTTTCGAGGACACCCCGGCCAGGGACCGCGACCCCGACTGGTTCAAACGCGCCGTCTTCTACGAGGTCCTGGTCCGCTCCTTCCAGGACAGCAACGGCGACGGCATCGGCGACCTCAAGGGCCTCACCGCGAAACTCGACTACCTGCAATGGCTGGGCATCGACTGCCTGTGGCTGCCCCCGTTCTTCAAATCACCCCTCAGGGACGGCGGCTACGACGTCTCCGACTACACCGCCGTCCTGCCCGAATTCGGTGACCTCGCCGACTTCGTCGAGTTCGTCGACGCCGCCCACCAGCGCGGCATGCGCGTCATCATCGACTTCGTCATGAACCACACCAGCGACCAGCACCCGTGGTTCCAGGAGTCCCGCACCAACCCCGACGGACCCTACGGCGACTACTACGTCTGGGCCGACGACGACAAACAGTACGAGGACGCCCGGATCATCTTCGTCGACACCGAGGCCTCCAACTGGACCTTCGACCCGGTCCGCAAGCAGTACTTCTGGCACCGCTTCTTCTCCCACCAGCCCGACCTCAACTACGAGAACCCGGCCGTCCAGGAAGAGATCATCTCCGCGCTGCGGTTCTGGCTGGACCTGGGCATCGACGGGTTCCGGCTGGACGCGGTGCCGTACCTGTACCAGGTCGAGGGAACGAACTGCGAAAACCTTCCGGCAACGCACGAGTTCCTGAAGCGGGTGCGCAAGGAGATCGACACGCACTATCCGGACACGGTGTTGCTGGCGGAGGCGAACCAGTGGCCCGAGGACGTCGTCGACTACTTCGGCGACTTCCCCTCCGGCGGCGACGAGTGCCACATGGCGTTCCACTTCCCCGTCATGCCGCGGATCTTCATGGCGGTACGCAGGGAGTCCCGGTACCCGGTCTCGGAAATCCTGTCGAAGACCCCGGCGATCCCGTCCGGCTGCCAGTGGGGCATCTTCCTGCGCAACCACGACGAGCTCACCCTCGAAATGGTCACCGACGAGGAACGCGACTACATGTACGCGGAGTACGCCAAGGACCCGCGGATGCGCGCCAACATCGGCATCCGGCGGCGGCTCGCCCCCCTGCTCGACAACGACCGCAACCAGATCGAGCTGTTCACCGCCCTGCTGCTGTCCCTGCCCGGCTCGCCGATCCTCTACTACGGCGACGAGATCGGGATGGGCGACAACATCTGGCTCGGCGACCGCGACGCGGTCCGCACCCCGATGCAGTGGACACCCGACCGCAACGCGGGCTTCTCCTCCTCGGACCCCGGCCGGCTGTTCCTGCCCACGATCATGGACCCCGTCTACGGCTACCAGGTGACCAACGTCGAGGCCTCCATGTCCTCGCCCTCGTCCCTGCTGCACTGGACCCGCCGCATGATCGAGATCCGCAAACAGAACCAGGCCTTCGGCCTCGGCTCCTACACGGAACTCCAGTCCTCCAACCCCGCCGTCATCGCGTTCCTGCGCGAGGCCCCCTCCACCGAGGGCAAAGAGGACGACCTCGTCCTGTGCGTGCACAACTTCTCCCGCTTCGCCCAGCCCACCGAACTGGACCTGCGGGCCTTCAACGGCCGCCACCC
>LRTP01000951.1 GCA_001550305.1 Streptomyces diastatochromogenes
TCCGGCAGCGGCAGCCGCGCCCGTGCGGGCGTACGCCAGTCGACGGCGCCGTTCAGGAGGCCGCCCAGGGCGCTGCCCAGCGACAGGGCGGCGAGTACCCAGGCCACCACGTCGTTCCCGTGATGGTGCCGTGTGGCGTAGGCCATCACCAGAAGCTCGACGGCTCCCACCGACAGGCCGACGCCCGCCGCGACGACGACGGGCTGCAGGAGCGCGCGTCCGTCGCGGAAACGGCGCCCTGGGCGTGCGACGGGCTTCGTGACGGCCGGACGTACGCCCGCCACGGCCGGCGACAGGACGAAGGCGAGGGTTCCGGCCCACACCAGCAGGGCACAGAGCGCGAGCGCGGCGGCCGGGGGTGCGAACTGGACGACCGCGCCCACCAGCAGCGGACCCGAGACGAAGAGGATCTCCTCGGCGATCCCGTCCAGGCTGTACGCCCGCTGCAGGACCCGGTTGTCCTCGATGACCTCGCCCCACAGGGCGCGCACCGTGGGGCCGAGGGGCGGTGTGCAGGCGCCCGCGGTGACGGCGAGGGCGCCGAGGGCGGGTGCGGGCGTTCCGGGCCGCCAGGCCGCTGTCGCGAGGGCCGCGAGCAGGGTGGCGTAGAGCGAGGCCATCGGGATGAGGGCGCGGCGGGGGCCGTGGCGGTCGATCAGGGCCGCCCTGACGGGTGACAGGAGCACGCTGGTCGCGCCGAACAGTGCCATGACCGTGCCGGCGGCGGCGTACGAGCCGGTGGCCTCGGTCACGCTGAGCATCACGGCCAGCGAGACCATGCCGTAGGAGAGTCTGCCGATGAGGGCGGCGGTGAAGGTGTGGCGGGTGTGGGGGATGTGGAAGAACGCGGCGTACGAGGGCCGCGGCGCGGGCGCAGACATGTTGGGGTTCCTCGAGCGGGAGGCGGAAAGGGGTCGCCTGAGTGCCGCGACGGCGCACCCACCGGTGTCCGTCGCGGGCCTGGGCGGGCCCTATGCCAAGAGGAGGAACATGCGCCTTAACGTAACAGCGGGCGCCGAGAGTTGACAGCTACCCGTGTCCTCGCCCCCGCCGCCCCTACCCGTCCCATCCCCAGGGGCTCCGCCCCTTCGACCCCGAACCCCCGCGTGGCTCCGCCCCCGCACCCCACCGGGGGCTACCGCCCCCTGGCCCCCCGCATCGCTCTGACAGCCTCACCACTCCCCCGCGCACGCGATCCGGGGCGCAGCCCCGCCCTAGGGGCGCGAGGAACGGCGCAACCAGCCCCCACCCACCCGCAGGCAAGGAACTTGCGGTGGACGGGGGATCGGGGCGCAGCCCCGCCCTAGGGGCGCGGGGAACTGCGCGACCAGCCCCCACCACCCCGCAGCCAAACGAAAACGGGCAGGCGCGAAATCGGGGCGAAGCCCCGCCCTAGGGGCGCGGGGAACTGCGCGACCAGCCCCCACCGCCCCGCAGCCAAACGAAAACGGGCAGGCGCGAAATCGGGGCGAAGCCCCGTCCAAGGGGCGCGAGGAACTGCGCGACCAGCCCTCACCCACCCGCAGGCAAAGAACTTGCAGTGGACGGGGGATCGGGGCGCAGCCCCGGCCCCAGGGGCGCGGGGAATGGCGCGGGCGGCCCGCAGGCGCCCGTAGGCGAAGAAACCGCCCGGGGGCGGGGTGGGACGGGTGGGGAACGCTGGCTCAGCTCTCCGTCAGGCCCTCCACCAACGAGTCCGCCGCCCGGTAGGGATCCAGCTCCCCCGCCACGATCCGCTCCGCGAGCGCACTCAGGCGGCGGTCACCATGAAGGTCACCGATACGTTGACGCAGCGCCGTGACGGCGATCGTCTCGACCTCCTGGGACGCCCGGGCGAGGCGGCGCTCGGCGAGGACACCGTGCTCCTCCATCCAGGCGTGGTGCTTCTCCAGGGCCTCGACGACCTCGTCGATGCCCTCACCCCGCGCCGCCACCGTCTTGACGATCGGCGGCCGCCAGTCCCCGGGACCTCGGGACTCGCCGAGCCCGAGCATGTGGTTCAGCTCACGCGCGGTCGCGTCGGCACCGTCCCGGTCGGCCTTGTTCACCACGTACACGTCGCCGATCTCCAGGATTCCGGCCTTCGCCGCCTGGATGCCGTCGCCCATGCCGGGGGCGAGCAGGACCACCGAGGTGTCCGCCTGGGAGGCGATCTCCACCTCCGACTGGCCCACACCGACCGTCTCCACCAGGATCACGTCACAGCCCGCCGCGTCCAGGACGCGAATGGCCTGGGGGGCCGCCCAGGCCAGACCGCCCAGATGGCCTCGCGTGGCCATCGAGCGGATGTAGACACCGGGGTCGGAGGCGTGCTCGGACATGCGCACACGGTCGCCTAGCAGGGCGCCTCCGGAGAACGGCGAGGACGGGTCGACGGCCAGGACCCCGACCCGCTTGCCCTGCCGCCGGTACGCCGTCACCAGCGCCGAGGTCGAGGTTGACTTGCCCACGCCCGGAGAGCCGGTGAGCCCGACGACGTACGCGTTGCCGGTCAGCGGGGCCAGCGCCGCCATGACCTCGCGCAACTGCGGGGACGCCCCCTCCACCAGGGAGATCAGCCGGGCCACGGCCCGCGGCCTGCCTTCCCTGGCCTGGGCCACCAGCGAGGAGACGTCCTGCATCACAGCTCCGTTCAGATCCGTTCAGAGCCGTACGCACCGAGGTCGTTCAGAGTCGTACGCACCAGGGTCGTACGGAAAGAGACAACGGCCTCAGGCCTTGGGTACCCGCACGATCAGCGCGTCACCCTGCCCGCCACCACCGCACAGCGCCGCCGCGCCGACCCCGCCGCCGCGCCGCCTGAGCTCCAGGGCGAGGCTCAGCACGAGGCGGGCGCCGGACATCCCGATCGGGTGACCGAGGGCGATGGCACCACCGTTGACGTTCACCTTTTCCGTGGATACGCCGAGGTCCTTCATTGACTGCACGGCGACCGCGGCGAACGCCTCGTTGATCTCGATCAGGTCGAGATCGGAGACGTCGAGGCCCTCCTTCTTCAGGGCGTGCAGGATCGCGTTCGACGGCTGGGACTGGAGGGAGTTGTCCGGACCCGCGACGTTCCCGTGCGCGCCGATCTCGGCGATCCACTGGAGGCCGAGCTCCTGCGCCTTGGTCTTGCTCATCACGACCACGGCCGCGGCGCCGTCGGAGATCTGCGAGGAGGTGCCCGCCGTGATCGTGCCGTCCCGGGTGAAGGCGGGGCGCAGCTTGGCCAGCGACTCCACCGTGGTCTCGGCGCGGATGCCCTCGTCCTTGCTGAAGACGACGGGCTCGCCCTTGCGCTGCGGAATCTCCACGGGCGTGATCTCCGCCTCGAAGATGCCGTTCTTCTGGGCGGTGGCCGCGCGCTGGTGGGAGAGGGCCGCGATCTCGTCCTGCTCCGGGCGGGCGATGCCCAGGCGTGTGTTGTGCTTCTCCGTCGACTCGCCCATGGCGATGTTCTCGAAGGCGTCGGTGAGACCGTCGTACGCCATCGCGTCGAGCATCTCGATCGCGCCGTACTTGAAGCCCTCACGGGACTTGGGGAGCAGGTGGGGCGCGTTCGTCATGGACTCCTGGCCGCCCGCGACCACGATGTCGAATTCACCCGCGCGGATCAGCTGGTCCGCGAGCGCGATGGCGTCGAGACCGGACAGACACACCTTGTTGATCGTGA
Source organism: Streptomyces diastatochromogenes (assembly GCA_001550305.1). Classification (GTDB taxonomy): domain Bacteria; phylum Actinomycetota; class Actinomycetes; order Streptomycetales; family Streptomycetaceae; genus Streptomyces; species Streptomyces mirabilis_D. Next base: position 3,656 of record LRTP01000951.1, read on the forward strand.
GCGCCGGGACGCTCATCGGGATGCCCGCCTTGACCGCGGCCTGGCGCGCCGGGATCTGGCCCGCCCCGGCCTGCAGCACCTGACCCATGATCACGTACTGCACCTGGTCGCCACCGATCCCCGCACGGTCGAGGGCGGCCTTGATCGCGAAGCCTCCGAGGTCGGCCCCGGAGAAGGACTTCAGCGAGCCCAGCAACCGTCCCATGGGCGTTCGGGCGCCCGCGACGATCACCGAGGTACTGCTGTTCGTTCCAGACATGAGGTGCGATCCCCTTACCGGCTGCACAGCCGAGGAGTGAACGAGGGTTTACTTGAATGTACTGAGCGGTAGGCCACCCGTCATCCGGCAGTCAGTGTGATCGCGCGCACGTTGCGTAACCGCCGTATGAGCGCTGCACTGACTCCATGCTGACGCGAATCGACCACATCGGTATCGCCTGCTTCGACCTCGACGCGACTGTCGAGTTCTACCGGGCGACGTACGGCTTCGAGGTCTTCCACTCCGAGGTCAACGAGGAGCAGGGCGTCCGCGAGGCCATGCTCAAGATCAATGAGACGTCCGACGGCGGCGCCTCCTACCTCCAGCTCCTGGAGCCGACCCGCGAGGACTCGGCCGTCGGGAAGTGGCTGGCGAAGAACGGCGAAGGTGTCCATCACATCGCGTTCGGTACGGCGGACGTCGACGCCGATGCCGCCGATATCAGGGAGAAAGGCGTACGAGTCCTCTACGACGAGCCCCGACGCGGCTCCATGGGGTCACGAATCACGTTCCTTCACCCAAAGGATTGCCATGGTGTCCTGACAGAACTGGTCACTTCGGCGGCTGTTGAGTCACCTGAGCACTGACCTCCGTATATCTGGGCCGGTAGGGTTGGGGGTGGCCGCTGCCGTTTCGGGGCGGCCCAGGGTCTGTCCGGCGACGGGCCCTGAGGTCATGCCGTCCGAAGGACGGCGTGGTCAAGGGCCGGGGTCCAGGTTTCGGGGGACGAGCGTCGGGGCGACAGCCCGTGCTCCGCTGTTGATCTGACACCATTCCCCGGGGGCCCCGTTCGGCGGATGGACGGGGTTCGTTTGGAGAGACTTGCGACCAGGGGACGGATGGGACCGCGCAGTGCGGGGCTACGAACGCCAGGAGCGAGAGCCGGCGGCTGACGTCGACCACCTCTCTCGGTTCGAGGCCGAGATGGAACGGCTGAAGACCGAGCGGGAGAAGGCCGTCCAGCACGCCGAGGACCTCGGCTATCAGGTCGAGGTGCTGCGCGCCAAGCTGCACGAGGCGCGCCGCAGTCTGGCGACCCGGCCTGCCTACGACAGCGGTGGCGACCTCGGCTATCAGGCCGAGCAATTGCTCCGTAATGCCCAGATCCAGGCCGATCAGCTGCGCGCCGACGCCGAGCGCGAGATGAGCCAGGCCCGGGCCCAGACGCAGCGCATCCTCCAGGAGCACGCCGAGCAGGCCGCCCGCTTGCAGGCGGAGCTGCACCAGGAGGCGGTCGCGCGCCGCCAGCAGCTCGATCAGGAGCTGGCCGAGCGCCGTCAGACCGTCGAGTCGCACGTCAACGAGAACGTGGCGTGGGCCGAGCAGCTGCGCGCCCGCAGCGAGCAGCAGGCCCGCCGGCTCCTGGAGGAGTCGCGCGCGGAGGCGGACCAGGCGCTGAGCGCCGCC
>LRTP01000952.1 GCA_001550305.1 Streptomyces diastatochromogenes
GAGGCGCTGCTGCGCCGGGCCCGCACGGACGCCGAGCGGCTGCTGAACGCCGCGTCGATGCAGGCCCAGGAGGCCACCGACCACGCCGAGCAGCTGCGCAGCTCCACGGCGAACGAGTCGGACAGCGCCCGCCGCCAGGCCACCGAGCTGAGCCGGGCCGCCGAGCAGCGCATGACGGAGGCCGAGTCGGCGCTGCGCGAGGCGCGGACCGAGGCGGACAAGGTCGTCGCCGAGGCGAAGGAGGCCGCGGCCAAGGCCCTGGCGAGCGCCGAGTCGGCGAACGAGCAGCGCACGCGGACGGCGAAGGAACAGGTCGCCCGGCTGGTCAGCGAGGCCACCAAGGAGGCCGAGACCACCAAGTCCGACGCCGAGCAGGCCGTCGCGGACGCCAAGGCCAAGGCCGAGAAGATCGTCGCGGAGGCCGAGGAGACCGCGCGCAGCCTCACCGCCGAGGAGACCGCCTCCCAGCTCTCCAAGGCGGCCCGTACCGCCGAGGACGTCCTGGACAAGGCGTCCGAGGACGCCAAGGCGACCAGGAAGGCGGCGGCCGAGGAGGCCGAGCGGATCCGCACCGAGGCGGAGACCGAGGCGGACCGGCTGCGTGCCGAGGCGCACGACATCGCCGAGCAGCTCAAGGGCACGGCGAAGGACGACACCAAGGAGTACCGCGCCAAGACGGTCGAGCTGCAGGAGGAGGCGCGCCGGCTGCGCGGCGAGGCCGAGCAGCTGCGCTCCGACGCCAACGCCGAGGGCGAGCGGATCCGCTCCGAGGCCCGGCGCGAGGCCGTCCAGCAGATCGAGGAGGCGGCCAAGACCGCCGAAGAGCTGCTCGCGAAGGCCAAAGCGGACGCGGACGAGCTGCGGAACACGGCCACCGGCGACAGCGAGCGGGTGCGCACCGAGGCCATCGAGCGCGCCACGACGCTGCGCCGTCAGGCCGAGGAGACCCTGGAGCGCACGCGCAAGGAGGCCGAGCGCAACCGCGAGGAGGCCGTCGAGCTCTCCGACACGATCAAGGCGGAAGCCGAGCGGGCCGCCGAGACGCTGCGCGAGGAGACCGAGCGCGCCATAGCGGCCCGTCGGACGGAGGCCGCCGAGGAGCTGACCCGGCTGCACACCGAGGCCGAGCAGCGGCTCGCCTCGGCCGAGCAGGCGCTGAGCGACGCACGGGCGGACGCCGAGCGGATTCGCCGCGAGGCCGCCGAGGAGAGCGACCGGCTGCGTTCGGAGGCCGCCGAGCGGATCCGTACGCTTCAGACGCAGGCCGAGGCTGAGGCGGAGCGGCTGCGCAACGAGGCCGCCGCGGACGCCTCCACGTCGCGCGCCGAGGGCGAGAACATCGCCGTACGACTGCGGTCGGAGGCCGCGGCGGAGGCCGAGCGGCTGAAGTCGGAGGCCCAGGACACCGCCGACCGGGTGCGGGCGGAGGCCC
>LRTP01000953.1 GCA_001550305.1 Streptomyces diastatochromogenes
CCCGGCGCCGCCGCGAGGCCGAGGAACTCCTCGGTTCCGCGCGCCAGGAGGCGGACCAGGAGCGCGAGCGGGCCCGCGAGCAGAGCGAGGAGCTCCTCGCCTCCGCGCGCAACCGTGTCGACGAGGCCCAGGCCGAGGCCGTACGGCTGGTCGAGGAGGCCGACCGGCGCGCGACCGAGATGGTCTCCAGCGCCGAGCAGACCGCGCAGCAGGTGCGCGACGCCGTGGCGGGGCTGCACGAGCAGGCCCAGGAGGAGATCACCGGCCTGCGCAGCGCCGCCGAGCACGCGGCGGACCGGACCAGGACCGAGGCGCAGGAGGAGGCGGACCGGGTCCGCGCCGACGCGTACGCGGAGCGGGAGCGGGCCTCCGAGGACGCGAGCCGTATCCGGCGTGAGGCGGCCGAGGAGACGGACGCCGCCAAGTCGCTCGCGGAGCGTACGGTTTCGGAGGCGATCGCCGAGTCCGAGCGGCTGCGTTCGGAAGCCGCCGAGCACGCCGAGCGGGTGCGCACCGAGGCCTCCGACACCATCGCGAACGCCGAGCAGGACGCTTCGCGCAGCCGTGCCGAGGCCCGGGAGGACGCGAACCGGATCCGTTCGGACGCGGCCACGCAGGTCGACACGCTCATCACCGAGGCGCGCTCCGAGGCGGAGCGGCTGACGAACGAGACGAACGCCGAGGCCGAGCGCGTGCGCGCGGAGTCCGTGGCCAAGGCCGAGCGGCTGGTCTCGGACGCGACCGGGGACGCGGAGCGGCTGCGC
>LRTP01000954.1 GCA_001550305.1 Streptomyces diastatochromogenes
GATCCGCAGCGAGTCCGAGCGCGTCAAGGCCGAGGCGGCGGCGGAGGCCGAGCGGCTCACGTCCGAGGCCCGCGAGGAGGCCGACCGGACGCTGGACGCGGCGCGCCGGGAGGCCAACAAGCGGCGCTCCGAGGCGGCCGAGCAGGTCGACACCCTCATCTCGGAGACGGCGTCCGAGGCGGACAAGCTGCTCGCCGAGGCGCAGCAGAGCGCGCAGAAGACCACGGCGGACGCCGAGTCGCAGGCCGACACGATGGTGGGCGCGGCACGCAACGAGGCCGAGCGGCTGGTCTCCGAGGCGACCGTCGAGGGCAACACCCTGGTGGAGCGGTCCCGTACGGACGCGGACGAGCTGCTGGTCGGCGCGCGCCGGGACGCGACCGCCATAAGGGAGCGGGCGGAGGAGCTGCGCGACCGCGTCACCACCGAGATCGAGGAACTGCACGAGCGGGCCAGGCGTGAGTCGGCCGAGGCGATGAAGACGGCCGGCGAGCGCTGCGACACGCTGGTGCGGGCGGCCGAGGACCAGCTCGCCGAGGCCGAGGCGAAGGCGAAGGACCTGGTCTCGGAGGCCAACTCCGAGGCGAGCAAGGTCCGTATCGCCGCGGTCAAGAAGGCCGAGGGGCTCCTCAAGGAGGCCGAGCAGAAGAAGAGCTCGCTCATCGCGGAGGCGACGGAGATCAAGGCCGAGGCCATCCGCGAGGCGCGGGCCGCGGTCGAGGAGGGCAAGCGCGAGCTGGAGGTGCTGATCCGCCGGCGCGAGGACATCAACGCCGAGATCTCCCGTGTCCAGGATGTCCTGGAGGCGTTGGAGTCCTTTGAGGCCCCGTCCTCAGGCAAGGACGGTGGGGTCAAAGCGGGCGCTGCCGCCGGCGCAACTCGTTCGAGTGGCAAGTCGTCAGAAGGCTAGCCATAACCACCCATTCCGTGCTTTGCACGGACCTTTGCCACAGGTTCTGGCAAGCCGTCTGACAGTTAGCCACCCAAAAGGAGTCTCATTCTCCAGATCAAACACGCATCCGCTCGATGACACACCGCTTTGGCCCCTAGGATTCCACCTATCACCTCACCGGTCTCATTCGACAGGAACCCCATGAGCGACACTTCCCCCTACGGCTTCGAGCTTGTGCGGCGTGGGTACGACCGCGCTCAGGTGGACGAACGCATTTCGAAGCTCGTCTCCGACCGTGACAGCGCTCTGGCCCGTATCACTGCTCTCGAAAAGCGCATCGAGGAGCTCCACCTCGAGACGCAGAACGCCCAGGCCCAGGTCAGCGACGCGGAGCCGTCGTACGCGGGTCTCGGCGCGCGTGTCGAGAAGATCCTCCGCCTCGCCGAGGAGGAGGCGAAGGATCTGCGCGAGGAGGCCCGTCGCGCGTCCGAGCAGCACCGTGAGCTCGCCGAGTCGGCCGCCCAGCAGGTCCGCAACGACGCAGAATCGTTCGCTGCAGACCGCAAGTCCAAGGCCGAGGACGAGGGCGTCCGGATCGTCGAGAAGGCCAAGAGCGACGCCTCCCAGCTGCGCCAGGAGGCGCAGAAGGACGCGCAGTCCAAGCGCGAGGAGGCGGATGCCCTCTTCGAGGAGACCCGTGCCAAGGCCGCACAGGCCGCCGCCGACTTCGAGACGAACCTCGCCAAGCGCCGCGAGCAGTCCGAGCGCGACCTGGCGTCGCGTCAGGCCAAGGCCGAGAAGCGCCTCGCGGAGATCGAGCACCGCGCGGAGCAGCTCCGCCTGGAGGCCGAGAAGCTGCGCACGGACGCCGAGCGCCGCGCCCGCCAGACGGTGGAGACGGCCCAGCGCCAGGCCGAGGACATCGTGGCCGACGCGAACGCCAAGGCCGACCGCATCCGCTCGGAATCCGAGCGCGAGCTGGCGGCGCTGACGAACCGTCGCGACTCGATCAACGCTCAGCTCACGAACGTCCGCGAGATGCTCGCGACGCTCACGGGCGCCGCGGTGGCCGCCGCGACCACGCCGGCCGAGGACGAGCCGATCTCCCGCGGGGTTCCGGCCCAGCAGTCCCGGTAGGTTCGGGCGGTTTCCGGCAGCACTCCGGCCCGCGCTCTCTTCTCGGGAGCGCGGGCCGTCGGCGTGCCCCGCGAGGGGCGCGGGGCGGTGACGTTCGCCGCTCCGCCGCGTGGGCGCGACAAGCCACGATGACGTGGCGGTCGGAGACGGTGAACATGCGGCAAACACACCGCCGCCCAAGTGGCACGGCCCCAGACCGCGTCCTACCGTGTCCGCATGATCGAGCTAGAGGGGCTGACCAAGCGGTACGGCGAGAAGGTGGCGGTCAACCATCTGACCTTCACCGTCAGACCCGGTATCGTCACGGGGTTCCTCGGTCCGAACGGCGCGGGCAAGTCCACGACGATGCGGATGATGCTCGGCCTCGACCACCCCACCGCGGGCGACGTACGCATCGACGGGAAGCACTACGACCACCTCAAGGACCCGCTGAAGTACATCGGCGCCCTGCTGGACGCCAAGGCCATGCACGGCGGCCGCAGCGCCTTCAACCACCTCCTCTGTCTCGCCCAGAGCAACGGCATCCCCAAGGCGCGGGTGGACGAGGTCCTGGACACCGTGGGCCTCACCTCGGTGGCCAGGAAGAAGGCCAAGGGCTTCTCGCTCGGCATGGGCCAACGACTCGGCATCGCGGGCGCGCTGCTCGGCGACCCGCGGATCCTGATGTTCGACGAGCCGGTCAACGGCCTCGACCCCGAGGGCATCCACTGGATCCGCAACCTGATGAAGTCGCTGGCCGGCCAGGGCCGTACGGTCTTCGTGTCGAGTCACCTCATGAGCGAGATGGCGCTGACCGCGGATCACCTCGTCGTCATCGGCCAGGGCCGCCTCCTCGCGGACACCTCCATGGCCGACTTCATCGCGCAGAACTCGCGGTCGTACGTCCGTATCCGCTCCCCCCAGCGCGAGCGGCTGCTCGACGTCCTGCACGGGGCGGGGATCACCGTCGTCGAGAGCGGCAGCGGGACGCTGGAGGTGGACGGCGCGAAGTCGGAGCAGATCGGTGAGCTGGCCGCGCAGCACCAGATCGTGCTGCACGAGCTGAGCCCCCAGCAGGCCTCCCTGGAGGAGGCGTTCATGCAGCTGACCGCGGAGTCGGTGGAGTACCACGCGCACACCGATGCCCCGCCCCAGCAGTGGGGCGGCGGCTGGAACAAGGAGACCTGAGCATGGCGGCGACCCAGGTCCTCAAGTCCGAGTGGACCAAGATCCGGTCGGTGGCGTCCACCGTCTGGACGCTCAGTCTCGCCGCGGTGGTCACGATCGCGCTGGGCCTCCTGATCTCGCTGCTGTCGAACAACGAGTTCGACAAGATGGGCGAGAAGGACCGGCTCTCCTTCGACCCGACGTTCATCAGCTTCGCGGGGATGACCCTCGGTCAGCTCGCGATGATCGTGTTCGGGGTGCTCGTGGTCGGCAACGAGTACAGCACCGGCATGATCCGCACCTCGCTGGCCGCGGTCCCGCAGCGCGCCACGTTCCTCTTCAGCAAGATCGCGGTGGCGGCGGGGCTCGCCCTCGCCGTGGGCATGATCACCAGCTTCATCGCCTTCTTCCTCGGACAGGCGGCGCTCGGCACGCACAGCGCGTCGATCAGCGACTCCGGGGTGCTGCGCGCGGTGATCGGCGGCGGCCTCTACATGACGCTGATCGCGGTCTTCTCGATGGGCGTCGCGACGATGCTGCGCAGCCCGATGCTCTCGCTCGGCATCCTCATGCCGTTCTTCTTCCTGATCTCCAACATCCTCGGCGCGGTGTCCGCGACCAAGAAGATCGGCCGCTATCTGCCCGACCAGGCCGGCAGCAAGATCATGCGGGTGGTGACCCCGATCGGCGACGACACCCCGTACGGACCCTGGGGCGGCCTGGCGATCATGGCCCTGTGGGTGGTCGCGGCGCTCCTCGGCGGCTATCTGCTGCTGAAGAGGCGGGACGCGTAGACGACCTTCAGGGCCTGGGGTCCTCGCCGTTCGGGTGGGGTTCCAGGGCGTCGAAGTCCGTCCAGCCCTCCCAGCGCCACACGTCCTTGTCCAGGTCCGGCTGGAGCGGCACGAAGCGGCCGAGTTCGAAGTCGCCCGCCTCCAGGTCGAACCAGCGCTCGTCGGCGACCTCGGTGCCCAGGCCCACCGTCCGTGCCGTCAGCCGGACGAGGAGCTTGACGCCGTACGAGCCGGACAGCTCCTTGCCCTGGATACGCCGGAACGGCAGTTCGGCCACCGGTGCCTCGACCGGTATCCACACGGTGAACGGCGCCCCGCGCTCGACCGCGAGCCAGTACCGCTCGTCGGCCGGTTCGCCCTGCGCGTCCAGCACCTTCAGCCACTGCTTGTAGATGACCAGGCTGCCGTCGTGCGGGGAGCGCTCCAGGTAGCGCAGATGGGCACGGGCGCGCAGATCCACGACGGACAGGTTGTCGAAGCGGTTGTAGAAGCGGACGGCGATGATCGCGTCCTCGCTGTCGGCGTGGCGCCTCGAGTAGCCGGGGAAGTCCGCGGTCCAGGCCTGCGAGATGCTGGCCCGCTGCCGCCAGACGAACGGCCGCAGCGCGAACATCTTGATCAGGACGATGCCCAGCAGCACCGCGGGCACCAGGGAGCCCGTGACGGAGGCGACCGTGGCGAGCAACTGGTGCGCGGTGCTGTCCGGCTCGGGGCTGAGATTGTCCGTACCGACACTCGCCCGCAGCACCGCGAGACTCAGGTCGAAGAGCCGCTCCCCGTTCGAGAACCGCTGCGCCATCGACCGCGACGAGTGCTCGGTGAGCGTCCACGCGGTCGCGATGACGACGGAGAGCCCGGCCAGCGCGCCCAGCGTCATCAGAAGGAGGGCGTGGACGGTACGTCCGGCGATCCACCAGCGAACGGACGTACGGAAGCGCGGATGGGCCCGGCCCCGCCCCGAGGACCCCACCCGACTCCACCCGCGTCTCATCAACCTCAACTCACTTCCCCCGTAACCCACTTCGCCCCCACTCGTACAATGGGACGGCATGATTCCCGGTGTCCGTTCCGGCCAACCCCGTCCGGACGGGGAGACCGGGCCCCGCCCCGGGTACATCTCGCGTGGAAGGCTGTTGCCCCTATCGCGCGACCACCCCCGAAGGGCGTCACCGTGACGACGAAGGACCGAAGCCTGCAGGCGCTGGGCCTGGACGACGTGCCCGCGAAGCAGCCGCTCACCTATCCCGGCCGTCCCACCACCGAGCCCTCGCTGCTCACCGGCGGCGAACTGCTCCAGCTCGACGTGCGGCCGCTGCGGCTCGGCGAGTGGTACGTGGAGGAGCGCCAGGAGCAGCAGCGGCTCGACGAGGCGCTCGCCGACCTCGGCCAGGTCGGCACCGGGCACCGCCACCCGGTGATCGCCGTCGGCTCCAACGCCTCCCCCGGCCAGGTCGCCCACAAGCTGACCCGGCTCGGCATCCCGGCGACGGTGCCGATGGTGCCGGTGCGGGTGCACGGCATCGGGGTGGGCTGCTCGGGGCACATCAGTCCGGCGGGGTACGTGGCGGGGACGCCGTACGTCGACCCGCGCGCCGAGACCACGCTCGTCGTCACCTGGCTGGACTCGACGCAGCTGAAGGCGGTCGACGACACCGAGTTCCCGGACTACCGGCGGGCGATACTCCCGGGCGACGCGTTCGCGATGACGATGCCCTCCGGGGAGCGGCTCGGCGGCGCGTACATCTACTTCAGCGCGCACGGGGTGCTCGCCGATCCGGCCACCGGGCAGCCGCGTCCGGGCGGCGGCGACCAGGCGCAGCTGCTCGCCGCG
>LRTP01000955.1 GCA_001550305.1 Streptomyces diastatochromogenes
CGCTCCCGCCACCCCCGACCTGACCAAGCCCGAGGACGCCCGATGAGCACGCCCCCGCCCCCGATGCCGCAGCAGGCCGCCGCTGCCCCCACCTGGCAGGCGGCGCCCGGCACTTCGTACAGCTCGCCGATCCCGGTCACCCCCACCCACCTCGGCCACGCGCTCGCCTCCGAGTGGACGAAGATCAAGTCGGTGCGCTCGACGCTCTGGACGCTCGGCATCTTCCTGCTCCTGGTGGTCGGCATCGGCTTCCTGGTCGCCGCGCAGACCCAGGACTCCGACTTCGGCGACGTGCCGTACACGATCCCGGCCTTCTTCGGGCTGATACTGGGCCAGATCTGCCTGATCACGCTGGGCGTCCTGGTCGTCTCCTCCGAGTACGGCACGGGCATGATCCGCACGACCTTCACGGCCTCGCCGCAGCGCCACCGGGTGCTCACCGCCAAGTTGATCATCTTCTTCGCGGTGGCGTTCACCGTCTCGGTGTTCTCCATCGGCCTGGTCGGCCTCATCACCTCGGCCATGCACAGCGGTTCCTCGCACGTCTCGTGGGGCGGCACGGTCGTCAAGGGTGCGCTGTACGTCTCGCTGCTCGGCGTCCTGTCCCTCGCGGTGGGCTCGATGCTGCGGCACTCGGCGGGCGCGATCACCACGATGCTCGGTGTCGTGCTGGTGCCCGCGATCCTGCCCGCGTTCCTGATGATGTCGCAGAGCATGCGCACGATCGGCGAGAAGATGCAGGAGTACGCCGCTCCCAACGCCCTCGCCAGGGTCTTCGCCCTGAACAACGAGAACGGCAGCGGCGTCGCGCAGCTCGGTCTGCTCGCCGGGGTGACGGCGGCGGCGATCGCCGGCGCGTACGTGCTGCTGGAGCGCCGGGACGTGTGAGTCCGCTCCGGCCCGAAGTGGCCTAGAACCTGGGCGCGTTACGGGACCGCTGCACCCTTGAGGTGCGGCGGTCCTTCGCGTTCCAGCAGGCCTTGTGCCAGTGGCGGCGCTCGTCGACGCCCGAGTGCCCGGGCCAGGCCACCACGTGCGGGACGCCGGAGGGGATCATCTGGTCGCAGCCCGGGCAGCGGTAGGTCTTGCCCTCGGCGCTGGCGCCCGCCACATGGCGCACGCTCCACTCCTCGCCCTGCCAGCTCTCCGTGGACTGCCAGCCGCCGTACCGCCCGGAGCGGTCGTCCTCCGCGCTCCGGTCGGAGGGGTCGGAACCCTTGGGGCGGTTGCGACGCGGGGACACAGGACACCTCACGGAGCTATACAGGGAGCAGGGTCTGCTCCAGCCTACGCGGAGCGGACAGGGGTAGCCGTACCCCACCAACCCCCTCAGATCGCCCTCCCGTCGGCTCATTCTGCAGACAATCCGCAAATCTCTCCGACAGGCCGTGTCCTCGGCACGTGTCGGGCGGTTATGCCGGTGGGGGAGCTCCGCGTCGGAGCCGAGGAAGCAGGAAAGCACCATGCACGTTGGAAGTTTTGTACTGGCGGCCCAGTTCCCGGGACAGGGCCAGGGGGAGGCCCTGCACCGCGCGGTGCGCACGGCCGAGGTCGCCGAAGAGGCCGGGCTCGACGCGGTGTGGCTGGCCGAGCACCACTTCGTGCCGTACGGGACGTGCCCGTCGGCGGTGACCCTGGCCGCCCTGCTGCTGGGCCGCACCAGCCGCATCCGCGTGGGTACTGCGGTGAGCGTACTGCCCACCGTCCACCCCGTCGCACTCGGCGAGCAGGCCGCGCTGCTGCACGTGACGTCCGGCGGCCGTTTCACGCTGGGCGTGGGGCGCGGCGGGCCCTGGGTGGACCTGGAGGTCTTCGGTGCGGGCCTGGAGGCGTACGAAAAGGGGTTCCCGGAATCACTCGATCTGCTGGTGCGCTGGCTGCGCGAGCCGTCCGTGGAAGGGCGGGGCGAGCGGTTCAGGTTCCGCGAAGTGCCCGTCGTGCCCCGGCCGTCGGAGTCACTGAGCGGCTCCCCCGGCCCCGAGGTCGTCGTCGCCTGCACCTCGCCGGCGAGCGTGCGGCTCGCCGCCGAGCGAGGGCTGCCGATGCTCCTCGGTATGCACGTCGGTGACGAGGAGAAGGCCGAAATGGTGTCCCTGTGGCGACAGTTGGCGCGTGTGGCGGGCCGTTCGACGGACGAGATCCTCGGCGCGGCCCATGTGTCGGCCGGCGTCTGCCAGATCGCGGACCGTCGCACCGACGCCGTCGAGGCACTCCTCAAGGCGATGCCCGGCTGGCTGAGGCAGGGGCTGGACGCGCATGTGACGGTCGACGGCCGCGCCCGCGCGATGCGGGACCCGCTGGCGTACACGGAACTCCTGTGCGGGCTGCACCCGGTGGGCACGCCGCGCCTGTGCGCCGACCGTCTCGCGGCCACCTCGGAGCGCACCGGCATCTCCCGCTTCGCCCTCCTCGTCGAGGGCTCCGGCGACTTGGCGGCGACAGAGGAGAACGTCCAACGACTCGGCTCCGAGGTACTCCCCCACCTCGGCTGAGACAGGTCACCGCGGACGGCGTGGGCCCGGGAGAGGGTGCGGGCGCCCTGGGCCCACCAAGGGTCTCCAGGGCCCCACAACCGGCTTGTCCCGCCCCGCGGCCCGGACAACTCGGTCTCCCTGACCCGACGCACACACCCACCCACCCACGATCCGCGTCCCGCTGTCGGCCCGGGGGACCCGGGGGAGCCTGCCGCCCCGTACAGATGCACCTCCCGCGTACGGAGCGGCAAGCAATGCGGCATCAAGGCGTCACGTCAGCAGTCTCGGAACTCCGGCGACTGATTCAGCAGCTGACTGCGCACCGAGGTGAAGCGTGCCAGCGTGTCGTCCACTGAGCTGTCCAGTGGGAACACCGCCACCCGATGGCAGTTCTGGAAGGCCAGCCGCACACCGAAGTGCCGCTGCAGCGCGCCGCGTATCGCGTCACTCGCGAGCGCACGCAGCAGCTGGCCACGCGCCTGCTCGTCCGGCGGAGGCGTCTGGTTGTCGGCGAAGTTGCCGCCGTCCACCTTCAGCTGAGCCACCAGGGAGCTGATCATCTCCCATGCGTAGGGCAGGGAGGTCCGGACGCAGTCGACGAATTCTGCTTCGTCGACCTCGCCTCGCTCGGCCTTCTCGAGTAGGGCCGGTGAGACGTCGAGCGACATGGGTTCTCCTCTCGCACCCCCAGACCTCGGGGGTTGCCGGACAGGTAAGGGACATTCGCGATATCGAACACTCTGAGTACACGCATCGCGACCTCCCGTTTATACGGTAAGCAACGTACGGTGACGGCACCAGGAGAATGCGCACATAGCGAACTCCCAGTAGGCCCACAATCAGCCACGACCGAACAGGCGTCTTCCAGGGCGAATCGCGTGGACCTCCGCCCGTCGAGTAGCGTTGCGGACCATGCGTCTCGTCATTGCCCGCTGCTCCGTTGACTACGCGGGCCGGCTCACCGCCCATCTCCCGTCGGCCCCCCGTCTCATCCTGGTGAAGGCGGACGGCAGCGTCTCGATCCACGCTGACGACCGGGCCTACAAGCCCCTCAACTGGATGTCGCCGCCCTGCACCCTGAAGGAGGGCTCCGGCGACGAGGAGGGCGTCTGGACCGTCATCAACAAGGCGGGCGAGAAGCTCATCATCACGATGGAGGAAGTCCTCCACGACTCCTCGCACGAACTCGGCGTGGACCCCGGCCTGATCAAGGACGGCGTGGAAGCGCACCTCCAGGAGCTCCTCGCCGACCGCATCGAAACGCTCGGCGAGGGCTACACGCTCATCCGCCGTGAGTACATGACGGCCATCGGTCCCGTCGACATCCTGTGCCGCGACGGCGAGGGTCAGACCGTCGCCATCGAGATCAAGCGCCGCGGCGAGATCGACGGCGTGGAGCAGCTCACCCGCTACCTGGAGCTGCTCAACCGCGACCCGCACCTCGCGCCGGTCCGTGGCGTCTTCGCCGCCCAGGAGATCAAGCCGCAGGCCCGCGTCCTCGCCACGGACCGCGGCATCGGCTGCACGGTCCTGGACTACGACGCGCTGCGGGGCATCGAGGACGACAAGCTGCGGTTGTTCTGATTCGAACGACTTTGACTCAATCGGCCATGTAGTTCGCCGGTCAGAAGTGAGGGCCGGGTCCGATGTCGGACCCGGCCCTCACTTCTGTCGTGGTGCTCAGATCACCGAACCGTTCGGCGAACCGGCGGCGCTGCTGCTCGCCGGAACACTCGCAGAACTGCTTTGCGGGGCGCCGGCAGTGGTGCTCGCGGGGACGCTGGAGGCGGGGCCGCTGGCGGTGGTTGTGGTGGTGGACGGCGGCGTGGTCGCAGGGGGGGTGGACGCGGGGGGCGACGTCGTCGACGTGGGACCCGTCGGGCTCACCGTCGACGAAGGGCTCGTCGACGGCTTCGGCGAGGTCGACGGCGGCTTGGTCGTCGGCGACTTGGACGGCGACTTGGACGGCGACGTCGACGTACCCCCGCCCCCCTTCGTCCCACTCGGGCTGTCCGAAGGCCGCCCGCTCGTGCTCGTCGGTGGCGTCGGGTCGTCCGAGGTCCCGTACGTGCCGTCGGGGCCCGGGTTCGTCGGCGTGGACACCACGCCCGCGTCGCTGCCGCCGCCCTTCTTCGCCTTGTCGGCGCCGAGGCTGTCGTCCTGGCCGCCCTGGCTGGCCGAGGGGTTGACGCCGACCTTCTCGGACGGGTTGTCGGTGTTGTTGTTCGAGGTCGCGCCGAGCGTCACCACGGTGCCGAGCACCGCGACCAGCAGCGCGCCCGCGCCCGCGGCCACCAGGTTGCGCCGGGTGCCGGCCACCAGACGGCTGCCCACGCCCACACGCTTCGACGCCGGGCCCGGTTCGGCCCGGTTGGTGACCAGCGTCGAGGGCTCCCCGAGCGGAGCGGAGAGCACGAACGCGGCCGGTACGCCGCCGGGCGGCGACGCCGACTCCTCGTGCCGTGCGTCGGGCACCTCCTCGCCCGCCGCCGTG
>LRTP01000956.1 GCA_001550305.1 Streptomyces diastatochromogenes
AGCGCAAGGGCCCGGCGGCCCGCGACGGTGCCGCGCTTGTCGGCGAGGGCACCGCGCAGCCCGATGGAGGACTCCAGCTCGGCGCGGGCCCGGTCCAGCTGACCGCCGCAGAGCGCGAGGATGCCCAACTCGTGGTGGAAGTAAGCCTGTTCGCCGACCTCGCCGGCGAGCCGGGAGGCCTCCGCGCCGGAGCGCAGCGCGCGCTCCCAGGCGTTCCAGTTCAGTCCCGCGGCGAAGGCGGGCGCGGCCGTGCGGGCCAGCCGCACGGCGACGCTCTCGTCCTGCTCGTCGGCCGGGGCCGTGGTGAGCGGGACCAGGGCGGCGAGCACGGCGTCGGCCTCGGCGCTGACCCGTTCCGGGGTGACCGAGGGGTGTCCGGCCCACCAGGTGTAGTGCTGGGCCGCGGCGCGGGCCTGCTCCTCCAGCCCGTCGGCGTATCCGGCGGCCTCCAGCTGGGCCTGCACGCCGGCGGCGAGCCGGTAGCGGGAGCCGACCGGGGAGACCAGCGCGCAGCCCGCCAGTTCGGCGAGCGCGGCGTCGGCGTGGGTGTCGTCCACGAGGGCGGGCAGATGCGTCTGGTGCGGCACCTCACCGCCGAGCGCGATGGCGAAGCGCAGGGTGGCACGGGCCGACCCGCTCAGTCGGGAGGCGAGCAGCGCGGCGGGCGCGGCCCCCTCGGCGAGCGAGGGCAGCGGTACCTCGTGGCCGTCGGCGGCCTCGAAGGGCGCGTCGACCGGCAGGTCGACCGGGGCGTCCTGGAAGACGCCGAAGTCGTCGAAGGCGTTCTCCTTGGCCTGCAACTGGTCGCGCTGTCGCAGCAGGGCGCCGGCCTGCATGAAGCGCAGCGGCAGACCCTCGGACTCGAACCAGAGGTCGCCCGCCCAGTTCGCCTCCTCCTCGGTCAGCACGCGTCCGACGGTTCGCTCCAGGAGCTCGAGGCCGCCGCTGCGGTCGAGTCCGCCGAGGAAGACCTCTTCGAGGAGGGAGTCGGTGGAGGGCGCGGGGACGTCGGGGGTCGCGGCGATGGCGAAGGCGCACTCGGGGGTGGCGTCGAGGAGTTCGTCGAGCGCGGTGCCGCCGATCTCCACGTCGTCGAGGACGACGACCGCGCCGATCCCGTGGACGAGTTCGAGCAGTTCGTCCCGTTCGGGACGGTACAGGGGCGCGCTGTGGACGGCGGCGCACAGGTCGTACAGCAGGTCGGTCGCCGTGCGCCGGTATCCGGAGAGGCGGACGACGCCGTCGGGGGCGAGGTCCGCGCAGTCGTCGGCGACGGCGTCGAGCAGGCTGGTGCGGCCGGAGCCGGCGGGGCCGGTGAGGCGCACGGAG
>LRTP01000957.1 GCA_001550305.1 Streptomyces diastatochromogenes
GCTCGCGCTCCTCCTGGCGCTCCAGGAGCGGCAGTCGGGGCTGGGCGGGGCCCGGCGGTACGGGCGGCAGGGCGGCGCGGGCCAGATCGGCTCGCTCGGCGGCGCTGAACTTCGTGGGCCGCTGCGGTCGCTCTCCCGGTGGGCAGACCTCTATCTCGCTGCCGTCGACGGGGTTGACCGTGAGCAGGAAGTCGCCCGAGACGAGTTGGACGGTGCGGGCGAGTGCGGGTGTGTGCTGACCCAGGTCGGCGGTGAGCGCATCACGCGGTGGGCGCGAGCGAGGCGCCTGGCCGTCGTCGTCATGGCCGTACTCTTCGGGTCCCCGGTTGTTCGGGTCCATGTTCCAAGCCCCCCAAAAGCGTCGTGTGCGGATCTTGTCGCCGGGAGTCCGGTGACAAGGACCCAGGCCCCTCCCGGCCTTGCTGCACACCGCGCTGTCGCTTCTGGTCCGGTGCCCGCTCGTAGGGTTTCGGGTGGCGGGCAGCCGAACCCTAAACCTTCGCACAGTATCTCCGACAGGCCGGGGTACCGCGCGGTCCGAGACGTCACAGTCTCGTGAGGATTGTGCGCGAGGTGCGTTTCGTACGCCGCTCAGGAGGCGTACGCCGGGTCACACCCGGGGCAGTGACTCGACTCCGATGCCGCCCTCGATCGCGAGGATCCGGTGCAGCCGGGTGGCCACCAGCAGGCGCTGCATCTGTGGTGGTACACGGCGCAGCACGAGCCGTCGGCCGCACCGCCCGGCCCTTCGGTGGGCCCCCATGATGACACCGAGCCCGGTGGCGTCCCAGGAGTCCAGCTCGGACAGGTCCAGCACCAGGTCGCCGACTCCGTCGTCGACGGCCGAGTGCAGGACCGTACGGGCGTCCGCCGCGCTGCGTACGTCGAGGCGGCCCCCGACGACCAGCTCGGCGTGGTCGCCCCTGATGTACATATGCGCTCCCCGAGAGTGCGTCTCGTCCTCTGCGTCAGTCTCTCTGCGTCGGTGTCGGTCCGCGTTTTGCGTGTGCACCGTCTGACTGGCTTGAGGCCGCAGAGGTTGCCGTCTGTAAGCGAACCGATACCGAATTCACCTCATGGGGTGACACCCCAGAGGCACGTGCGGTTTCCGTGACGGGTGATGCTGGATGACTCGCTTGATTCAGTGCTTGTAGAAGCCCTGCCCGCTCTTGCGCCCGATGTCACCGGCGTCAACCATCCGGCGCATCAGCTCCGGCGGAGCGAACTTCTCGTCCTGGGTCTCGGTGTAGATGTTGCCGGTGGCGTGCAGGAGGATGTCGACGCCCGTGAGGTCCGCCGTGGCGAGCGGGCCCATGGCATGGCCGAAGCCCAGTTTGCAGGCGAGGTCGATGTCCTCGGCGGTGGCCACGCCGGACTCGTACAGCTTGGTGGCCTCGACGACGAGCGCCGAGATGAGACGGGTCGTCACGAAGCCGGCCACGTCACGGTTGACGACGATGCAGGTCTTGCCGACGGACTCGGCGAACTCCCGTGCGGTGGCGAGGGTTTCGTCGCTCGTCTTGTAGCCGCGCACCAGTTCGCACAGCTGCATCATCGGTACGGGTGAGAAGAAGTGGACGCCGACGACCCGCTCCGGGCGCTCGGTGGCCGCGGCGATCTTGGTGATCGGGATGGCGGAGGTGTTCGAGGCGAGCACGGTGTCGTCCCGCACGATCTTGTCGAGCGCGCGGAAGATGTCGTGCTTGACCTCGAGCTTCTCGAAGACGGCCTCGACGACGATGTCCGCGTCCGCGGCGGCGTCGAGATCGGTGGTCGCGGTGATCCGGCCGAGCGCGGCGTCGGCGTCGTGCGCCTCCAGCCTGCCCTTGCTCACGAACTTGTCGTAGGAGGCCTTGATGCCGTCGATGCCTCGCGTGAGCGCCTCGTCGGTGACATCGCGCAGAACGACGTCCCAGCCCGCCTGCGCGGACACCTGGGCGATACCGGACCCCATGAGCCCGGCTCCGATGACGGCGAGCTTCCCTGCCACTGTGCGACTCCCCTGACGCGGTGTTTATGTCTGCCTCTCGGGCGGACACTAGCGCTCGTGAGGGCCTGTGTGACCGGTAAGTAACGCGTGTCACGGTCTCACGCCGTGAGACGGTCGTCACGTCTCAACTGACGGACTTGGCGCTCCTCCCCCGACCGAAGTCAAGGGGATTCCGACCTGGGCGGTCGGTGCGTTAATTCCTTGCGGTTTCACGCCGGTTGGCGCTTTAGGGACCGGCTGAAGCCGAGGTCTCCACGCCCTGTGACCCGCATGCCCGCGGGCCAGTGTGTTCTTCGCGCCGACCGTGTCAGCGTGCTCCTTGTGACCACAGGCGGCGCACACGAACCTCGCTCGGCTCTGGCGATTGTCCGGATGCACATGCCCACAAACAGGGGCACGGTTGCGAACCGCCAACTCGAAGGAATGCCGGCCTTTGTCCAGGAAGGCGCGGTTGAGTCCGGACTTCTGCCGAACTCTGACACCGGGCTCCGCCACGGATCCCCTGGCAGTGGCGGTCATGGCCGCGGTGTTGAGGTCCTCGAGGACCACGAGGGCATTGCCGTCCACCATCTGACGGGCGCTCTGCGCATGGAAGTCCTGCCGCCGGTCACGGACCCTGCGCATCATGACGCGCGTCTTCGCCCGGCATGCCCTTCGCCTCTCGGACGTACCAGTGCGCACGGAATCGAACGCCTGAGAGGAACGGTGCAGAGGCGCCGAAGCAGTGCTCGGTCACACGTCGGCTCCCCTCGCGAGACCGTCTAAATTGGCCCCATGGTCAATCTGACGCGCATCTACACCAGGACCGGCGACCAGGGCACCACCGCTCTCGGGGACATGAGCCGGGTCGCCAAGACCGATCCCCGGATCTCGGCCTACGCGGACGCCAACGAGGCGAACGCGGTCCTCGGGACGGCGATCGCACTGGGCGGCCTCGACGAGGAGGTCGTCGCGGTCCTCACCCGGGTGCAGAACGACCTCTTCGACGTCGGCGCGGACCTGTCGACCCCGGTGGTCGAGGACCCGAAGTTCCCGCCCCTGCGGGTCGAGCAGTTCTACATCGACAAGCTGGAGGCGGACTGCGACCGCTTCAACGACGAGCTGGAGAAGCTGCGCTCCTTCATCCTGCCCGGAGGCACCCCGGGCGCGGCACTGCTGCACCAGGCGTGCACGGTCGTACGCCGCGCCGAGCGGTCGACATGGGCGGCGCTGGAGGTCCACGGCGACGTCATGAACCCGCTGACCGCCACCTATCTGAACCGGCTCTCCGACCTGCTGTTCATCCTCGCCCGCACGGCGAACAAGGAGACCGGGGACGTGCTGTGGGTCCCGGGCGGCGAGCGCTAGGTCCTGTCGTCAAATTCCCGTCGTCCGCCCGGAGGGCGGGCCCTGCGGCGTCAGGTGCGTGCTCTCGGCGTGCCGGGCACGGGCCCTCGTACTGGATGTACTTGGGTCTGTGCCCGGTGCGGCGAGAGTGCGTGCATGGCGTCGCGGGGTAGACGGGAATTTGACGACAGGACCTAGTACTGCAACGGTGCTTGCCGTGACTGCTGGCCAGCTCCGTCGTTGGTGTGGGTATGGGTGGGGACCTTGCGGATGTCAGGTTGTGGGCGGGTGAACTGGATGCTGTGCACGAGCGGTTCGTGCACCGGTTCAACCGGGAGGAGCCGCGGCAGTCGGCGCTTGCCTATATGCGAGGGCTGATTGCTCCGCTGGAGCGGAAGAACGGCTGGACGCTCGCGGAAGAAGCCGGACACGCGGGTCCCGATCGCATCCACCGTTTGCTGAACCGGATCGAGTGGGATGCCGACGAGGTCCTGAACGACGTACGCGACTACGTCGTGGAACACCTCGGAGACCGCGAGGCAGTCCTGATCGTCGATGACACCGGCTTCCTCAAAAAGGGCATCCGCTCGGCCGGCGTGCAAAGGCAGTACTCCGGCACCGCGGGACGCACCGAGAACTCCCAGATCGGCGTGTTCCTCGCCTACGCCACCGGCCGCGGACGCACACTGATCGACCGGCGGCTGTATCTGCCCACGTCTTGGACGGACGACCGGGATCGCTGCCGTCGGGCGGGCATCGACGACACAGTCGGTTTCGAGACGAAGGTGGCGATGGCCAAGGCGATGGTCCGCC
>LRTP01000958.1 GCA_001550305.1 Streptomyces diastatochromogenes
CGCACCGAGAACTCCCAGATCGGCGTGTTCCTCGCCTACGCCACCGGCCGCGGACGCACACTGATCGACCGGCGGCTGTATCTGCCCACGTCTTGGACGGACGACCGGGATCGCTGCCGTCGGGCGGGCATCGACGACACAGTCGGTTTCGAGACGAAGGTGGCGATGGCCAAGGCGATGGTCCGCCGGGCCATCGCCGACCAGATTCCGTTCGGGTGGGTGACGGCGGATGCCGCCTACGGCTACAGCAAGGGCTGGCGCTTCGAGCTGGAACAGGCCGATGTCTTCCACGTCATGGCCACCACCCGGCACGACACCGTCGTCACCCGCTGGTCCATCGACCACCCCGTGCACGAGCTGTTTCCCGGCCTGCCGCGGCAGAAGTGGAAGCGCCGCTCGTGCGGCGAGGGGGCTCACGGCCGGCGGATCTATGACTGGGCCCGCGTCGAGGTCCGGCCCTGGCACCGTGAGGACCGTCGGCACTGGGTTCTCGCCCGCCGCAGCGTCAGCCGGCCCGAGGAAATCTCCTACTACATCGCCTACTGCCCCGCCGACACCACGTTGGACGAGCTGATCCGCATCGCCGGCAGCCGCTGGGCCGTGGAGGAGTGCTTCCAGACCGCGAAGCAGGAGTGCGGTCTGGACGACTACCAGGTCCGCCGTTATCCCGGCTGGCACCGCCACATGACCCTGGCCATGGCCGCCCACGCCTGCCTCACCGTCCTGCGAGCCCGCCAGCTGGACACGGAGAAAGCAGAAACGGATCCTCCCACCTCATCCACCTCAGCCTCGCCGAGATCCGACGCCTGATCACCCGCCTCACCGACCACCGCCCCACCCCGGTCGACCACATCCTGCACTGGTCACACTGGCGACGACGACGCCAGCACCAGGCCCGCATCAGCCACTACAAACGACGCGGACACAGCCCCTGAAAACTGCCCACCACTCAGAACAAGCACCGTTGCAGTACTAGGGCCTGCCGTTTGGATCAGGCCCTAGCCGTCGGACCGGCCCTGGGTGACCGGGGCCCGTTTGGGCCGGAGGACATACGTCAGGGCGATCAGGCCGTGGATCCCCACCGCCCGGAGCGCCACCCACTGGAAGGCGCGCAGCGACGAGGTGTCGCCGACGCCCACGAACCAGATCGCGCCCTGGAGGAGGGCGCACGCGACGGCCGCAGCGAGAAGGGTGCGGAGCCAGAGGCGGCCCTCGTGGGCGGCCCGGGGCATGCCGAAGCGCGGGGGCTTCGGCGGGGGCGGGCCACCGGCCAGGCGGTGGGCGGCGTGGCCGTCCAACCAGCGGATGGTGTAGTGGCCGTACGCGACGGTGAAGCCGATGTAGAGCGCCGCCAGGCCGTGTTCCCAGCTCGGCTCGGCGCCGTTCCTGAGGTCGATCGCCGTCACCACGAAGAGCACCACCTCCAGCAGCGGCTCGCACAGCAGCAGGGCCACGCTCGTACGGCGCAGCCTCAGCAGATAGCGGACGGCGAGGCCCGCGGCCAGCAGTACCCAGAAACCGGCCTCGCACGCGACGATCAACCCGACGATCACGGTTCGCTCCTCTCGGTCACCCCTCCAGGCTCGCGTCCGGGGCGGCTCGGATCGTCATCGGCGGTGACGAGGTCCCGGTACATCGAAAGTTGCAGTTCCGGACCCTTCCCGGGCATCAGGCGGTGAGCCGGTGCGCCGTGTTGGATGGAGTCATGGATGGAGTCATGGCCGGGCGACCTGCCCGCCCCCACCGCGACGACATGGGCATCGCGGCCGGCGGACTGCTCGGCGGGCTCTTCCTGTGGAGCGTCGGTCTCTACAGCCGTACGCCGGACGATCCGATGTCCCGTGCGGACCAGGGCTGGGCCGTCCTGGTGCCGCTGGCCGTGATGGCCTGCTGCGAACTGCTGCGCCGGACACGGCCGCGCACCGCCCTGCTCGTGGGCACACTCGCGCTCGTCGCCGACCTGCTGACCCGCGGGAGCCTGGCCACGGTCGTGATGTTCACGGACCTGGTCTACGCGGCCGTCCTGTACGGCTCCCCCGGCGCGGCCCGCCGCATCCCCTGGATCACCGGGCTGATCACGGTGATCGCGACCGTGTGGCCGGTCGCGGCCTGGCACAAGCCACAGGGGCTGTTGATCGGCGCGTTCACCGGCCTGGTGACGTTCACCCCCGCCGCCACCGGCTGGATCGTCCGCAACCACCGCGACACCGCCGTCGCCGAACGGCTGCGCGCCGAACAGACGGCCCTGCTCGCCGAGATGGACCGCGCCCACGCCGTCACCGCCGAACGAGCCCGGATGGCACGGGAGTTGCACGACATGGTGGCCAACCATCTGTCCGCGATCGCGATCCACTCCACGGCCGCGCTCTCCATCGACGACCCGAACACGTCCAGGGACGCGCTCACCGTCATCCGTGAGAACAGCGTCGAGGGGCTCGCGGAGATGCGCCGGCTGATCGGGCTCCTGCGCGACGGCAGCGACGACCGCGAGCCGTCCGCCGCACCCACCCTCGACGGACTCGGCGCCCTGGTCACCGGCGCCCGCACCAACGGACTCGACGTCACGCTCACCACCGAGCACGGCAAGGTGCCCGCCCCGGTCGAGCTCGCCGCGTACCGCATCGTCCAGGAGTCGCTGACCAACGCCCTCAAGCACGCGCCCGAGGGCCGTGTCACGGTGACGCTCACCCAGCGGGACGGCTCGCTCGCCATCGCGGTGACCAGTCCGTACGGCGGTCCGAGCGGCCCCCGCGCCCCCGGTTCCGGCGCCGGTCTCGTGGGGATGCGGGAGCGGGCCGACCTGCTGGGCGGCAGTTTCGAGGCGGGGCCCGAGCCCTCCCCCGACAGCGGGAACGTCAAGAACGGCAAGGGTGGAAAAGACGGCGAGGTCGGCGCGATCTGGGCCGTACGCGCCACCCTGCCCCTCGTCCGAGGAGAGTCCGAATGATCCGCGTGCTCGTCGCCGAGGACCAGTCCGCCGTACGGGCCGGGCTCGTCCTCATCCTGCGCAGCGCACCCGACATCGAGGTGGTCGGCGAGGCCGCGGACGGTGAGCAGGCGGTCGCGCTCGCCCGCGAACTCCGCCCGGACCTGGTCCTGATGGATGTGCAGATGCCCCGGCTCGACGGGGTGTCCGCCACCCGTCAGGTGGTAGCCGAGCGGCTCGCCGACGTGCTCGTGCTCACCACCTTCGACCTCGACGAGTACGTCTTCGGGGCGCTGCGCGCGGGCGCCTCCGGGTTTCTGCTGAAGAACACGGAGGCGAGGGACCTGCTGATGGCGGTGCGAACGGTGGCGAGCGGCGAGGGGCTGATCGCCCCGGCCGTGACGCGTCGGCTGATCGCCGAGTTCGCCGCGAAGCCGGTACGGGAGCCGAGCGCCGACCCGGCCGTGCTCGACTCGCTGACGCGGCGGGAGCGGGAAGTGCTGTCCTGCCTGGGCGAGGGGCTCTCCAACGCGGAGATCGCGGGCCGGCTGGAGATGGCGGAGGCGACGGTGAAGACCCACGTCAGCCGTCTGCTGGGGAAGCTGGAGCTGCGCAGCAGGGTCCAAGCGGCCGTGCTGGCGCAGGAGTTGGGGGTCTGACTCACCGCGCGGGCGCACTGGTCCAGACCTATTGACCTATGGTCCAGACCTTTCTATTCTCGCCGCACTGCGCTTAGCCATGCCCACGACACCCCCGAGGAGAGGCATCATGCGCTTCAGAACCAGAGTCCGACAGCGAACCGTGGCAGGACTCACCACCCTGCTGCTTCCTCTCGCCGCCCTCGTCGGGCTCGCGAGCCCCGCCTCGGCAGCCACCTCCGCCACCGCCACGTACACCAAGACCCAGGACTGGGGTACGGGCTTCGAAGGCAAGTGGACGGTCACCAACACCGGTACCACCAGCATCAGTTCCTGGACGATCGACTGGGACTTCCCCTCCGGTACGTCCGTCACCTCGGCCTGGGACGCGGACGTCACCTCCTCCGGCACCCACTGGACCGCCAAGAACAAGTCCTACAACGGCACCCTCGCCGCAGGCGCCTCCGTCTCCTTCGGCTTCAACGGGGCCGGCACCGGATCTCCGTCCAACTGCACGCTCAACGGCGGCAGTTGTGACGGTGGCACCACCGTCCCCGGCGACAACCCGCCCAGCGCGCCCGGCACCCCCACCGCCTCCGCGATCACCGACACCTCGGTGAAGCTCTCCTGGAGCGCGGCCACCGACGACAAGGGCGTCAAGAACTACGACGTCCTGCGCGGCGGCACCAAGGTCGCCACCGTGACCACGACCTCGTACACGGACACCGGTCTGACCGCCGGCACCGACTACTCGTACACCGTCCAGGCCCGTGACACCGCCGACCAGACCGGTCCGGTCAGCGGCGCGGTCGCCGTGCACACCACCGGTGGCGGCACCACCCCGCCGCCCATCGGCAACGCCGTCAAGCTCGGCTACTTCACCGAGTGGGGCATCTACGGCCGCAACTACAACGTCAAGAACCTGGTGACGTCCGGCTCGGCCCCCAAGATCACGCACATCAACTACGCCTTCGGCAACGTCACCAACGGCCAGTGCGCGATCGGCGACTCCTACGCCGACTACGACAAGGCCTTCACCGCCGACCAGTCGGTCAGCGGCGTCGCCGACACCTGGGACCAGCCGCTGCGCGGCAACTTCAACCAGCTGCGCGAGCTGAAGGCCAAGTACCCGAACATCAAGATCCTCTGGTCCTTCGGCGGCTGGACCTGGTCCGGCGGCTTCGCCCAGGCCGCGGCCAACCCGACCGCGTTCGCCCAGTCCTGCTACAACCTGGTCGAGGACCCGCGCTGGGCCGACGTCTTCGACGGCATCGACATCGACTGGGAGTACCCGAACGCCTGCGGCCTGTCCTGCGACACCAGCGGCGCCGCGGCCTACAAGAACCTGATGCAGGCCCTGCGCGCCAAGTTCGGCACGAACAACCTGGTCACCGCGGCCACCACGGCGGACGGCACCTCCGGCGGCAAGATCGACGCCGCCGACTACGCGGGCGCCTCGCAGTACGTCGACTGGTACAACGTGATGTCGTACGACTTCTTCGGAGCGTTCAACGCGCAGGGCCCGACGGCCCCGCACTCCCCGCTCACCTCGTACAGCGGCATCCCGACGCCCGGCTTCACCACGGCCGACGCGATCGCCAAGTTCAAGGCGAAGGGCGTGCCCGCGAGCAAGCTGCTGATCGGCATCGGCTTCTACGGCCGCGGCTGGACGGGCGTCACCCAGGACGCGCCGGGCGGCACGGCCACGGGGCCGGCGCCGGGAACGTACGAGCAGGGCATCGAGGACTACAAGGTGCTCAAGACGTCCTGCCCGGCCACCGGCACGATCGCCGGGACGGCGTACGCGCACTGCGGCACCAACTGGTGGTCCTACGACACCCCGGCGACCATCGGCACAAAGATGGCCTGGGCCAAGAGTCAGGGCCTGGGCGGCGCGTTCTTCTGGGAGTTCAGCGGAGACACCAGCAACGGCGAACTGGTGAGCGCCCTCACCAGCGGGCTCGGATAGCCGCCGAGCAACATGGACGCTCCCCCGGACTTCGTCCGGGGGGACCCCCACCCAGCGAGTGAGTGTGGCCTCTCAGGCCACATTCACTCGCTGTCCGGGCGGGGCCGCCTCCAGCCACGCGAGGAAACCGGTCAGCGCGTCCTCGCTCATCGCCAGTTCCAGCCGGGTACCCCGGTGCACACAGGCCAGGATGATCGCGTCGGAGAGCAGGGCGAGCTCCTCCTCGCCGTCCGGGGTGCGGCGGCCGGCCACCTCGATCGCCGAGCGTTCCAGGACGCGGCGCGGGCGGGGGGAGTACGAGAAGACGCGGTACCACTCGATGCGGTCGCCGTTGTAGCGGGCGACGCCGTAGCCCCAGCCTTTTCCGTTGGGATCGCTCTTCTCCGGGACGTCCCAGCGCAGGCTGCAGTCGAAGGTGCCTCCGGAGCGCTGGATCAGCCGGCGGCGGAGGCCGAAGACGAACAGCCCCACCACCACGAGCGCCACTACCAATCCGCACACAGTCAGAGCGAGGACCATCGACACCGACCTCCTCGTCTCCTAGGTAACGGAAAAGAAAAAACCTCCGCATTCGCCTCAGCCGCGGCGGGGTCCGGAGTGATCCGGTCCCCGCCGCGGCTGAGGCAAAGCATCACACAGCGCGGCGACTCAGCGCGCCGACACCGCCCGCAGACGGACGTCCGCGCGGCGCTCGGCGGAGGCATCGCCCTCCGCCTTCGCGCGCTCGAGCTCCCGCTCCACGCGCTGGACGTCGATCTCGTCCGACAGCTCGGCGATCTCGGCCAGCAGTGAAAGCTTGTTGTCGGCGAACGAGATGAAACCGCCGTGCACCGCGGCGACGACCGTTCCACCATCACTCGTACGGATGGTCACCGGGCCCGACTCCAGCACACCGAGCAGCGGCTGGTGACCGGGCATGACGCCGATGTCGCCGGACGCGGTACGCGCGACGACCAGGGTGGCCTCGCCGGACCAGACACTGCGGTCCGCGGCGACGAGCTCGACGTGCAGCTCAGCAGCCAAGGTGGGCTCCTCGGGTCACCACCCGGCATGGCCGCCGGGTGTTGGGTCAAAGTCTAATGGGCGTACGGAGGGGGACGGGACGCGCCCCGCGAGGTGCGGTCCCGTCCCCCTCCTTCACGAACACGAGTTCCTCAGGAACCGGAGTCCCTCAGGTACGCGAGATTCAGGAGACGCCGAGCTCCTTGGCGTTGGCCTTGAGGTCCTCAATGCCACCGCACAGGAAGAACGCCTGCTCCGGGAAGTGGTCGTACTCACCGTCGATGATCGCGTTGAAGGCCGCGATCGACTCGTCCAGCGGGACGTCCGACCCGTCGACGCCGGTGAACTGCTTGGCGACGTGGGTGTTCTGGGACAG
This sequence comes from Streptomyces diastatochromogenes, assembly GCA_001550305.1. Classification (GTDB taxonomy): domain Bacteria; phylum Actinomycetota; class Actinomycetes; order Streptomycetales; family Streptomycetaceae; genus Streptomyces; species Streptomyces mirabilis_D. Next base: position 6,912 of record LRTP01000958.1, read on the forward strand.
GAAGCGCTCCACGCGACGGGCGCGGTGGACAGTGAGCTTGTCCTCCTCGCCGAGCTCGTCGATACCGAGGATCGCGATGATGTCCTGGAGGTCCTTGTACTTCTGCAGGACCGACTTGACCCGCATCGCGGCGGCGTAGTGATCCGCCGCGATGTAGCGCGGGTCCAGGATGCGGGACGTGGAGTCCAGCGGGTCCACGGCCGGGTAGATGCCCTTCTCGGAGATCGGACGGGAGAGCACCGTCGTCGCGTCGAGGTGGGCGAACGTGGTGGCCGGGGCCGGGTCGGTCAGGTCGTCCGCGGGGACGTAGATCGCCTGCATCGAGGTGATCGAGTGACCACGGGTCGAGGTGATGCGCTCCTGGAGGAGACCCATCTCGTCGGCCAGGTTCGGCTGGTAGCCCACCGCGGAGGGCATACGGCCGAGCAGGGTCGAGACCTCGGAACCGGCCTGCGTGAAGCGGAAGATGTTGTCGATGAAGAACAGCACGTCCTGGTTCTGGACGTCACGGAAGTACTCCGCCATCGTCAGACCCGCGAGGGCCACGCGCAGACGGGTGCCCGGGGGCTCGTCCATCTGACCGAAGACAAGCGCGGTCTTGTCGATGACGCCCGAGTCCGACATCTCCTCGATGAGGTCGTTGCCCTCACGGGTGCGCTCGCCGACACCGGCGAACACGGAGACACCGTCGTGGTTGTTGGCGACGCGGTAGATCATCTCCTGGATGAGCACCGTCTTGCCGACACCGGCACCACCGAACAGACCGATCTTTCCACCCTTGACGTACGGGGTGAGAAGGTCGATGACCTTGACGCCGGTCTCGAACATCTCGGTCTTCGACTCGAGCTCGTCGAAGCGGGGGGCCTTGCGGTGGATGGACCAGCGCTCGCCCTCGTACTTCTCGTCGGAGTTCAGCACCTCACCGAGGGTGTTGAACACCTTGCCCTTGGTGAAGTCACCGACCGGGACGGTGATGCCCGTGCCGGTGTCGGTGACCGCGGCCTGGCGGACCAGACCGTCGGTGGGCTGCATGGAGATCGTGCGGACCAGGCCGTCACCCAGGTGCTGGGCGACTTCCAGGGTCAGCGTCTTCTTCTCGCCGGCGTTGGCCGGGTCGGCCACCTCGACGTGAAGGGCGTTGTAGATGTCCGGCATCGCGTCGACGGGGAACTCCACGTCGACGACCGGGCCGATGACCCGGGCGACGCGGCCCGTGGCAACGGCCGTCTCAGAAGTCGTCGTCATTACTTGTCACTCCCCGCGGTCGCGTCGGCAAGGGCTGCGGAGCCACCGACGATCTCGCTGATTTCCTGGGTGATTTCGGCCTGGCGGGCCGCATTGGCAAGACGGGAGAGCGTGGTGATCAGGTCTCCCGCGTTGTCGGTCGCCGACTTCATCGCGCGGCGGGTGGCGGCGTGCTTGGAGGCAGCCGACTGGAGCAGCGCGTTGTAGATACGGCTCTCGACGTACCGGGGCAGCAGGGCGTCGAGGACGTCCTCCGCCGACGGCTCGAACTCGTACAGCGGAAGGATCTCGCCCTTGGGCGCCTCTTCCGCGACCTCTTCGAGGCGCAGTGGCAGCAGGCGGCCGTCGACCGCGTTCTGCGTCATCATCGACACGAACTCGGTGTAGACGATGTGGAGTTCATCCACGCCGCCGTCCGCCGTCGCCGTTTCGATGGCCTCGATGAGCGGAGCCGCGACCTTCTTGGCGTCCGCGTAGGTGGGCTCGTCGGTGAAACCCGACCACGACTCCACGACCTTGCGCTCGCGGAAGTTGTAGTGGGCCAGACCGCGGCGGCCGACGATGTACGTGTCGACCTCCTTGCCCTCCGCCTCAAGACGGGCGGTCAACAGCTCCGCCGCCTTGATGGCGTTGGAGTTGAAGGCGCCGGCCAGTCCGCGGTCGCTCGTGAGGAGCAGCACCGCGGAACGGGTCGCCGTCTCCGCCTCCGTGGTCAGCGGGTGCTTGGTGTTCGAGCCGGTGCCGACCGCCGTGACCGCGCGGGTGAGCTCGGTCGCGTACGGCGCGGAGGCCGCCACCTTGCGCTGCGCCTTGACGACGCGCGAGGCGGCGATCATCTCCATCGCCTTGGTGATCTTCTTGGTCGCGGTGACGGATCGGATGCGACGCTTGTAGACCCGGAGCTGGGCTCCCATGAGTCAGGTCCCTTCCTTACGTCACTTGGCCGCGGCCGGAACGTCTTCGCCGAGAAGCTTGCCGTCCGAGGTCTCGAACTGCTTCTTGAAGTCCGCGATGGCGTCCGCGATGGCCGTGAGGGTGTCGTCCGACATCTTGCCGCCCTCCTTGATGGAGGTCATGAGTCCCTGCTCCTTGCGGTGCAGGTACTCGAGGAGCTCCTTCTCGAAGCGGCGGATGTCGGCGACCGGTACCTCGTCCATCTTGCCGGTGGTACCGGCCCACACGGAGACGACCTGGTCCTCGGTGGCCATCGGCTGGTACTGAGCCTGCTTGAGCAGCTCGACCAACCGCTGACCGCGCTCCAGCTGGGACTTCGACGCGGCGTCCAGGTCGGAACCGAAGGCGGCGAACGCCTCCAGCTCGCGGTACTGGGCGAGGTCCAGGCGGAGTCGGCCGGAGACCTGCTTCATCGCCTTGTGCTGGGCGGAGCCACCGACGCGGGAGACCGAGATACCGACGTTCAGGGCCGGACGCTGGCCGGCGTTGAACAGGTCGGACTCCAGGAAGCACTGGCCGTCGGTGATGGAGATGACGTTGGTCGGGATGAACGCCGACACGTCGTTCGCCTTGGTCTCGACGATCGGCAGACCCGTCATCGAACCGGCGCCCAGGTCGTCGGAGAGCTTCGCGCAGCGCTCCAGCAGACGGGAGTGCAGGTAGAAGACGTCACCGGGGTAGGCCTCGCGCCCCGGCGGACGGCGGAGCAGCAGGGACACGGCGCGGTAGGCGTCGGCCTGCTTCGAGAGGTCGTCGAAGATGATGAGGACGTGCTTGCCCTCGTACATCCACTGCTGGCCGATGGCCGAACCGGTGTACGGCGCAAGGTACTTGAAGCCGGCCGGGTCGGACGCCGGGGCGGCGACGATGGTCGTGTACTCCAGCGCGCCGGCCTCTTCGAGGGCGCCACGCACGGAGGCGATGGTCGAACCCTTCTGACCGATGGCGACGTAGATGCAGCGGACCTGCTTCTTGATGTCGCCCGAGCGCCAGTTGTCGCGCTGGTTGATGATCGTGTCGACGGCCAGCGCGGTCTTGCCGGTCTGACGGTCGCCGATGACCAGCTGACGCTGGCCACGGCCGATCGGGGTCATCGCGTCGACGGCCTTGTAGCCGGTCTCCATCGGCTCGTGCACCGACTTGCGGACCATGACGCCCGGGGCCTGCAGCTCGAGGGCGCGGCGGCCGGTGGTCTCGATCTCGCCGAGGCCGTCGATCGGGTTGCCGAGCGGGTCGACGACGCGGCCGAGGTAGCCCTCGCCCACGGCGACGGACAGCACCTCACCGGTGCGCTGCACCGGCTGGCCCTCCTCGATACCGCTGAACTCGCCGAGGACGACCGCACCGATCTCGCGCTCTTCCAGGTTCAGCGCGAGACCGAGGGTTCCGTCCTCGAACTTCAGCAGCTCGTTCGCCATCGCCGAGGGAAGGCCCTCGATCTTGGCGATACCGTCGCCGGCGACGGTGACCGTACCGACCTCCTCGCGCGAGGCCGCGTCCGGCTTGTACGACTGGACAAAGTTCTCCAGCGCGTCCCGGATCTCCTCCGGCCGGATCGTGAGCTCCGCCATCTGGGTTCCCTGCTCTCCTTGTTGGGCCCGAAGTTTTCTTGGGGGGTCTGGGGTCAGCCCCCAGGAATCCTCTGCACGGCCCAACCAGGGCCGTAAGTACTACGTGGTTACGCGTATTGAGTTGCTACTGGCCGACGATGCGGCGGCGCGCGTCCTCGAGTCGGTCCGCGACGGCACCGTCGATGATCTCGTCGCCGACCTGCACCCGGATCCCGCCGACGACCTCGGGGTCCACGTCGAGGTTGAGGTGCATCGGGCGGCCGTAGAGCTTCGCCAGAGCGGCGCCGAGGCGCTGCTTCTGTCCGTCGCTCAGCGGGACCGCCGAGGTGACGACGGCGACCATGCGGTTGCGGCGATCGGCGGCGAGCTTGGACAGGGACTCGAGTCCCGCCTCCAGGCTACGTCCCCGGGGCGCGGCCACAAGGCGCGTCACCAGGCGTTCGGTGGTCGGGTTGGCCCGACCGCCGAGCAGGCTGTGCAGCAGCTCGCTCTTGGCCGCCTTCGAGGCGGTGCGGTCGGTCAGCGCGGCGCGCAGCTCGGTGTTCGAAGAGACGATCCGACCGAAGCGGAACAGTTCGTCCTCGACGTCGTCGAGCGCGTTCGCCCGCTGGGCGGCCGTGAGGTCGGCGATGCTCGCCAGCTCCTCCAGCGTGTCCACCAGGTCACGCGACTGCGACCAGCGCGAGCGCACCAGGCCGGCCACCAGGTCCGCGGTCGACCCGCCGACCTGGCCGCCGAGCAGGCGCTGGGCCAGCTCGGCCTTGGCCTCGCCGGGCTGCGCCGGGTCGGTCAGGACCCGACGCAGCGACACCTCGCGGCTGAGCAGCGTGGTGACGGCGGCCAGCTCGTCGGCGAGCTGGACCGCGTCCACGGACGTCGAGTCCGTCAGCGCATCGAGACGCTCACGAGCTGCAGCGAGGGCCTCGCGGCTTGCTCCGTGTGCGGTCATCGAGTCGCCTCGGCCTTCTCCTCGAGGTCGTCGAGGAAGCGGTCGATGACGCGGCTCTGCCGGGCGTGGTCCTCGAGGGACTCACCGACGAGCTTGCCGGCCAGGTCGGTGGCGAGCTTGCCCACGTCCTGGCGCAGCGCCTGCGAGGCGGCCTTGCGGTCGGCCTCGATCTGGGCGTGACCGGCGACGACGATCTCCTCGCGCTGCCGCTGGCCTTCCGCACGCATGTCGGCGATGAGCTGGGCACCCTGCTCCTGCGCCTCCTGGCGCAGACGCGCGGCCTCGTGCCGTGCCTCGGCGAGCTGGGCCTTGTACTGCTCCAGCACGCTCTGGGCTTCGACCTTCATGGCGTCGGCCTCTTCGATACCGCCTTCGATCGCCGCGCGGCGCTCTTCCAGAACCTTGTTGATGTTCGGGAGGAGCTTCTTCCAGAAGAAGAAGAACACGATGGCGAAGGCGATGGTGCCGACGAGCAGCTCGGGACCGGCCGGGATGAGCGGGTTCTGCTTCTCCTCGGCCGCCAGCTGTACCAGGTTGGCGATCACATCAGTGCCTTTCGTCGTTCCGTGTCGGTAAGGAGTGACTAGTTACCGAACACGAACGGCATAACGATGCCGATGAGGGCGAGCGCCTCACAGAAGGCGAAGCCGAGGATCTGGTTGGCGCGGATCAGGCCGGCGGCTTCGGGCTGACGGGCCAGGGCCTGGGTGCCGTTACCGAAGATGATGCCGACGCCGACGCCGGGGCCGATGGCGGCGAGGCCGTAACCGATGGAACCGAGCGAACCCGTGACAGCGGCGAGGGTCTCAGTGGCAGCCATGCTGATTCTTCCTTCTCTTTCTTGGACCGGCGGGGGTTGGCCACCGGACGTTCTGGGGCGTGTGGGGCGGTGACTCAGTGGTGCTCGGCGAGCGCGCCCTGAAGGTACGAGCAGGCCAGCAGCACGAAGACGTACGCCTGGACGGCCTGCACGAAAAGCTCGAAGAGGATCATGACGACGGTCATCACGAACGAGACGCCGGCCGCAGGGATCATGTAGCTGTTCAGCAGGTACCAGGAGGCGACCGTGAACATGACCAGCATCAGGTGGCCGGCGAACATGTTGGCGAAGAGTCGGACCGCGTGCGTGAAGGGCCGGACGACCAGGTTCGAGAAGAACTCGATGACCATCACGAGCGGCAGCACGCCGCCGAGCGACTTGTCGTAGCCCGTCACGTTCTTGAAGAAGCCGACGAAGCCGTGGCGCTTGAACGTGACCGAGACCCAGAGGACATAGACGATCACGGCGAGCACGACCGGGAAGGCGAAGACCGACGAGACCGGGAACTGCGCCAGCGGGATCACGGACCAGATGTTCATGATCCAGATGAAGAAGAACAGCGAGACCATGATCGGGACGTACTTCTCGCCCTCGCGCTTGCCGAGCGTCTCGTAGACGATGCCGCGGCGCACGAAGTCGTAACCGGCCTCACCGACCATCTGCAGCTTGCCCGGGATCACCTTGGCCTTGCCGAAGGCCGCCCAGAAGAAGGCGACGACAAGGATGGAGGTGAGGAGGGCGAGCAGCATGACCTTGTTGAACTCGAACCCCCCGACCGTGGCGATCGGCTTGAAGAGGAACGAGTGCAGGCCCGGAGCCGGAAAGCCACACCCGTTGTCGGACATGATCCGACAGCTCCAGTCAAAGGCGAGCTGGGTCTGGTCAGCACTCACCACGGGCTCCTTCGGCGTGACGCATAGGTACGGCAACCTCGTTGTGTCGGCGCGGCGCGCAGCCGCGGTTCGGCACTGGACTGGTGTAACGAATGTGGGGGCGGCTGTGGGGCATCAAGCCTCGCGATTGAGCAGGCGTCAGCTCAGATGCCCGCGCCCGCGATGCCGCAGTTGGCACCGGACGATAGCAGGATCTCCCACATGGCTTTATCCCACCCCTACCCCTCACGACGAGGACCCTGATTTCTCGGGCTTCTCGCTCTTCTTCTCGGGTTCGGGGTCGACATAGAAGATCTTGGCCTTCATGTGCGCCCGCGCTTGCGCCGCCATCCACACGACGGTCGCGAGGACGAGACCGACCGCGAACGCCCTGGGGTTGAACAGAGACGTGTGCTTGAAGAGTGCCACGAAGATCAGGAGCAGCAGGAGTTGGGCCACGTAGAGCATCAGGCCCATGGCCTGGAACAGCTGCGGGAGCGTTTTTGCCGTCCACTGCAGGACGTAGAGGCCGATCCCCATGAAGAGGATGGCCAGCAGTGTGCCGATGCCCGCACCGAGCGCACCCTTGCCACCCGCGACCACGCCACTGACGGCGACGGCGATCGCGCCGACGGCCGCCGTGGGGACAGCGGTGTGCAACAGGTTCCGGGCGTCATTGGACGGCATGGCGGCAACTCCGCTTGCTTCGGGGGCAGGGTGTCGTCATGGACGAGCGTAGTCCCGGGCTGAGAGAGAACCTCACGCCAAGGGGCCGTCTCACGACGGTCCTTCGGCTCTATCCCGGGTTCTCGTGAACCGTATCACAAACTATTTGATGCGGTCTTTACCTAGAAGGTGTGCTCGCTGTCACACATGAGAGTGAACCCGCGCGTTTGTGCAATATCGAGGGTGACTTGTCTGGTATTGACGCGGTTTGGCGATGATCCCTCTTGCAGGATTCTTACTTTGCGTCAGCGTGAAGATTCGGCTTTGCGCCCTTCAACGAAGCGCGCACGGGGCCCAATGGCCGTCGCTCCGTTGACTCCTGAGACACCCGTGGTGACCGGGGAACGGTGTTCGCGGACGCCCTCTTCCCGCTCCTGGGCCGCCTTCTCGTGGGACGTCGGCTCCTCGTACCCGACGGAGGCCATGGCTGCCTGCGCCTCGGCCGCCAGGGCGACCCTGCGCCGGCGGCGGTAGCGCGGCGGCACCAGGTGCTCGGCCCAGCGCGGGGCACGCGGCGTGAAGCGCGGCAGCAGGAGCAGTACGAGACCCACCGCGCTGAGCGCCGCGATGCCGAGCACGATCCACATGGACGCCGAGTTCACCGAGAAGGCGAGCGCTCCGAAGGCGATCAGCGCCGACCAGAAGTACATGATCAGGACGGCCCTGCTGTGCGAGTGGCCGACCTCCAGGAGGCGGTGGTGCAGGTGGCCGCGGTCGGCGGCGAAGGGCGACTGACCACGCCAGGTGCGCCGCACGATGGCGAGCACCAGGTCGGCGGCCGGGACCGCAATGATCGTCAGCGGCAGCAGCAGCGGGATGTAGACCGGCACCGTCTGGTGCACGGTGTTGCGCTCCGAACCGGAGAACAGGTTCATCGCGTCCGGGTCGATCTGCCCGGTGATGGAGATCGCGCCCGCGGCCAGCACCAGGCCGATCAGCATCGAGCCGGAGTCACCCATGAAGATCCGGGCGGGGTGCATGTTGTGCGGCAGGAAGCCCAGACACATGCCCATGAGGATCGACGCGAAGAGGGTCGCCGGGGCGGCGGCCTCGATGCCGTAGCTGTACCAGATGCGGTACGCGTACAGGAAGAACGCGGCGGAGGCGATGCACACCATGCCGGCGGCGAGACCGTCGAGGCCGTCGACGAAGTTCACCGCGTTGATGGTGATGACGACCAGCGCCACGGTGAGCAGGGTGCCCTGCCACTGGGTCAGCGCGACCAGGCCGACGCCGGGGATGGGCAGCCACAGGATCGTCAGACCCTGCATGACCATCACACCCGCGGCGATCATCTGGCCGCCCAGCTTGATCAGGGCGTCGATCTCGAACTTGTCGTCCAGGACACCGATCAGCCAGATCAGGGCGGCGCCGGAAAGCAGTGCGCGGGGCTCGTTGGAGTCCGAGAAGACCGCGTTGAGGTTCCGCAGATGGTCGGCGACCAGCAGACCGGCGCACAGACCGAAGAACATCGCGATGCCGCCGAGCCGTGGCGTGGGTTCCCGGTGCACGTCACGTGCCCGGATCTGCGGCATGGCTCCGGCCACGATCGCGAACTTCCGTACCGGCCCTGTCAGCAGATACGTCACCGCGGCCGTGATGCAGAGCGTCAGCAGATATTCACGCACGGGCTTCCCCACAGGTCTCGCTGGCCATCTCAGCCCCACACCCTAGCGATGCGCGCATATGGTTGGGGACTTCCGGGTAGCGACGATGGTTGCACGAGTGGCTGTGCACACGTGTGCGTGTACCCCTCACTCGTCCGGATAGGGCGGAAATCTCCCGGCCAGATCCCGTACTTCTTCACGTGCCCGCTTGCTGTCGGCCTCGTCCCGCAGCACCGCCGCGAACAACTTCGCGACCTGCGACATCTCCGCCTCGCCCATCCCCTGCGTGGTCAGCGCGGCCGTGCCCAGGCGCAGGCCGCGGGCGTCGCCGTGGGGCAGCGCGCAGGTGTCGAGGACCATTCCGGCGGCGGCCAGACGGCCTCGTGCGCTACGTCCGTCGAGACCGAGCGGAGCGGTGTCCGCGGTGAGCATGTGGGTGTCGGTCCCCCCGGTGGTGAGGGCGAGCCCCTCCGCGGCCAGCCCCTCGGCCAGCACCTTCGCGTTGGCGACCACCTGATGCGCGTACGCCGCGAACGCGGGCGTCGCGGCCTCGCCGAACGCGACGGCCTTGGCGGCGATGGTGTGCATCTGGGCGCCGCCCTGGGTGAAGGGGAACACGGCCCGGTCGACCCGCTCGGCCAGCTGGCCACCACAGAGGATCATGCCGCCGCGGGGGCCGCGCAGGACCTTGTGCGTGGTGGCGCAGACGACATCGGCGTACGGCACCGGACTGGGCGCCGCTCCCCCGGCGACCAGGCCGATGGGGTGGGCGGCGTCGGCGATGAGATAGGCGCCGACCTCGTCGGCGATCGCCCGGAAGAGCGCGTAGTCGATGTGCCGGGGGTAGGAGATCGCCCCGCAGACGATGGCCTTCGGCCGGTGCGTACGGGCCAGTGCGCGCACCTGGTCGTAGTCGATGAGCCCGCTCTCCGCCTCCACCCCGTACCCGACGAAGTCGAACCAGCGGCCGGAGAAGTTCGCGGGCGACCCGTGCGTGAGGTGGCCGCCGAACGGCAGCCCCATGGCCAGGACGGTGTCCCCCGGCCGCAGCAGGGCGGCGTACGTGGCGAGGACGGCCGAGGATCCGGAGTGGGACTGCACGTTGGCGTGCTCGGCGCCGAAGAGGGCCTTGGCGCGCTCGACCGCGAGGCGCTCGGCGACGTCGACGATCTCGCAGCCGCCGTGGTGGCGGGCGCCGGGATACCCCTCGGCGTATTTGTTCGCCAGCGGCGACCCGAGGGCGGTCAGCACCGCCTTCGAGGTGAAGTTCTCGGCCGCGATCAGCTGGAGCGTCGTCGACTGCCGCGCCAGCTCCCCCATCAGGATCTCGGCGAGCTCCGGGTCCTGCAGACGCAGAACATCCGCTTCCAGCGTTTGTGTGACCGGCATGGTGGACTCCGGGCCTCGGCGGGGTGCGCTACGTCCAATGTAGAACCGGGACCGGTGGGACGCCCGGTATTACGGCCTATCGGGCGCTCCACAAGAAAACGCCCACACCGACCTACGCGCGCGCCCGCACCCCCGTCAACGCCGTCACCACCGGATCCAGAGCCTCGTTGATCTCGTCGCCGATCGAACGGAAGAACGGCAGAGGCGCACCGTACGGGTCGAACACCTCGTCCGCCTCCGCCGTCGGGGCCAGCAGCCACCCGCGTAGAGCGGCCGCGGCCCGCACCAGGGCACGGGCACGTTCGACCACACCGTCCTCCAGGGGCGGGAGCGTGGCCGGGTCTATGGCGCGGACCAGCCTGGTGAACTCCTTCAGGGTGAAGGTGCGCAGGCCCGCGGAGTGGCCCATGGAGATGACCTGGGCGCGGTGGTCGCGGGTCGCGGTGAGGACCAGGTCGGCCCTGATGACGTGGTCGTCGAGGAGCTCGCGGCCGACGAAGCCGGAGGGGTCCGCGCCGAAGTCCGCGAGGACCGTCTCGGCGTTGGCCTCCATGGGGGCGCCCTCGTGCCCCCAGGTGCCGGCGCTCTCGACGATGAGGCCGCCCCACAGGGGGTCGCCCAGCCGGTCCGCGAGGGCATGGCGGGTCAGCCGCTCGGTGATCGGCGAGCGGCACACGTTGCCGGTGCTGACGTGGAGGATGCGGAAGGACCCCCTGGGGGACCCATTGGTCCCCGTGATCCCCGTGCCTATGCCACGCCCCGCGTCAGGGGCTGTCAATTCGCCACCTCGAGGTCGGGTACGACCTTCCGGAGCTCCTCCGCCGACAGCGCACCCGCACGCAGCAGGACCGGCACCTTGCCGGTGACGTCGACGATCGAGGAGGGAACGTTGCCCGGGGTCGCACCGCCGTCGAGGTACACGGAGACGGAGTCGCCGAGCATCTCCTGCGCGGCGTCACAGTCCTCCGGCGCCGGGTGGCCCGTGAGGTTCGCGGAGGAGACGGCCATCGGGCCGACCTCCGTCAGCAGTTCGATGGCGACCGGGTGCAGCGGCATACGGATGGCCACCGTGCCCCGGGTGTCGCCCAAGTCCCACTGCAGGGACGGCTGGTGCTTGGCGACGAGGGTGAGCGCACCCGGCCAGAACGCGTCGACGAGCTCCCAGGCCATCTCGGAGAAGTCCGTGACGAGGCCGTGCAGGGTGTTCGGGGAGCCGATGAGGACAGGGGTGGGCATGTTGCGGCCCCGGCCCTTGGCCTCGAGGAGGTCGGCGACGGCTTCCGAGGTGAACGCGTCGGCGCCGATGCCGTACACCGTGTCCGTCGGGAGGACCACCAGCTCGCCACGGCGAACGGCGGACGCGGCCTCACGCAGACCGGTGATGCGGTCGGTCGCGTCGTTGGTGTCGTATCGCCGTGCCATTTAGCGGGCCTCCTCGTACACGTACTGCTGGCTGGGGGTCACGATGCGCGCGCTCACGGCATCGCCTTGCGGGCGGTCGCGAACCGCGGCCGGTTGTTGAGGTCCGGGTGATCGGCCGCGTCGGCCCAGCCCCGCTCCTCGGTGAAGATCCACGGCACCTGCCCGCCCTGGGTGTCGGCGTGCTCGATGACGACGACGCCGCCGGGGCGCAGCAGTCGGTGCGCGGTGCGCTCGATGCCACGGATGAGGTCCAGTCCGTCCTCGCCCGAGAACAGGGCGAGTTCGGGATCGTAGTCCCGGGCCTCCGGCGCCACGTACTCCCATTCCGTGAGCGGGATGTACGGCGGGTTGGAGATCACCAGGTCCACCTGGCCGTCGAGGTCCCTGAAGGCCTCCAGGGCGTCTCCCTGGCGCAGGTCGACCCTGGACCCCTCGACGTTCTTGCGCGTCCACTGGAGGGCGTCCTCGGACAGCTCCACGGCATGTACGCGGGAGCGCGGGACCTCCTGCGCGAGCGCGAGCGCGATGGCGCCCGAGCCGGTGCACAGGTCGACGATCAGCGGCTCGACGACATCCATCGCGCGGACGGCGTCTATGGCCCAGCCGACGACGGACTCCGTCTCCGGACGCGGGACGAACACCCCCGGGCCCACCTGGAGTTCCAGATAACGGAAGTAGGCGTGCCCGGTGATGTGCTGGAGCGGCTCGCGGGCCTCGCGGCGCGCGGTCGCCTCCCAGTAGCGGGCGTCGAAGTCCACGTCCTTGACGGTGTGCAGCTCGCCCCGCTTCACGCCGTGCACGAAGGCGGCGAGCTCCTCCGCGTCGTTGCGCGGCGAGGGCACGCCGGCGTCGGCCAGCCGCTGGGTGGCCTGGGCCACTTCCGCGAGCAGCAGGTTCACGCTGGTCCTCCGGGGCTGAGCTGTTGTCGTACGGCTTGACGAGCAGGGCTTACGGGTACGGCCTCACAAAGCTGCGTCCGGCCGTTCGGCCGTCCGCCGTTCGGCCGTCCGCCGTTCCGCCTTACGCGGCCGCGAGCTTCGCGGCCGAGTCGGCGTCGACGCACGCCTGGATCATCGCGTCGAGGTCCCCGTCGAGCACCTGGTCCAAGTTGTACGCCTTGAATCCGACGCGGTGGTCCGAGATGCGGTTCTCCGGGAAGTTGTACGTGCGGATCTTCTCGGAGCGGTCGACGGTGCGGACCTGGCTGCGGCGGGCGTCCGCGGCCTCACGCTCCGCTTCCTCCTGCGCCGCGGCGAGGAGCCTGGAGCGCAGGATACGCATCGCCTGCTCCTTGTTCTGCAGCTGGCTCTTCTCGTTCTGGCAGGAGGCGACGACTCCGGTCGGAATGTGCGTGATGCGCACCGCGGAGTCGGTCGTGTTGACGGACTGGCCGCCGGGACCCGACGAGCGGTAGACGTCGATGCGCAGGTCGTTCGCGTGGATCTCGACGTCGACCTCCTCGGCCTCGGGCGTGACCAGCACACCGGCCGCGGAGGTGTGGATACGGCCCTGCGACTCGGTCGAGGGCACCCGCTGCACGCGGTGCACCCCGCCCTCGTACTTCAGGCGCGCCCAGACACCCTGACCGGGCTCGGTGGCACCCTGGCCGCCCTTGGTCTTCACCGCGACCTGGACGTCCTTGTAGCCGCCGAGCTCGGACTCGGTGGAGTCGATGATCTCGGTCTTCCAGCCGACGCGCTCGGCGTAGCGCAGGTACATGCGCAGCAGGTCGCCGGCGAACAGGGCCGACTCGTCGCCGCCCGCGCCCGCCTTGATCTCGAGGATGACGTCCTTGTCGTCGCTGGGGTCACGCGGGACCAGCAGCAGGCGGAGCTTCTCGGTGAGCTCCTCGCGCTGCTTCTCCAGTTCCTTGACCTCGGCCGCGAAGTCGGGATCGTCGGCGGCGAACTCCTTCGCCGTGCCGATGTCGTCCCCGGTCTGCTTCCAGGAGCGGTACGTCGCGACGATCGGGGTCAGCTCGGCGTAGCGCTTGTTCAGCTTGCGCGCGTTGGCCTGGTCGGCGTGGACCGACGGGTCAGCGAGCTTCTTCTCCAGATCGGCGTGCTCGCCGATCAGTTCCTCGACCGCCTCGAACATCTCCGGCTCCAATGGACTGTCCCCAGCTCCATCATGGGCTCAGGGACGTAGGTAAGACGAATGTGGGGGCTGCACCGCAAAGCGCCGGTCCCGGCGCCCCCGTGCCGGGGACGCCGAAGACCGGCGCTGTGGGCTCGCTACTTCTTGGCAGCGGCAGCCTTGCCGAAGCGGGCCTCGAAGCGGGCCACGCGGCCACCGGTGTCGAGGATCTTCTGCTTGCCCGTGTAGAACGGGTGGCACTCGGAGCAGACCTCGGCGCGGATGGAGCCGCTGGAGATCGTGCTACGGGTGGTGAACGACGCGCCACAGGTGCAGCTGACCTGCGTCTCGACGTACTCGGGGTGGATGTCGCGCTTCAAGGTGTCTCCTAGTTTCGGGAGGGCGCCGGGTCGCCACCGCGGGATGCGGGTGCGTGAACCGGAGCCGACGTACCAGTCTGCCAGGACTGGCGCCATCCCCCAAAACCGGGGGCTTGGACGATCTATTCCCGAGCCTGTGCACGGGGCTCGTACGGCCCTCGACGCGGCCTCCGTACCGGCGGCAGCTACGAGCTGACGACGCCCTTCGCGGTGCCCGTGGCCGTGCCCTTCGTGGCCGCCTTCGGGATCGCGCGGTCGTTCTTCAGGGCGGTCCACACCAGCTGCGCCTTGGCCTTGTCGACGAGGACGCGGTTGGCGTCCGCGCTGTCGTACTGGACCGGCATCGTCACCATGTTCATGTTCGACGAGCTGATGCCCTTGAGGCCGTTGGCGAAGGACGCGAGGTTCTTGACCGTGCCGAGGTCGGAGTCGGTCGTGACGGTCTTGGTCGCGGTGTCGGCGAGGTCGTACAGCTTCGTGGGGCTGGACAGCACGCCGATGTGCTTGACCTGGTTGACCAGTGCCTTGATGAACGCCTGCTGGAGCTGGATGCGGCCGAGGTCGGAGCCGTCGCCGACGCCGTGCCGGGTGCGGACGAGGCCGAGCGCCTGCTGTCCGTCGAGGGTGTGCGTGCCGGCGGTCAGGTTCAGATGGCTGTCAGGGTCCTTGATGTTCTTGGTGGTGGTCACCCGAACACCGTCGAGGTCGTCGATGAGCTTCTGGAAGCCGCTGAAGTCGACCTCGATGTAGTGGTCCATGCGGATACCGGACATGGACTCGACGGTCTTCACCGCGCAGGCGGCCCCACCGGTGGAGTACGCGGAGTTGAACATCACCCCGGTCGCGGCGGCATGGGTGACACCCTTGGCGTCGGTGCAGGAGGGGCGCGGGACGAGGGTGTCGCGGGGTATGGAGACCACGCTGGCCTTCTTGTGGCCCTCGTATATGTGCACGATCATCGCCGTGTCCGAGCGGGCGCTGCCGTCGTCGGTGCCGCCGCCCAGCTTCTTGTTGCTGCCGGAGCGGGTGTCGGAGCCCAGGACCAGGATGTTCTCGGAGCCGTTGTCGACCTTCAGCGGCCGGTCGGTACCGAGGGCCTGGTTGATGTCGACGGTCTTGATGTTGCCGTTGAGCTTGAAGTACAGGTACCCGGCGCCTGCGCCCCCCAGCACCACGATGCCCGCCGCGGTCCAGGCCGTGATGAGCAGGGCCTTGCTGCGCGTACCGCGCGGCTTGCGGCGGCTGCCCTTCGCGCGGCCACGCGGGGCGCTCGTTCCGGGATCACCCGGTGTGCCGGGTTCCGGCATGCTCTCGGCAGACATGGGCTCCTCTTGTCCTCGTCGCGGTCGGTTACCCCCTGTTTTCAGGGCCAAGCCCGGTCCGGTGCGCCATGTAGTGCCTCATGGTCGCTCCGTACGGTCAGACGGGGAAACTCGGGCAAGGGTTGCACAACGCACTGCGCCCACCGCGTGGCGCGATGGGCACAGTGCGTGACGGGCGAGTTCGGGGAAACCCCGCTCACCTGCGATTTCAGCCGAAGATGTCGTACTGCTTGAAATCAGTGCCGATCTTGATGGCTGTGGCAAAGATCTCGCTGGTCGCCTTACCCGTACCGGGGTAGAGGTAGAGCGTCCCGGCGGGCGTACGGGCCAGGAAGTCGGCCTTGCCGTCACCGGTCACGTCGCCCACCGCGTCGAAGGCGTTGTAGCCGGCCCAGGTGCGCACCTTGATCCGGCTGGAGAACGCGCCGGAGCCCGCGTTGCCGGTGCCCTTGAAGAGATAGACGTACGAGCCGGTGTTGCTGCGCGCGATCAGGTCGGCCTTGCCGTCGCCGGTGAAGTCGCCATGGGCGCGCAGGGAGTTGTACTGGTTCCAGCCGGAGCTCACCTTGACGCGGGCCGAGAAGGTGCCGTTGCCCTTGCCCGGGTAGATCCACAGGACGCCGCCGGAGTCGACCGAGAGCAGGTCGGGCAGGGCGTCACCGGTGACGTCGCCCGGGGCGACGACGCGGGTGCGGGTCCTCCAGTCGCTGAAGAGCTTGGTGTCGGCCCACTTGCCCGTGGACGGCAGATAGTGCCACCAATGGATGTCGCCGTTGGAGGTGCGGCGCTCGACGACGTCCTGGTAGCCGTCCCGGTCGAGGTCCGTCTGCAGGACGACGTTCGACGTGCTCCAGGCGCCCCACGACTGCCGGGCGCCGAACGAGGTACCGCTCGAGTCCTTCTCGTACAGCGTCTTGGTGGAGGAGTTGCGGACGAACAGGTCGGCCTTGTGGTCACCGCTCAGGTTCGTGTCGTCGACGCGCGGGTAGGCGGCACCGACGTACGTGCTGACCTTGGTGAAGACGCTGTACGCGCCCTTCTGGACGCAGTCCACCACGCCCCAGGAGACGACGCCCACGATGCGGCCGCCGACGATCAGCGGGCCGCCGGAGTCGCCGTTGCAGGCGGAGGTGGTGCCGGTGTCGCTGCCGGTCGCGGGGTTGCCCGCGCAGACCATGTGGCCCTTGATGAACTCGGCCTGGTAGTAGCCGCCGCACGTGGCGTCGGACTTGATGGGCAGCGTGGCCGTCTTCAGGGTCCCGGAGATGTCCTGCGTGGCGGAGGAGGTGCGGCCCCAGCCGTAGAGCGTCGCCTTGGTGCCGGAGGCGTACGAGGCGGTGTCGCCCGACGTCGTCATCCGGATCGGCTTGGCCTTGACGGGTCCGTCCAGCGTGAGGACCGCGATGTCGTTGTCGACGGTCGACGGGTTGTAGGAGGGGTGGTTCCACTGCCGCAGGACGGAAGTGGCGGTGCCCCCGTGCAGATCGGTTCCACCTGCCGAGGGAAGCTGAGAAGTGCCGGTCACGACGGCGCCGTGGGCCTTCCAGTCGTAGCTCTTGCCGTGCTCGTCCTTGACACAGTGCGCGGCGGTGAGGATCTTCGTCGGCGAGACGACGGAGCCGCCGCAGAAGAAGCCGAAGTCGTCACTGGTGTTGCTGGTGCCCTTGTCGTCGAGGTACCAGAGCTGGGCCATCCACGGGGCCGTGGTGATGGTGGTCGTGGTGCCGCCGATGATCTTCGGGTCGACGGAGGCGCCGCTCGTGTTCGCGCTCGTGCCTGTGCTCGTACCGGTGGTCGCGGTCTTGCCCGAGCCGGTACCTGTCGTACTCGTGCTCGCGCCACCGATCGTGCTTGTGGGCGAGGACTTCCTCGTCGGCCGTCCGGCCGTGCCGTCACTCGCCATGGCCCCGCCGATCCGCTTCTCCAGCGTGGCCAGGCTCGGCGAGGTGCCGCTCGTCTTGGCGAGCGGAGCCGGCTGCGCGGTGGCGGCGTTCGCCGACGACATCAGGAGCGCACCCCCGACGGCCGCCGCCAGAGCCGCCGCCGCGACGGGCACGGCGATGCGTATCCGGCGTCTGTGACGACCGCGCCCGGACATGGAGGTATCCACTCAAGTCCCCCCTGAGACTCATACGTTGAAAGAGAGCGCGATCGTACATGTGTCCCAGGCAGCACAAAGGGCCGCCCCCGTCACGGGGAGCGGCCCTCAGCTGTGCGGATGTCGTCAGTCGTTGCCCGGCATCGGCGTCGTCTTCTGGATCTGCAGCAGGAACTCGGCGTTCGACTTCGTCTGCTTCATCTTGTCGAGCAGCAGCTCGATCGCCTGCTGCTGGTCGAGCGCGTGCAGCACGCGACGCAGCTTCCAGGTGATGGCGAGCTCGTCGCTGCCGAGCAGGATCTCTTCCTTACGGGTACCGGACGCGTCGACGTCCACCGCCGGGAAGATGCGCTTGTCGGCGAGCTTCCGGTCGAGCTTGAGCTCGGCGTTGCCGGTGCCCTTGAACTCCTCGAAGATGACCTCGTCCATGCGGGACCCGGTGTCGACGAGCGCGGTCGCGAGGATGGTCAGCGAGCCGCCGTCCTCGATGTTGCGCGCGGCACCGAAGAAGCGCTTCGGCGGGTAGAGGGCCGTCGAGTCGACACCACCGGACAGGATGCGGCCGGAGGCCGGGGCGGCGAGGTTGTACGCACGGCCCAGACGGGTGATCGAGTCGAGCAGGACGACGACGTCGTGGCCCAGCTCCACGAGGCGCTTGGCACGCTCGATGGCGAGCTCGGCGACCGTGGTGTGGTCCTCGGCCGGACGGTCGAAGGTCGAGGAGATGACCTCGCCCTTCACCGACCGCTGCATGTCGGTGACCTCTTCCGGACGCTCGTCGACCAGGACGACCATCAGGTGGCACTCGGGGTTGTTGTGCGTGATCGCGTTGGCGATCGCCTGCATGATCATGGTCTTGCCGGTCTTCGGCGGGGCCACGATCAGACCACGCTGGCCCTTGCCGATCGGTGCGACGAGGTCGATGATGCGGGTCGTCAGCACGCCCGGGTCCGTCTCCAGGCGGAGGCGGTCCTGCGGGTAGAGCGGCGTCAGCTTGTTGAACTCCGGGCGGCCGCGGCCGTGTTCGGGCGCCATGCCGTTGACGGAGTCCAGGCGCACGAGCGCGTTGAACTTCTCGCGGCGCTCGCCCTCCTTGGGCTGGCGGACCGCGCCGGTGACGTGGTCACCCTTGCGCAGACCGTTCTTGCGGACCTGGGCGAGGGAGACGTACACGTCGTTCGGGCCCGGCAGGTAGCCGGACGTACGGATGAACGCGTAGTTGTCGAGGATGTCCAGGATGCCCGCGACGGGGATCAGGACGTCGTCGTCGGCGAGCTGCGGCTCGTTGGTGGCGAACTCGTCGCGGCCACGACGGCCCCGACGGTCGCGGTAGCGCCCGCGACGGCCGCGACGGCCGCCCTCGAAGTCGTCGTCGTCCTGCGGGCCGTTGTCACGCTGCTGGCGGTCCTGGCGGTCCTGACGGCCGCCGCCCTGCTGCTGACGGTCCTGACGGTCCTGGCGCTGCTGACCGGCGCCGCCCTGACCCTGGCCCTGGCCCTGCTGCTGCTCGTCGGCCTTGCCACCGCGGCGGTCACGGTCACGGCCGCCCCGCTCGCGGT